>JANOUH010000383.1:0-47976 GCA_031416795.1 Cytophagales bacterium | reverse complement strand
GAAAAATTGATTCAATGAGCATGAAACTAGATCAATACGATAGTATTTATTTTCTCGGCATTGGTGGAATTGGTATGAGTGCAATAGCACGATGGTTCAAGCATAAAGGATTGCGTGTGGCGGGTTATGATAAAACACCTACGCCACTCACGCATGAATTGCTGGAAGAAGGTATGGAGATTCATTTCGAAGATCGTATCGAATTTATGCCGGGTTACATCAGTAAAGAGAAAACGTTGGTCATATTCACTCCGGCTATTCCAAAGAATCATGTGGAACATGCTTATCTGAAGGAGAAGGGTTTCACTATTCTTAAGCGCTCCGAAGTATTAGGATTGCTTACCAAGAATTATAAAACAGTTGCCGTAGCCGGCACGCACGGTAAGACTACTACTTCATCTTTGATTGCTCACATTATTAAATCCGCAAAGAAGGACATGGTTGCTTTCCTGGGAGGCATCACGGCCAACTACAATTCTAACTTGGTGATGCTTGGAGAGGTGAATGACAAAACGATTGTTGTTGCTGAGGCCGATGAGTTTGATCGCTCTTTCCTGAGACTATTTCCTCACACTGCCGTAGTTACTTCAGCCGATGCGGATCACCTGGACATCTATGGAGATCACTTGCAGATGTTGAGTTCATATAAAGAATTTATTAGTCAGATTAACAAAGGTGGAAATCTGATTATACATGAGTCGATTGCCATGCTTGCCAATGAGGCCCCGCATGTGCACACGACTACATATGGCATGAGCCGGGGACAATTTTTAGCCGGCAATATAACCGCCAGAGGCGGATTTTTTGAGTTTGATCTTATCGGCTTGGAAAAGACGATGGAGAAAATACAGCTCGGTGTCCCCGGTTTTCATAATATGGAAAATGCCATCGCAGCCACCTTGGTTGCTTTGAAATTGGGCGTTGATGAGAAAGTGATTCGCGAAGCATTACTTTCTTTCAAAGGTGTGAAAAGGAGGTTTGAGTTTATTATCAAGAAGGATGACCTCGTGTACATCGATGATTACGCGCATCATCCCGCGGAGATTGAAGCGTTCCTTACATCATTGAAGGAGATGTATAAGGGCAAGAAAATTACAGTTGTATTTCAGCCTCACTTGTTCACGCGTACCAGAGATTTCGCAGAAGGCTTTTCAAAGAGTTTAAGCCTGGCGGATGAAGTTCTGTTGATGGACATCTATCCAGCGCGGGAGGAACCTATTCCGGGAGTTACTTCGGATATGCTTTTTAAAGACATTACGAGTCCGGTGAAAATTCGCTGCGGAAAAGATGACCTGCTTCAAAAACTGGCAATATTAAACATTGAAGTGTTAGCTACGGTTGGTGCAGGTGACATAGACACGTTTGTGAAACCAATTAAAGAACTTTTGAATAAGAAGTAATATGAAGTGGAAACTGAACATTCGAAGGGAAATTAAAGTAGCGGTTTCGCTGCTGGCGATTTCGTTTTTGATTGCCTTCAGTGAGCGCAAGCAAGGAGGTTCTGTTTGCAAGGATATCGTGATTGAATTGGATAACCTTCACGGAAATCATTTTCTGGATGAAGCTGATGTGATGAAGTTGGTGGAAGGCAGCGGGCAAAGTATTAGAGGCGTTGGTATTGATCGTATCGATCTGAAGACTATTGAGAGGAAGATAAAGTACGACAAACACATTCTGGACGCTGAATTATTTGGAGATCTGAAAGGCAACCTGATTGTGAATGTGGAGTTACGAAGACCCATTGCACGCATTGTTCAGTCCGATGCTCCAGATGCTTACATCGCAGAAGATGGAGTGATCATGCCGGTTTCTGAAAAGTATACTTCGCGGGTCATTTTGATAAGCGGACCGTTTGTGAAATGGCTATTAGAAGACGAAGACCTTTCTAAATCAGAAGAAGGGCTGCAACTAAAAGAGATGATTGAGTTCATCAATGAGGACGATTTTTGGAAAGCACAGATTGCACAGTTGGATATAAGTAATAATGGAAAAATTACAATCTATCCCCAGGTTACTGGTCAACGAGTGGAATTTGGCAGGGCTGAAAATTTTGAAGCGAAGTTTAAGAAGTTAATGATTTTTTATAAGGAGATTCTTCCTCAGCGCGGATGGACAAGATATGAGAGAGTGAATCTTGAATACGAAGGACAAATTATAGCAGAATAGATAGATATATTTTTTAAACATAGAAAAGAGTAACAACCACTAACAAAGAATAATGACCATGGAAAACGAAAAAATTGTTGTAGGTCTTGACATTGGAACGACCAAGATCTGCGCCATCGTGGGCCGCAAAAATGAATTTGGAAAACTGGAAGTGCTTGGCATGGGCAAAGCAGAATCAGAAGGTGTGATCAAGGGCATTGTCACGAATATTGACAAAACTGTTTTTGCTATTGAGAAAGCCGTGAAGGAAGCCAGCGATATGTCGGGCATCGACATTGGGTTGGTTAATGTGGGTATTGCCGGGCAGCATATCCGCAGCTCAATTCACCATGGAAGTATTACTCGCAGTTCAAATGAAGATGAAGTAAGCATCGAAGATGTGAATCGTCTCACCGAAGATATGTATCGCATCGTTATTCCTCCTGGCAGTGAGATCATTCACGTGATGCCGCAGGATTACATCGTTGATTACGAAGAAGGAATCAAAGACCCGGTAGGTATGAGTGGTGTAAAGCTGGAAGCAGATTTCCATATCATCACGGCACAGACAAGTGCGATCAATAATATTAATAAATGTGTGAGACGAGGTGGACTCGAAATCGAAGATCTCATTCTCGAACCGTTAGCATCCAGTCTTGCTGTACTTAGTGAAGAGGAAAAAGAAGCAGGGGTTTGTTTGATTGATATCGGTGGTGGCACCACAGACATTGCAGTATTCCATGATAATATCATTCGTCATACTGCTGTGATTCCGTTCGGGGGAAATATTTTAACCACAGATATTCAGCATGGTCTTTCGGTAATGGCAAAGCAGGCTGAGCAATTGAAGACTCGCTTTGGAAAAGCCATCGCTGAAGAAGCTAGCCCGAATGATATTGTTTCAATTCCTGGAATCAGAAACAGAACGGCAAAAGAGATTTCGGTAAAGAATCTATCTGGCATTATTCAGGCGCGCATGGAGGAGATCATCGAAATGGCTCATACTGAAATTATTAATTCAGGATATGAAAATCGCCTCGCTGGTGGTATAGTAATCACCGGTGGAGGCTCTCAACTCAGTTGCCTAAAACAGTTGGTAGAATATATGACGGGTATGGACACACGCATTGGATATCCCAACGAGCATCTTGGAAAAAGCAAGATGGAGGCCGTGAAGAGTCCGATGTATGCAACCGCAGTAGGTCTTGTATTATCAGGATTTCGCTCATTGGATGAACGCGATGAACGATACAAGGAAGCAAAAGAACATCAGAAGAATGTGAAGGTGGTGAAAAAACAAAAGTCAAATCCGACTTCCGATTTCTTCTCCAGCATCTTAACAAAAACAAAAGGATTATTGATTGATGATCTTGATGGCAAAAACGAATATTGATCAACCACTAAATAACAATTGTCATGTTTGAACCAATAATAGGATACAAATTTGATCTCCCAAAACATCATAAGTCAATTATTAAAGTAATTGGTGTTGGAGGTGGAGGTAGCAATGCAGTGAACCACATGTATAAGCAAGGCATCAAGGATGTCGAGTTTGTGGTTGCCAATACGGATTTACAAGCGCTGAACAGCAGCCCTGTTCCACACAAATTGCAACTCGGTGTTAACCTGACCGAAGGTCTTGGATGTGGAGCCAATCCGGAAGTAGGCCGCGCAGCTGCGATTGAAAGTAAAGAGCAGATTCGCGAAATGTTGGTAGGCACTAAGATGGTGTTTGTTACTGCAGGTATGGGGGGTGGCACTGGCACAGGTGCAGCCCCTGTCATTGCAAAAATTGCAAAGGATATGGACATCCTTACGGTAGGTATTGTTACCGTTCCTTTCTCCTTCGAAGGCAAAAAGAAATTGTCGCAGGCAGAATTAGGGATCGATGCATTCCGTTCAAGTTGTGATACGGTGCTCATTATATTGAATGATAAGTTAAGGGAGATTTACGGAAACTTATCGATCGGACAAGCCTTTGGTGAAGCGGATAATATTCTAACGACAGCCGCAAAGGGTATTGCTGAAATTATTACGCTGGCAGGTTACGTGAACGTTGACTTTCAGGATGTGCGCACGGTCATGTTAAATGCGGGCGCTGCGGTCATGGGCTCTTCGGAAACACGCGGAGATAATCGTGCCATCAAGGCAGCACAGCAAGCTCTTGCATCACCTTTGTTGGATAATAAAGATATTATGGGGGCCAAGAAAATTCTGCTTTCCATTATATCGGGTGAAGAAGCGGAGTTGCAAATGGATGAACTTTCTACCATCACTGAATATATTCAGGCACAAGCTGGGGATGATGCAGAAGTAATTTTTGGTCATGGTGTGGATTCAGGATTAGCCGACCGCATTCGGGTAACCGTAATCGCCACCGGATTCTTTTCTGAAGGAAGATTAGTGAAGAAGAAGGAAGAGAAAAAAGTGCATGAACTGGATCGCACTCAGATACCCTTGTTTGGTTCAGTTGATAATTCTGTAAATCAGCGTCATCAGGAAATTGAACTTAAAGTAAGAAGCGAAGAGCAACCTGCTCAACAGAATGAAGAAGAGGTTGTTCAAAAGTTTGAAGAGTCTAACACACAAAAGAATACTTCTTTGTTTGAGGAAGAAGTTTTTACTCAAAGAACGGTTGAGTTTCCTATAGCCAACCAAGATGAAACTAAATCTTTCGATGATAGTCAATTTGAAGATGAGGATAATCTTTTCAGAGAGGAAGAAGATGATTTTGAATTAGGGAAAGGAGTTTCAGAAGACCAGGTAATAAACGAAGATGGACTTATGGAATACAGAAGAACCAAAGAGCGTCTTGAGCAACAAGCAAAGGAGCGCAGAGAAAAATTGAAAAAAGGCAAGACTCAAGAAATGACTAAGGATGAGTTCAAACAGAAGTGGGAAGCACCAGCCTATTTGCGCAGGGGTGTGAAGATGGATAATGTTCCTCATTCTTCTGAGTCACACATCTCACGTTATAGTTTGAATGATGACAACAGTCTACTGGGTAACAATAAATTTTTACATGATAATGTAGATTAAAGACATGGCATGTCCGGCACGACTGGTTTTTACTCCATTCGTAGTGGTTGTTGGTGGTAAATATTTTTTGCCGGTGCCGGAGTGCCTTATTTTTTAAACTGAGTTTAACCCATTTTTTTAAGCTCACTCCGTCCCGCCCCGACTTGTCAGGGTGGGACGGTTTCATTTTTATCCAACCTGAAAGCGCCAGATTTTCTATTCTGGCATAACTACCAAAGTTGATTTTATTGAATTGGCATCTCAGTTGTATTCTATCTGACAAACACGTACAGATATGAAAACGAAAGTAATTCTATTCGCCTTGGTGGTTGTTCTTACTTCCTGTGATGTCATCATCGTTGAACCAATTTATCACGATCGTGATCGGGTAACAGGTTCTTATCAGGTTGAGGAACACAGTCAGACATATAATGACTATACACAATTTTCTATCTACATCCGTAAATCAGGAAGTTATGATGATGTGATCATTGAAAACTTTTATAATGCTGATGTAAACGTGAGAGCAACGGTTGTTTCCGATAAGATTTATATATCGCGACAGATTGTTGATGGATACGAAATAGAGGGTATAGGTACTTTTTATGGAGATGAGATACAGTTCTCATATAAAGTAAGAGACACCTATTCATATAGTAAGCCAACTGACTTTTGTAATGCTACAGCTTGGTTTAACTAAAATAAAAAAGCCAGTACGTGATTCATGTACTGGCTTTTCATTGAAAGAATATTGATTAGGCTACCTGAGCCTGAAGCTTCTGCGAAAGAACAGATTTAGGCACCGCGCCAACTTGCTTATCTACTACCTGACCATTTTTAAATAATAACAAAGTAGGAATTGAGCGAACGCCAAAGCGGGCTGTTACCTGCGGATTTTCATCCACGTTTAACTTGGCCACTACAGCTTTGCCTTCATAATCGCCAGCCAGTTCTTCAACTAACGGACCGATCATTTTGCAAGGGCCGCACCATTCTGCCCAAAAATCAACTAGTACTGGCTTATCGCTGTTGATAGCCGCATCAAAATTAGAGTCGTTTAATTCTAGAGTTTTACCCATGATATATATGATTAAAGTGTTTTGGTTAATCTACAGGTTCCAACACAAAGGTAGACGAAATTGTTCCAATTTCGGTTTTTTCTGCCGGTGCTGCTTTGGCAATGTTCTCTGATAGCCAACGCACAACACCATTATCAGTGATGATACCAACCTCACCATATTTCTTCAGTTCTCTGATAAAATCGTTACTCACTTTTATCCGACACGTGCGGGCAAGTAATTCAACCTGAAGACCTTCGGTGGGATCACTCAAGTATAACCTGAAGTTTGAATTACCTGTATTCTTCTTGCAAAGTTTTTCGATGGCGCTGTTAAAGTCTGAGTTGACAAGATCAAAAGAAAACCGTAGTGCAATACCCTGAACTTTTTTTCCAGCAAGCTCATTAAGCAAATCTATGTTTCGGATTTTAAATTCAAGATTTTGTTCACCCCAGGCTTTCTTCACTACGTTTCCTTCTACAAATAGGAAGAGCCCTGGCATAAGGAATGATTTGAATTTGAGGTAATCATCACTCCATAACATAAACTCAAATTTACCGCTATAGTCTTCCATGGTGAGCTTACCGAATGGCCTTCCCGTCTTGGTCATTCTGTGTTCAACAGCAGAAACAATTCCACCTACCTTACATTCTTTACCTTCAAGCGCTTCGATATCGTTTAGTGTTGTTAATGATGTCGTGCAGAACGCATCCATCTCAAATTTGAAATTATCCAAGGGATGCCCTGAGATGTAAACACCCACTACTTCTTTTTCGAAGTGAAGTTTTTCAATTTCACTGAATGGCTCTATGGCATCAATTTTAGGTGGTGGCATAGCGGTGCCTGTTGATCCACCAAACAAACTTGCCTGCGCACTTAGAGCATCTTGCTGCATTTTGGTTGCATAGCGAATTACTTTTTCAGTCAGCGATAAGTCTCCTTCTTTGCCGGTGATGTATTGCCTGCGATGGTATTCTGTAAAGCAATCGAACGTTCCTGATAAAGCAAGACACTCAAAAGTTTTCTTGTTGACAGAGCGTTGACTTAATCGCTTCGCGAATTCGAATATATCTTTGTAAGGCCCGTGGGCATCACGTTCTGCAATGATGGCTTCGACTGCAGCTTCACCGGCACCTTTAATAGCACCTAATCCAAAACGAATTTCTCCTTTCTTATTTACTTCAAAGAAAACACCTGATTCATTTACGTGTGGACCAAGTACTTCAATTCCCTGCTTTCTACATTCCTCAATAAAGTAAGTAATGTTATCCAGGTTATTTTGAGAATGTGTCAATACCGCTGCCATGTAGTCGGCAGGGTAGTTAGCTTTCAAGTAGGCAGTTTGATAGGCAACTAAAGAATAGCACGTGGAGTGAGATTTGTTGAATGCATATTGTGCGAAGGCTTCCCAGTCTTTCCACACTTTTTCTGCGATGACTCCATTATGGCCATTGGTTTTACAACCGGTAATGAATTTGTCTTTCATTTTATCCAACACCTCCTTCTGCTTTTTACCCATGGCTTTCCGCAGCACATCGGCATCACCTTTCGAGAAGTTGGCAAGCTTTTGTGAAAGCAACATCACCTGCTCCTGATACACCGTAATTCCGTATGTGTCTTTCAGGTTATCCTCCATCACCGCCAAATCATATTTGATCGGTTCGCGACCATGTTTACGAGCAATGAAATTGGGAATGTATTCCATTGGGCCAGGACGATACAACGCGTTCATCGCGATGAGGTCATCAAACTTATCGGGCTTCAATCCACGCAAGTAACTTTGCATACCGTCCGATTCAAACTGAAATGTTCCGGTAGTTTCGCCTCGCTGATAAAGTTGGTAGGTCTTCTGATCGTCTAACGGAATCGTATCGATATCAATAACAATTCCATGGCGCTTCTTAATATTTTTTAATGCCGTCTTTATAATGGTAAGGGTGGTTAATCCCAGAAAGTCCATCTTCAGCATACCTGCACTTTCAACAACACTGTTGTCGAATTGCGTTACCAACATGGTTGAATCTTTCGCAGTTGATACCGGTACAAACTTCGTGAGATCATCCGGAGTAATGATCACACCACAAGCGTGTGTTCCTGTGTTACGAAGAGAGCCTTCCAGAATAATTGCTTGCTTGAGTACTTGTGCTTTGAGGTCAGTGCCTTTTTTGATTTCATTTAACTCTTTTACTTCTTCAAATGCTTTTTCCAATGATGTGCCTGGCCGTTCAGGTACTAACTTGGCCAGCGAGTTTGCATCAGCGAGTGACAGTTCCATGACACGTGCGCAATCTTTAATAGATGACTTTGCTGCCATTGTACCATACGTAATGATCTGCGCTACCTGGTTGTGTCCATATTTCTGAATCACATAATCCAATACTTTATCACGACCTTCATCGTCAAAATCAATATCAATATCGGGAAGGGACACACGATCTGGATTTAGAAAACGCTCGAACAGTAAATCATAAGCTATCGGATCAACGTTGGTGATACCAATGCAATAAGCAACCGCGGAGCCTGCAGCCGAACCACGACCAGGCCCAACCGACACACCCATTTCTCTGGCCTTCGAAGTGAAATCCTGTACGATGAGAAAATAACCCGGGTAACCCGTCTTCTTGATAGTCTCTAATTCAAAATCAATGCGCTCTTTAATTTCAGCTGACAGTTCTGGATATCTTTTTTTGGCTCCGTTATATGTAAGGTATTTCAGATACTCATCTTCTGTTTCAAACTCTTTGGGAATATCAAACTTGGGGAGTAGCACATTTCGCTTCAGTTCATACGAATCAACTTTATTGATGATTTCGCTGATGGTTTCAATAGCTTGTGGAAGATCATGAAACAGTGATTTCATTTCTTCCTGTGTCTTGAAATAGAATTCTGTGTTGGGAAGTCCGTAACGTGTGCCGCGACCTTCACCAATAGGTGTTGATTTGAATTCTCCTTCTTTAATACAGAGTAAAACATCGTGAGCGTTGGCTTCTTCCTTCTTCAGGTAGAAGCATTCATTGGCAGCAAAGTATTTCACATTATACTTTTCCGCAAAGCGAAGGAGCGTCTCATTCACCCTATCTTCTTCACGCATGCTGTGTCGATTCAATTCAATGTAGAAGTCTTCTCCAAATTGTGAATGCCACCAGGCAAATGCTTCTTCCGCCTGGCGCTCACCCACGTTTAAGATAAGATAAGGAATTTCGCTATGAAGTCCACCGGTGGTGGCAATGATCCCTTCTTTATATTGAGTAACCAGTTCTTTGTCGATGCGTGGATAAATTCCGTAAAGGCCTTCGATAAAGCCAATAGAACTAAGTTTAGCAATATTGTGATAGCCTGTTTTGTTCTTTGCCAGAAGTACTTGTTGATATCTCTTGTCCGGATTGTCTTTTGTAAATTTTAATTTCTTGCGTTCTTCTGCGATAAAGAATTCACAACCTACAATGGGTTTGATTTGATGTTTCAGTGCTTCACTTACAAATTTGAATGCGCCATACATGTTGCCGAAATCCGTTATGGCAACAGCCGGCATGCCTTGTGCTTTTGCGATTGCGATCAGATCTCCGATTTCAGGAGTAGCCTGAAGAACGGAAAATCGTGTATGTAAATGAAGGTGACAGAATGGTTTATCAATCAGCGTCTCTGTACCAGATCCAGGATAAGTGATTTGTTTTTTCTTTTCCCGTTTGGATGAATTGCCGGCCTCAAGGTTTGGCTCTTCATATTCAATATCTTCGTACAGGGTGCTATCAAAAGGATTAACTACTTTCTTAGTGATAAGTCCAAAGAATGAACGAGCTGTGGCTGCTACGTCATATGAAGCATCGTGCGCATCTTCAAAACTTTTTCCGAAGAGCTTTTCATGGAGTTCAGTCAGTCGGGGCATTTTTAGACGGCCGCCCATTCCTCCGGGTAACTGACAAAACTCGATGGAGACAAGTCCGGTATCAATTTTTTCTAATGCAAGAATTTTTTCAGTTTCAATGGCTTGCCTGACAAACTCAGCTCCGATGATATTAATATCGAATTCAATATTGTGACCAACCAGTACTTGTGTGTTGCTAACATCTTGCAAGAAGTAATCAAGCACTGTCCTTAAATCATAACCTTCCTCAAAAGCCCTTTTGGTTGAAATGCCGTGAACTTGTTCTGCTTTGAATGGAATATCAAACCCTTCGGGTTTAACAATATAGTTCTGCTGAGAAATCAGTTTTCCTTTTTTGTCGTGAAGTTGCCAGGCAAGCTGCACTAATCTGGGCCAGTTTTCTGAATCGGTGAGTGGTGCTGTTTTATTTCTGGGTATGCCGGTGGTCTCCGTGTCAAAAATCAGGTACATGAATGGATATGATAGTGGTTATTCGTAAAAATAGGGAATCCGGATCACTTCCAGATTGTACCAATAGTGGTATTAAATCCAAAATTGGGATTGATTCTTAATAAGGAATTAACTAATTATTTATAAATCAATTATTTATGGGATTGGACGTTATTTTGAACTGTTGGGATCATCCATAGAAAATAAAATGAAAAAGTTATTTAAACCTGTTGTGATTTTTGTAAAGAGGGAATGGTTCCTTTTGATTATGTTAACTGTAATTACTCTGATTGTAATGTTGTTTGAAACTCTGTAGATTTTTCTTAAAAGAATTTAAACACAAACATGACTCTCTAATTAGAAATAGTTTAAATACCATTCATAATTGTTTGGTATAGCTTTGAGAAGTATTTTTGGTTCTATTCAAATATTCATCTCAATTTTATATTATGAAGTCTTCGTTTGCCATGTTTATCAAAATCGATAACAATCTGGCTAGCAGATTTCGTGTGACCTTAAACAAACAATTATTTAAACATGAAATGGTTTCTTGATCTCTTTTCAAGTTCGCTTGGAAGAAAAGTGCTCATGGCACTTACCGGTCTTTTCTTGATTATGTTCCTTACAGTTCATCTTGCCGGGAATCTTCAATTGCTAAAAGATGATGGTGGTAAATCATTCAATACCTATGCTGAGTTCATGGGTACCAACCCTCTGATTCAGTTTATCTCTAAAGGAAACTTTGCGCTGATTCTGATCCACATCATTTGGGCAATTCTTCTTTCGAGAAAAAACAGACAGGCCCGCGGTGAGGTGAGTTACGCAATCACGCCTAAAAAATCTGCGTGGACATCCCGCAACATGGGTATATTAGGTACGATTATTTTAATCTTCCTGGTGATGCATATTCGTCACTTTTATGCCGAAGCCCATTTCGGAAGCATTCCGACACAAACTTATGATGGTAAGGAAGTGAAAGATTTATATGGAGAGGTGGTTCGTTGGTTTAAAGTGGACTGGTATGTAGCACTTTATGTTTTTTGCATGGGAGCGCTTGGCTTTCACTTGTGGCATGGCTTCGCCAGTGCTTTTCAAACACTTGGCTTAAACCATATGAAGTACAATCCTGTTATAAACTTTGTAGGTAAAGCATTCGCCATCATTGTTCCAGCGCTTTTTGCTTGGATTCCCATCAGGATGTTTTTTGTTTAATCTTTCATCGAATAGTTTTTAAAATATTTAATCATAAATCATGAAGCTCGATTCAAAAATTCCGGAAGGACCTTTAGCGGAAAAATGGACAAAGCATAAATTCAATTTGAAGCTTGTAAATCCTGCCAACAAAAGAAAGTATGACGTGATTGTAGTCGGTACAGGATTAGCTGGAGCATCTGCTGCCGCTTCACTTGGTGAATTAGGATACAATGTAAAAGCATTTTGCTACCAGGATAGTCCACGCAGAGCACACAGTATTGCGGCTCAAGGTGGTATAAACGCAGCAAAGAATTATCAGAATGATGGTGATAGTGTGTATCGCCTTTTCTATGACACAGTTAAAGGTGGAGATTATCGGGCACGCGAAGGGAATGTGTATCGCTTGGCCGAAACCAGCGTAAGTATTATTGATCAGTGCGTTGCGCAAGGAGTTCCTTTTGCCAGGGAATATGGTGGACTTTTAGCGAACCGATCATTTGGTGGTGCCCAGGTTTCAAGAACCTTTTATGCCCGAGGTCAGACGGGACAGCAGTTGTTGTTGGGTGCCTATGGCGCGCTTAACCGACAAATAGCAAACGGAAAAGTTAAGATGTATACCCGTTGTGAGATGCTGGACGTGGTGGTTGTAGATGGAAAGGCCAGAGGCATCATCACTCGCGATTTGGTTACAGGAAAGGTTGAGTCACACAGCGCTCATGTTGTGGTCTTGTGCACAGGTGGTTATAGCAACGTTTTTTATCTTTCAACAAGCGCCAAAGGATGTAATACGTCAGCCATATGGCGTGCTCATAAAAAGGGTGCGTTTTTTGGAAATCCTTGCTTTACGCAGATTCACCCAACTTGCATTCCAGTAACAGGAACACACCAATCAAAACTTACATTGATGTCTGAGTCATTACGTAATGATGGCCGTGTATGGGTGCCGAAAAATGCAATGCCAGGATTGAAATCAAAAGATGCTGTCAATATTCCTGAATCTGAAAGGGATTATTTTTTGGAAAGAAAATATCCTTCGTTCGGTAACCTAGTTCCGCGAGATGTGGCTTCGCGAAATGCGAAGCAAGTATGTGATGAAGGCCGAGGAGTAGGATCAGGTCTGGCGGTGTTCCTAGACTTTACCGATGCTATTAAACGTGTTGGAGAAGATACAATCAGAGCTAAGTATGGTAACCTCTTTGATATGTATGCACAGATCACAGGAGAAAATCCTTATAAAGGCCCGATGATGATTTACCCAGCTGTTCACTATACCATGGGCGGACTTTGGGTTGATTACAATCTGATGACATCAGTGCCAGGGTTGTATGCATTGGGTGAGTGTAATTTCTCTGATCATGGTGCC
The DNA here is from genome assembly GCA_031416795.1 of Cytophagales bacterium. Lineage (GTDB taxonomy): Bacteria > Bacteroidota > Bacteroidia > Cytophagales > Cyclobacteriaceae > ELB16-189. The sequence continues at coordinate 34,883 of JANOUH010000383.1, read as the reverse complement.
AACCGTTTAGGAGCTTCTGCCTTGATGCAAGGATTGGCAGATGGCTATTTTGTAATTCCATATACCATTGGTGATTACCTGGCAACAATCGGTTGGAATGATAAAGTTGGAACAGATCACCCTGCCTTCAAGGAAGCGATGGATGGAGTGAACGACCGCGTCAATAAATTAATCAGTATAAAGGGTAAGAAGACGGTGGATGAGTTTCATCGTCAACTGGGTCTTACCATGTGGGAGTATTGCGGTATGTCACGCACCGAAGAAGGCCTAAAGAAAGCGAAGAAAATTATTCAGGATTTGCGCGCAGAATTCTGGACAAATGTTAATGTTTTGGGCTCTTCTAATGAATTGAACCAAGAGCTGGAGAAAGCAGGTCGCGTAGCTGACTTTTTGGAGTTAGGTGAATTAATGGTCGATGACGCTCTTAATCGTTCAGAGTCTTGTGGTGGTCACTTCCGTGAAGAATCTCAAACTCCAGAAGGTGAGGCACTGCGTAAAGATGATGAATTTGCTTACGTGGCAGCTTGGGAATATAAAGGCGATGGCCAACCCGAAGCCCTTAATAAAGAGGAATTGAAATTTGAAAATGTAAAACTTACTCAACGTAGCTATAAATAATTATGAAGATTACGTTAAAAGTCTGGAGACAAAAAAACAAAGACAGCAAAGGCGAGTTCAAAATTTACGAACATAATCATGTTTCGACCGATATGTCATTCCTTGAAATGCTCGATGTGTTGAACGAAGAGCTGACTAAGAAAAATGAAGAACCTATTGCATTTGATCATGATTGCCGTGAAGGTATTTGTGGAATGTGTAGTTTATACATTAATGGTCATCCGCACGGTCCCTTGCAAACAACAGCTTGTCAGTTGCACATGCGTTCATTTAAGGATGGTGAGACTATTACTATTGAACCCTGGAGGGCTAAACCATTTCCGGTTATCAAAGACCTGGTGGTTGATCGCACTGCGTTTGAGCGTATTCAACAAGCAGGTGGTTATGTAAGTGTTAATACAGGCGGTGTTCCGGATGCGAATTCGATACCGATTCCAAAGAATTTAGCTGAGGAAGCTTTTGATGCTGCAGCCTGCATTGGTTGTGGAGCTTGTGTGGCAGCCTGCAAAAATGCTTCAGCTATGTTATTTGTTAGCGCAAAAGTTTCTCAATTAGCCTTGTTACCTCAAGGTCAAGTTGAAAGAAAAACAAGGGTAGAAAGGATGGTGGCACAAATGGATGCGGAAGGGTTTGGTTCTTGTACCAATACCTATGCGTGTGAAGCGGAATGTCCTAAGGGAATTAAAGTGACTAATATTGCGCGCATGAACCGCGAATATTTTTCTGCCATGCTAACTTCGTATCAGGTTGAAGCTGGTGGAGGTGAATAAATAACTTCGATGTCAATAATAAAAACCCGGAGGTATTCGGGTTTTTTTTATGATTAAGAAATATTGATTACTCACTTTTACACGGGACCAAACCCATTCTTCCATTCTCAATACTTTTCGATACCGATGCACCGAAATTTCCTCCAGCCATAATAATATCTCTTTCTGCACCTACATCTGATAAATGGATCTTCACACAAGCATCTAATTTTATCAGATCTGAATAGGTTACTTCTGATTCATCGGCAAGCTGTTTCAAAATGGTTTCACTTGTTCCTGTTTTAGAATTTACTGGATTTAACAAAGCGGCAACATTTGCACCGGGTGTCGAAATATCGCCAAGGTGAAGATGGACTGGGAGTTTTGATTCTCCTGAAGTGCCCGTAAGTTTTACGACCACCTGGGTTGTTCCATCTCTTTTTTCCTTCAAAGTAACTACACCTGAAATATTGTATTGCGAGGCAGATTGTAAATCATAGGTGGTTTCATTTCCTGTAAAGTCGTTGGTACTTACATTTTCCTGACAGGAAATCCACAGGGTGCAAAAACGATAAGAAATAGGGTTTTTTAATAGCTCACTTTTTCATTCATTACACCATTAAAGATATAAAAATTCAAGGGATTGATATTTTTCTGATTTGCAACTTAGAATAAATACTGGACACCCCTGATTTGGCACAGATATGGTATATTCGCTTTAACGTTGTAAATAAATTATACTGTGAACCGGCTAATTATCATCATATTATTAATTGTTTTTGGATGCAGCCCTTCTGCAATCAAAACATCTCAGAAATCCGATCCTAAGTTGAAGCCAGCGTGGTTAACAGCTAAACCGGTTCAGCCTGGTTATTTTGTAGGTATAGGGCATGGCACCAAGGATGGATCAAATAACTATATCCAATCAGCGAAAAGTAGTGCGTTGGAGGATCTTGTTTCAGAGATTAAAGTGAATATTTCATCCACCTCGGTTTTGAGCCAACTTGATGCTAACAAAGAATTTCAGGAGCGATATGAGCAAATTATTCAAACGACAGCGGCTGATGAGATTGAAGAGTTTGAGCAAGTAGAAGCCTGGGAAGATGAACGTAATTATTGGGTTTATTATCGCTTGTCTAAACAGCGATACAAAGAGATTAAGGATCAGAAAAAGCGCAATGCAGTTTCGTTAGGTCTTGATTTTTTTACAAAAGCCAAACAAGCGGAGCGTAATTTTGAACCGGTTCTGGCATTGGGATTTTATTATCAAGGATTTCGCTCCATTGAAAAATATCTTGACGAACCTATCCGACTTGATTTTGAAGGAAAGGAAATACTCTTAACCAATGAGATTATTGCAAGCATGCAGTTACTACTAGATAAAATGGACATCTCGTTAGATCCTAAAGAAGTTATGCTAAACCGCAGGCTGGCACAAAGTGAATTATCAGTGATTGCCAAGGCCATTGACAAGAGTTCCCAAAAAGTAATTCCAGGTCTTCCATTAACAGCATCTTTTGAAAAGGGATCTGGTGATGTTTTTCCTACTTATAAAACGGATGAAACAGGTCGAACAAAAATTTTATTAACCAAGATCAGTTCGAGAGACATTGAACAGACCGTTGCCGTGAAAGTTGATGTGATGAGTTTCGCAGGACAGGGTAGTTCAGAAATATATCCACTCATAGTCAAAAAAATGGTAGTGCCCAAAGCAACGCTATTGATGCGAGTGCAACGGCCGATCATGTATATATCTTCTGTTGAGAAAAGCTTGGGTTTAGATAAGTCAAATCAACAGCTCACCAATAAGATTAAAAATTATTTAGCGAACTCCGGTTTTGAATTTACTGATGACAAGAGCAGGGCTGAGCTTTTGCTGGATGTGAATGCCAACTCGGAAAAAGGTGCGGTGTCTGGCAGCATTTACATCACGTATGTTACTGCTGTAATCCGGGTGGCCACCATGAAGGACAATAAAGAAATTTATGCCACTACTCTTGATCGTGTAAAGGGTTTCAGTCTTGATTATGAGAGGTCTAGTCAGGAGGCTTACAATAAATCAATGGAAACACTTGAGAAGGAAAAGCTGCCGGAATTACTCAATACTATTTTACAATAAAACTTTGTTTTTGACGAAATTTGATTGATAATCACCTGAGAAAATCTATGAAATGAGACTGGCCTATTAATTGCATTTAATTAAATTGCATAACCAAACACCCAAATAGATTATGAAAAATTCAAATTATGTTTCCTTAGTAGTATTAACCGCAGTCGCATTGCTAGCTGGCTGTAAGGGAAAAGAGAAGGCCCCTTCTGGAGAAAAAGAAGTTATAGTTCCATGTTCTGGTTCTGAATACTTCACTACGGCAAAGTTCTTTCGCGCCAACTCTATTGGCGAAAGTCAGGATCAGGTGACCTCTAAAAAGAAGGCCTTGACTAATGCACGCAATGAGCTTGCACAAGCTATTAATACGACAGTAAAAACAGTGACCGACAACTATGTTAATTCACGGGAGATGAATAATAAAGAAGAAGTGGAGGAGCGTTTCGAAAGTTTGAACCGTGAAATTGTAGATCAAACTCTTTCTGGAATTGTTACAAAGTGCGAGAAGCTGATGAAGACTGATCAAGGTACATACAAAACCTACGTAGCTATTGAATTATCAGCAGAAGAGCTTGTATCAAAATATAACGAACGACTTTCAAAAGATGAGCGTTTAAAGATTGATTATGATTATGAGAAGTTTAAAGAAACTTTCGAAAAGGAAATGGATAAGATGGGTAAGAATTAATTTTAGCTTTCCTATAAAAAAAATCCCAATCTACTATTGATCGGGATTTTTTTATTATCAGTTTGTAGCAACTGTGTTTTACCCTTAATGTACTATTGTGTGTTGAATTTGTTCTAATGACTTTCCCTTTGTTTCTGGCATTACTTTCCAGGCAAAGAAGAATTGCAATACCATCATCACCGTAAAAAATGAAAAGGCTAATGCACCCCCCAATTTACTTCCTTCAGCGAAAATTGGAAATGAAAGGGAGATGATTGCCGCCATGACCCAGTGAGTAAAGCTTCCTAATGATTGACCTTTGGCTCTTACCCGGTTAGGAAAAATCTCTGCAATAAATACCCAGATCACTGCACCCTGTGAAAATGCAAAGAAGGCGATGAATCCAATCAGATAAATCATTACATCATAACCACCTTGTTGACCTAAATAAAAATAACGAGCAGTAAGCCCAAGAAACAGGGCTATGCCCAGCGATCCAATAATCATAAGTGTTTTTCGACCGAACTTATCAATAACAGAGATTGCCAGAAGTGTAAAAATAAGATTAGTGGCGCCTATGGATACGGCTTGTAAAAGTGCGGTGTCTTTTGCTATGCCACTCATTTCAAAAATGCGTGGAGCATAGTACATGATTGCATTAATACCAGAGAGTTGATTAAACATGGCCAGCGCTACAGCATATAAAATTGGTTGCTTATAAGCGCTCGAAAATAATTTTTCATGACCCAATGATTGTTCTTCTGTAAGTGATTGCTGAATTTTTTTGAGTGAATCATCGGGCTTTGCTTCTCCAATATTTTGGAGAACAACTCGAGCCTCTGTTGTGCGATTCATTTTTATCAACCACCGTGGACTTTCAGGTACACCAAATACCATTACAAAAAAGATCAACGAAGGAAGGGCCTGTACACCCAACATCCATCGCCATGATTCATCAATAGTTCCGTAAATAAGGTAGTTGGATATGAATGCGATCAAAATACCGGCAACAACATTAAATTGGAAAAGTGCAACTAGTCTGCCTCGGTTTTGAGCGGGAGATATTTCAGATATATACATAGGGCCAACCACAGATGAAGCGCCAACACCTATTCCACCCAAAAATCTAAACACAACAAAAATTGACCATGATGGAGTAAGGGCAGCACCGAGTGAAGTAATTAAATAGAGTAGTCCAATTGCTTGAAGTACTTTCTTCCGTCCGTATACTTCTGCTGGCTTACCAGCCAAAGCAGCACCTACTACGGTACCGAATAATGCAGAGGCAACTGTGAATCCGTGCCAGAATTTGTCTAATCCCCAAAGTTGTTGGATGTCCGTTTCAACACCTGAAATTACAGCGGTATCGAAGCCAAATAAAAAGCCTCCCAAAGCTGCTACAATGGAATTGCGAAGGGTGTATTGGAATGAATTCATAGATAGGAAATATAGAATATTTGTTGCCGCTTTTCAAAATGTTGAAATACTACTTCCAGTTGGCTGGATCCAGCCTCCAGGATTTCACGTAGATCAATTGATTTTCATCAAGGTAATTGCTCGTGACAGCTTCCTGTAACATGTGATTAAAGTCGCTGAGGCAGGTGAGAGGGATCTTTGCTTCTTCAAAACTTTTTTCAGCGGCATCAAATCCATAGGTGAAAATGGCAACCATACCAATTACATTGAAGCCTGCTTCCTTCATGGCTTGAGCTGCTTTAAGAGAACTGCCACCGGTGGAAATAAGATCTTCAACCAACACCACTTTTTGTCCTTTTTCAATCTTTCCTTCAATGAGATTACCCATGCCGTGCTCTTTTGGTTTTGGGCGCACATACACGAATGGCAGCTCTAGTTCATCAGCCACGAGTGCCCCTTGTGGGATACCAGCAGTAGCAACACCTGCAATACATTCGGCATGAGGGTAATTCAGTTTTATAGCACTAGCCAGATTCTCTTTAATGTAAGTTCTTATGGCCGGATAGGAGAGCGCCAATCGGTTGTCGCAGTATATCGGTGATTTCCAACCCGAACTCCAGGTGAATGGAGTTTTGTGATTTATTTTAATGGCCTCAATTTGAAGCAGTTTCGAAGCAACTTCAAGGGCAGTTTTCTCATAAATTTTAATCATACTTAGCAAGTAAAAGGTACAACCATACAAGGTTCTCACAAAACCTTACCAATTTTAAGAAAACTTTTATAATCCGGGCCCTAATAGAGCACAATAGTTTCTGGGGGTTGATTCATTCGAAATTATTTATGTTTTTGCAATATCAAAAGACTGTTTATCTGGCATGAATCTATTTGTAAATGATATACCCGTGCGGATAACGCGCAAAGACACGGCACCTCAGGAAGGTCACGTGAATCATGGGATTGATGCCTCAGTCGAAGCCATTACCAAGGCTAAGCTTATCCACCATGTATGGATTAGTAATGTTACCGTACCGGACATGGATTTGCTTTTGGATTTGATCAACACCAAAGTGCCCACCAATCTTCTATCACTGCATATTTCAGTGAATGATTACGATGCAATATGTGCCTTCTTAGTAAAGAAGTATAAAGTGATTAAGGCTGCCGGTGGATTGATTAAAAAGAAAGATAAGTTCCTCATGATCTACAGAATGAAAAAATGGGATCTGCCTAAAGGGAAGAAAGAAAGTGGAGAAAAGTATAAGCAAACCGCGGTGCGCGAAATTGAAGAGGAGTGTAATGTGCAAGTGAAGCTTGGAAAAAAAATCTGCACGACCTGGCACACTTACACCATGAACAAAAACAGCATGCTTAAAAAGACACGCTGGTATGAAATGGACCTTGTCGATGATTCCCGAATAAAGCCAAGCATTGAGGAGAATATTGAAGAATTGCGTTGGATGACTCAGAAGGAAGTCTATCATGCCTTGGAGAACTCTTACAAGTCGATTCGATTTGTTTTCGAAGAGTATTATCGCAAAAAGGAAATAATCAAATAGTAAATTACAGTGTATAGGGAATTAGGTGTGATATATCGCCTTTATATTTGTGAACTTCCCTTATAATTGAAGAACTGATATAAGCAAAGGGTGGTGATGTAATCAAAAAGACAGACTCAAGTTCTTCGTTGAGCTGTTTGTTTACCTGTGAAATACTGTTCTCATATTCAAAATCCGTAGTGTTCCTTAATCCACGAAGTAAGAATCTGGCTTTGTTTCTGCGAGCAAACTCTGCTGTGAGTTCCGAATACACCTGAACAGTAATATTGGGATGATTAACAAAAGTATGTTCAATCTTTTCGATCATAAAATCGATGGGAAAATAGCGTTGAGTTTTCCCGCTATTGTATCCGATGGCAATAATAATTTCATCAAACAAATTCAATCCACGCAGCACAATATCCTCGTGACCTCTTGTAAATGGGTCGAAAGAGCCGGGGAATAATGCAATTCGTTTCATGATCGCTTACAGCTTAAGCAATTGTATAGAGAAAAGATCAAAGAAATGGTGATCCTGAACTTCATCGAAAATGTATCCAAACTTTAAACCTTCTGGCCGGCTTCCAAAGGTTACATTACGGATATACTTTACAAACTCCTGATAGTGTGGTGAGTTTTGACTAATGTAACCCCATAGCACGACTTCGCAGGTTTGCTGGTCCATGCCAAGTCCTTTCATTACCAGCATCATGTATTTTACATAATCAGAGAATTGCTTAATGGCAAACTGATTGTAGTAAATAAGCTTACTATTTTCTATTGATAAGATGTGGAGCTTGAATCGGTCCACGTAGATATAGAGCCTGCTTTTTTGAGATTGCCCAACAATTTGAAGCACCCCTTCAATTAAGGAACTGGATTGATGTATTAAGTGAATTTTAGTGTTTGAGTATATCCTTTTAAGCCATGTAAGTAGATCTTTCTGAACCGCAAAAATGTTGACGGCATCTATTTTTTCATTATAACAAAATAGAACGTCCTCTTTTTCCTGATCAATATTTGCGTTGAATTTCAGATATTCAGAAGCGGCTTCTTCAACAAACAGAGAATTTGGGACCTGTACAAATTTACTGTTCTTGATAGAGACCTTAACCGAATTCCAAAATCCAGCCTGTAGTACAGGATGGGATTCGAAAAGGGTCTGAAAAAGAGTGAGCAGTTCCTGATGAGAACTTAGATCACCGAGAACATAATCCTCAAAAAAGAGAACCCTTCCATCAGAGCAATCAACGATGCCAATTTGAAAATCTCTAACGCTAAGCTGAACAAGGAGATCGTATTGATGAATATTGTCCTCATCAAACCGATCATCTTTGATCTTCTTAATTAGCTTATAACCAATGGCAGTAGATTGCAAAATTTGAACTTATTCCCAGTTACCCGAAGTCGAAACATCAAAACGTGAACCGAAGTGCAAGGGCTTTCGATTTTTAGCCTCGTTACTTTCCTTGCGAGTGGGATTAACAGGCTTAGGATCCCTTACTTCAATAACGTCAACTTTCAACCCTGATTTATCCACGTGACCCGCAAAAATTTCAAATTTTAGACCATTTAGACCAGGGACATCTCCTAAAGTTGTAAGGTTAGTATTAGGGTCAAAGATATATTCTGAAAGACTCATGAGTAGCTGGCCCTTTTTCAATTCATCACCCACATTCACTGATTCCTGTTTTGTAATCGTTCCCTGATCCTGGAATGGAGGCTCGTTTACCTTATCTCCAACTTTAATGGAATAGGCCTTTTGGTTCTTTATTACCTTATCACCCACTTTTCCTTTGAAACCCATAAAGATTCCATTATCAGAGGCATTAACATTATAGTCCTTTTTGTAGATTTTTTCTTTGGCCGGTACAAATCCAAGTGTATCGATGATTATCTGCACATCTTCTACACCATAAGATTTTTGAGTAATGATCTCTCGTCTCTGAATGATAGGCACTTGGCCATGTTCAATAAAACTAGTAAGAGAATCCCAATTAGCTGTATATCTATTATTTACACTATGAAATACAATTTCAGCTTCTCTGATTAGTTTTAGCTTTTCGATGATTGCCGTTTCGGTAGAAGAGATCAACTCACGTTCTTCAATAGTCCCTTGCACACTTCTATATAGCTTATAAGCCAAAAAAATGCTTGCTACAAGTAGGACTGCGGTTAAGATTTTGGTCAAGTTCATTGGTTACAGGTTTAGCCTGCAATAATAAATATTTTAAACCTTTTTAAACAACCAATTATAACTTAAAATGGCCCTTTAGATCCAGTATTTTTGACGATTCTGGGATCTTGCTAAAAATCCCATGTCTGGATTCTGGATTAAGACCGGTTATTTCCTCCCAAGACATGAATTTTACCGCCTGAATGATCTGTTTATCCATCATTTCAGGGTCCAAACCCTTCTTTAAGATTCCCTTTTTGTTTTTAACAATGAAGAACAATTCTATGGAGTGGAGGGGAAGATCTATAAATTCGCAGAGGAATCTAAAATCCTGAATTTCAACATCAAGTCCGGTTTCCTCTGCAAATTCTCTTTTCAAACTGTTTTCTATCGTCTCACCAAATTCAAGCCCGCCTCCTGGGGGAGCCCAAAAATTTTCCTCTTTAATTCCTTTGTGATTAATCATTAGCAAGCGGTCATTATCTAAACACAAGCCGCAAACACGTACTCGCAGTTTATTTCCGAAGGTCTGGTAAACTGAATCAATCATTTTTTCGTTTTAGAGTCTGTTTGGAGTGCACAATTTCAATATTCTCTACTTTTGATATCAAAGATGAAAGTTATGAAAAGGTTTATCGTTCTTATCGTTCTACTTGCCGTTAACTTTTATTCATCAGCTCAGAGCTCTAAGGCAACTTCAGGTGCTGGTATTACGTGGGAGAAATCCATTCATGACTTTGGCGATGTTTTTCAGGGCGATAAAGTAGAACACACCTTCCGATTTACAAATACAGGTAAAAAAGAGTTGGTAATTACAAACGTTGAAGTTACCTGCGGCTGCACCACCCCAAAAGGTTGGCCTCGCGACCCCATAGCTCCTGGTGGCAGTGGCGAGTTGACTGTGGCCTTTAACAGTGCCGGAAAAATTGGCAAACAGAATAAGGTTATAACGGTAACCTCCAACTCGGTTGGTACTTTAAACCAGGTAATGTTTACGGCTACAGTTCTTGAAAAAAAGGAACCTAACCGTTAAGATTTTTCGGAATTTCGAAGTATAGCAATAAAAAGTGTAGCCCAGCCAGCTATTAGAAAGACTCCTCCAAATGGAGTTATAATTGCAATCTTCGAGATATTTAACAGGGAAAGAGCGTACAGACTGCCGCTAAAGAAAATTATCCCAATAAAAAAAAGAAGAGCACTCAGCTTAAGTCGGGGTATGGAGTATTTGTCCATCAGTATGGCAACAGCCAGCAAAGCAAATGTATGGTAGAAATGGTAGCGAACTGCCAAGTCATAGGTCTCTAATCGGCCAGTGGCAGACAAGAGATTCTTTAACGCATGGGCACCGAATGCTCCCAATGAAACGGCAAGCACGCCTAGAGCTGATGCTACCAATAATGTTTGTCTTTGCGAAAGCATAGAATTAGCTTGTTAAATTATTTCTTTCTCCAAAAATGGCAGTGCCAATCCGCACGTAACTGCTCCCTTCCTGTATTGCAATTTTATAATCTGAACTCATCCCCATAGATAGTGCTTTCATCCCTGCATTTGGTGCTAGTTCGCGTTCTTTCAACTGGTCAAATAATTTCTTTAATGATTGAAATTCCCCTTGAACGGTTTCTTTATTTTCAGTGAAGGTTGCCATACCCATAAGGCCTCTTATTTGAATATTTTTTAAGTTTGGCAAAGCAGATCCACATAGAAGAGAGATTACTTCTTCTGCACTAAAACCAAACTTTGTTTCTTCCATAGCAATGTGTATTTGAAGTAAGCATGGAATTATACGGCCTGCCTTTTTTCCTTGCCTGTCAATTTCTTCCAATAGTTTCTCAGAATCTACTGAATGTATAAGTGACACAAACGAAGCGATATATTTTACTTTGTTGGTTTGCAAATGCCCGATCATGTGCCACTCAATGTCCAGTGGTAGAGCCTGATGCTTTGCCAGCATTTCCTGAGCCTTATTTTCTCCAAAAAGTCTTTGACCGGCATCATATGCCTCTTTTATCTTTTCGATGGGCTGGGTTTTACTCACGGCTATTAACTTTGCGTTTGAGCCTTGTAATTCCTCTAGTAGATCTTTTATATTACTTTTAATGACCATTTAGTATCAGAATTGTTGTAAACTTTTAATTTTTGACTTTTAACCAAAGTTATGGCCATACTTGGAACGTTGCTCAAAAAAGGAATTAAACTTCGCGAAAATCTTGAGCAAGAATATACCTCACCTTTTGAACTGCAGAAGAAAGAACTCAAAGAACTCATGATCACGGCCAGCCAAACAGAGTTTGGGAAATATTATGACTTTCACCGGATTCTAGAGCAGTTCAGAAGAGGACATAGAGACTTTTATAGCGCCTATAAAGAGACAGTGCCCATTCATGACTATAACAAGATTTATAAAGACTGGTGGCAATTAGCCTTGAAAGGGGCAAAGAATATCTGCTGGCCAGGTCGCGTAAAATATTTTGCACTTAGTTCTGGTACCTCCGAAGCCTCATCCAAGCATATTCCGGTAACCAAGGAAATGACCAAGGCCATCCAGCGAACCAGTGTGCGACAAATTATCAGCCTCTCCAAATATGATTTACCTCCAGAAGTTTTTGAAGCTGGTATTTTGATGATCGGTGGGAGCACCCATTTAAATAAACGAGGAAGCTACTTTGAAGGAGACCTGACCGGGATACAAGCTGCGCGGCTGCCATTTTGGTTTCAACATTTTTATAAGCCAGGAAAGAAAATTGCATCCAACCGGAATTGGGAGAATAAACTGGATGAGATTGTAAAAAATGCAAAAGGCTGGGATATTGGTATTGTGGTTGGTGTCCCAGCGTGGATACAGATTCTGTTAGAGAGGATTATTGAATATCATAAGATAAATCACATCCATGAGATTTGGCCCAATCTGCTGATCTATGTTCACGGAGGCGTTTCCATGGACCCCTATCGCAAAGGTTTTGAAAGACTGCTGGGACGCCCCATCTATTACATTGAAACTTATTTGGCATCAGAAGGATTTGTTGCTTACCAGGCATTACCAAAACGTAAGTCCATGAGGCTTGTTCTTAACAATGGTATTTTCTACGAGTTCATTCCTTTTGATGAAAGGAATTTTTTGCCATCAGGCGATATTAAACCAGATGCAGAAACATTTTTAATTGACGAGGTTGAAGAAGGTAAAGATTATGCCTTATTGCTTTCCACGTGCTCAGGGGCGTGGCGCTATATGATTGGTGACGTTATCAAATTTGTTTCAATCGAAGAATCTGAAATCATCATCACGGGACGAACCAAACATTTTTTGAGTTTATGCGGTGAACACCTTTCGGTGGATAACATGAATAAAGCGATTGAACTTGTTTCAAACGAACTCAACATTACAATACCAGAGTTTGCCGTAGCGGGTATTCCACATCAAACACTATTTGCCCATCGTTGGTTTATTGGAACCGATGATCAAGTAGATGCGAATAAACTCAAAGAGCGCATTGATCATCACCTCAAAGAACTTAATGATGATTATGCTGTAGAACGAAGTGCAGCCCTGCGGGATGTTATTGTCGATGTGTTGCCTCTCAAGAAATTTTACGATTGGATGGAATCTAAGGGTAAAGTGGGTGGCCAGAATAAATTTCCACGCGTAATGAAAAACGCACAGCTGGAGGAATGGATAAAATTCATTTCCTAAGTAATGGAGATCATATTCAACGGGCTGAAGTTGGGTATTGTTTTAGCCTTTTTAATAGGTCCTGTTTTCTTTACCATTATTCAAACGAGTGTTGAAAGAGGATTTCGCAATGGTGTGCTCGTTTCGCTTGGCGTTTCCCTCAGTGATGTCATGTACGTTGCCATTTGTTATTTTGGATTGGTTCAATTTATCAATAATCCTCAGTTCCGTTTTTATTTAGCGTATGCAGGAGGAGGTATTCTGATTTTATTTGGGGTCTACCACCTCTTTATTAAAAGCAGGAGACGAATGACTGCCCCACTCGATGTTGCTTCAGAGAAAAAAATGTACCGCTATTTCGTGAAGGGTTTCATTATTAATGGAATGAGCCCTATGGTTTTAATTTTTTGGATTGGAGCCATCAGTATTGCCTCACTTGATTTTGGATATACAAAGGGATTTGAATTTTTTATATTTTTCTCTACGGTGTTGGGCACCGTGCTCGCAACAGATATTTTAAAGGCCTATTTGGCCGACAAGCTTCGTGCATTAATTACACATCGGCTAATGGTAATTATCAATGTGGTGGTAGGAATCTGCTTGGTTATTTTTGGTGCCCGGCTGATTTGGACTGCAGGAGATTTGCTCGGAGCATAAACCTTAAAGACGACTTAATTAATCCTGTAGCGCATTTGAAAGGAAGCTGGACTTCAGCAATAGCCAAAGCAAGAAAAACAAGATGGCCCATTTCAAATAGATGAAATAGTAATCTGACGTATCCTTGAACCTTGTTTCTTGTATCTCCGCCTTTTCATATTGATCAATACGGCTGAATACATTTTTAAGAGCCTCGTTGTCGGTCACTCTGAAGAATTCGCCAGCACCTATTTCAGCAATCTTTCTCATGGTGGATTCATCAATAGTATTCTCTACCATATTGGGTCTTCCAAAATAATCTTTGCCAAAGGGCACCATGCCTTCCTGGCCAACGATAATGGTGTAGATTTTTATATCGTAAGCGGCTGCTAATTCGGCAGATGTAATAGGGTCAATATTTCCAGCTGTGTTATCACCATCACTTAACAAAATACAAACTTTAGATTTGGATTTGGATTCTCTCATGCGGTTTGTGACTACTGCTAATGCTGATCCTATTGCAGTTCCTCGCGACTCAATCATTTCAAAGCTGATATCATCCAGATAGGAATTTAAAAGCCGGTAGTCTGTAGTTAATGGAGCCAATGAAAAAGCATCACCGGCAAACACGATAATACCAATTCGATCCTGCAATCGACCTTTAATAAAATCGCGGGCTACTTCTTTGGCAGCAGTAAGACGGTTGGGTTCAAAATCTTCAATCTGCATAGACTGAGAAATATCGATGGCAAGCATGATGTCAATTCCTTCTGTCCATTGCTCCACTTTTTCATTGGTGCGTTGTGGTCTTGCCAATGCCGTTAATAGAAAGCAAAGGACCAGAGAAATTAATAATTCAGGAACTAGGCGCAGCCACGTAATAGGTGAACTTTTTAAATCACTTTTCAAAAACGCCACAGGAAGTTTCTGATTAAAGAAGTAGCGAATGGCCCAGCGTGCAACAAATAATAACGGAATGGCAAGCAATAGGTATAAGTACAGTTTGCTTTCCCAGGTGAATGAATTCAGCGTGCTTGGGAAGAACCAATTCAAGGAATACCAGGGATCCAACATCTCATCCATGCTTCAGTTCCTCCAGTTTTTTATTGAATTGTAATTGTGAGAACTCTTTTAAATTCAAAAACGAATCTAACGTGTCAGGTGGAATGCGACCATAAATCGACCTATCGATCACGTGGAGAGCGCTTACCAAAGTTTCATTTTTTTCGATTTCTTTCAGCTCACGAGTGGTAGACTTTGTATAAGGTTTTGTCACCAGATCCTCCATGTATTTTTTCCAAATAATTATCGAGCGTTCAGCTGATTCAGGCGTGAATCCACTTTTCAATTTTTCTACGGCAGTATCAAAATTGATAATAAACTCATGGTGATTCTTAGCCAATCGTTTTAGTACGAAGTGACGTTTTATTTTCTTTCCAAAGATGATCCAAACTAAAATGGCGATTATAATAAGTGCGCCAATAATAATGGAGGCCACCGGGTAGTTAAAAAGCCAATTTACTGCGTTATAGGCTGTGTTTGTTTTCAATGGAAGTTGTTCTGCTGAAACAGAATCTGGTAGGTGACTTACCAAACGTTTAAAAAAGACAGTGTCAATATTACTTTCATAAGCGGTGCAATCATTAGGCAGCACAACGAAAGCAGGAATTTTTAGAGTTTGTATGCTGTCTATTTCATACGTGCTAAGGATATACAGAACACTGTCGGTACTTTGGTTATCTATTGTTCTGGTTGGGAAATAAACTTTTTTCTGAAAGTCAAAAGGAGCAAATGAAAAGGTTGAATCGGGAAGCAGCACCTGCCATTGACTTGGATATTTTGTTATCAGATAATATCCAATGGGTTCACCCAATTTCACGCTATCAGTTTTGAATCTACCTCTAACGGTAACCTCTTGAGCAAACGATGTAAACGTGCTGATGATAAACAAAACTGAAATGAGTACGCGATTAAACACTTTTTAAGGATTTATTTCTGATTTTAAAAAGTTTAAGAAGTTTTGAAACATATTCTTCTTCAGTGGAAATGCTAGTAAAATTGATCTGATGCTTACGACTAAATCTAAGAAGTTCTTGCTTTCGGGCAGCGTGTTGTGTGGCCATCTTTTCGCGGAAGCCGCCAAAGGCAGTATTCACCCAAACGGTTCTGTTCGTTTCGTTATCCAGCACAGGTATGATACCAAGTTTAGGCAATTGTGTTTCTCGTTTATCGCTCACCTGAATCATAACCAGATCGTGTTTTCGTGCCAACGATTTCAAGCGGTGATCATAACCCTCGTCAATAAAATCGGATATGATAATGATTACACTCCTCCGCTTGATCGAATCAAGGGCAAATGAAATGGCTTTGTTTAAATTGGTCTTGGCTGATTTTGGTTTTAGTTTCGAAAGGCTGCTGATAATCTCATATGCCTGTGCGATACCCTTCTTTGGTTTGATGAATTTTTCACGCTCATCAGAATAACAAATCAATCCAACCTGACTGGATTCTTTGGCGCCCGAAAGTGCCAACACACCACAGATCTCACTGGAAATATCATACTTGGTTTTTCCCGGACTACCAATGTGCTGAGAAGCACTAACATCTAAAATGAAATAAATGGTTTGTTCTTTTTCTTCTTTAAATGTTTTTACAAATGTGCCATGCCCCTTGGCCGACACATTCCAGTCAATAGTTCGAATATCATCCCCGTACTGGTAGGGTCTCACATCGTCAAACTCAAGGCCAGTACCTTTAAAGATGGAGTGGAAGTCTCCCTGCATCTGGCTATTAATAGCCTTTCTGATCTGTATTTCGTATTTGCGCAGTTTTTTCAGCAACTCTTTCACTCTGGCACTTTTTTAGCTGCCCCAAAAATAAGAAATATGACTAATTTCGCACCCTACTTTATTGACATGTGGCTTTCGTCTAACAAAATATCCGCTCTAATGATAGTATGGTCTTTGGTGGCAGGGTTATTATTCCTCAGTTGCGATAAGGAACAGCCGCCAAAGGATATTCTTTCTCAAGACCAACTCACAGAAATCATGATTGATTTTTATCTGGGCGAAGCTAAACTCAGCAATTATGCACTTCCTTATGACTCAGCCAGTAAACTTTTTACCCCATTTGAAGAGTCAGTATTGAAAAAATATGGCGTGCCAGACTCCACCCTGTTTAAAACCTATCAGTATTATTTTGATCATCCTAAGGAGTTGGAAAAAATCTACGAAATTGTGATTGACTCCCTAAACCTGCGTGAGAGAAAAGCTGGTGGCTTGCCATCCCTTGAAAATAGAGAAAATAGATGAGATGACTTTTCCTTTAGAAATTGAGCAGAGATTGGGTTTCGATCAGATTCGATCAAGGCTTAGCAATTATTGTCAGGGCCCTTTAGGAGTTCAACAAGTAGCCGAGATGAAATTTTCATCAAGCTATCAGGAGGTGCTTATCTTATTGAAACAAAACTTTGAATTCAAACTTATCATCGAGTCGGGTAAGGAATTTCCATCCACACTACACAGCAGTCCCGAAGAACATTTCAAAAGAGCTGCTATTGAAGGTAGCTACCTGGAAGAAGAGGCTTTTCAACAAATAATAAAGTCATTACAAATTATAGCGGATTGTAAGCAGTTTTTTCAGCAACATCAGGAATCATATCCTGAACTGTTTAAAGTTTCATCTGTGATACCGGAACTTGGAAGTCTGATCAAAAATCTTCAGGCTAAGTTTGACGATCACGGTTTGATGCGTGATAGTGCCAGTGCAGATCTCGGCAAAATCAGAAGAAGTTTGCATGCAGAGCAGAGTAGGGTGAAGCGACTGATTGATCAACTCTTTCGTAATGCTGCCGATCAAGGTTGGGTTCCAGATGGAGTTTCAGCTGCCATTCGTGATGGAAGATTGGTGATTCCTATGCTTGCCGAACACAAAAGAAAAATCAAGGGTTTTGTTGTCGATGAGTCTGCGACCGGTCAAACAATTTATTTGGAGCCTGCCGAAGTATTAGAAGCAAATAACGAGATACGCGATTTACAGCATGCTGAAAGAAGGGAAGTAATAAAGATTCTAAAGGAGTTGACTTCTTTATTGCGAATTCACTTGCACGAATTATATCCTTCATTTCAATTCCTGGGAATAATGGATTTCATGCGCGCGAAAGCAAAATTCTCCATGGATATACTGGCGGAAATGCCACATTTAAAAGATCGTCCAGATCTTAATTGGCTTCATGCAAGACATCCATTGCTTTATTTAAGTTTAAAAGGAAAGCGCGAAGTTGTTCCTCTTACTATTGATTTAACTTTTGAGAATCCATTTCTCCTTATTTCCGGACCTAATGCCGGAGGAAAATCGGTTTGCCTTAAGACAGTAGGGTTGATTCAATACATGGTGCAGTGTGGCTTGTTGCCGTCATTGCATGACAAATCAACCGTGGGAATTTTTAAAAATATTTTCCTCGACATTGGCGATCAGCAGTCCATTGAAAATGATTTAAGCACATACAGTTCGCATCTGAAGAACATGAGTTTTTTTATTCAACATTCAGATAATAAAACGTTGGTGCTCATGGATGAGCTAGGCTCTGGCACCGATCCTAATTTTGGTGGTGGAATTTCCGAATCCATATTGACGGACCTGACTCAGAAAAAAGTGTGGGGTATAGCCACTACACATTATTACAATTTAAAATTATTTGCCAGTAATCATTCAGGCATAAGAAACGGTGCGATGCAATTTGATTCCAGGAAGCTAGAGCCATTGTTTAAACTTGAGATTGGGAAGCCAGGAAGTTCATTTGCCCTGGAGATTGCTCGTAAAACGGGACTGCCATTAACAACGCTTGAGCGTGCTGAGAAAATTATCGGAACTGAACTAACTGGTTTGGAAACATTAATGAAATCAGTGGCTGAAGAAAAGCAAGCGTTGGATAAGCGGAAACGAGAGATAGAGCTACGGGAAAAAAAATTGCAGGAAACATTGACGCACTATCAATCTTTGTCAAGCGAGTTGGAGGGAAAGAAGAAAGAGATTATCAACAAGGCAAAAGATGAAGCTTCTTTATTATTGAAAGAAACAAACCGGGAGATAGAGAAAACGATACGACATATTCGCGAGAACAAAGCAGAGAAAAAGGAGACGAAAAAAGTAAGACAGGGTTTGCAAACTTTGGTATCTAAAGTGCAGACTCCCTCAACAGAAGTTGAAAGGAAGATGGAAAACATTGTTGAAAGAGACAAGGTCCGTTTGATCGGTCAAGAAGTTACAGGTACTGTGCTCTCCATTAAAGATGACAGCGCAATTGTTCAATTCGGTGACTTGCGTTCAACGGTTAAAATAAAAAGACTTATTCGCAGTGATTTGGTTGAAGTAAATCCTGCTACTACCCGAGCAAGATCTATGGGGATTGATGTCATGAAAAAACAGTCATCCTTCAATAGCACGTTGGATATACGTGGCAAACGTGTAGAGGAAGTGATTTCAGTTTTAGATCAATTTATTGATGACGCCATTTTGCTTGGACAATCCCAGCTTAAAATTTTGCACGGCAAGGGTGAGGGGGTTTTGAGAACGGTAGTGAGAGATCATTTGAAGAAAGTAAAACAAATTGTTTCACTCGCTGATGAACATGTAGAACGAGGCGGTGATGGGATAACAGTGGTGATATTAAAATAAAAAACCCTGCTTTTGGCAGGGTTCTATTATGGTTGATCTAAAATCAAAGCTTGAATGTATACACCCACAGACCTTTTACTACTCCAGTGCGGGAATATCCGGCACCATTAAAAGTAAATTCGATGGAAAGTGTAGTCTCGGTAACTGTGTATTTCATTGCCAATTCATCAGCAGTTCCTTTATCACGGATTATTTGTGTTTCAACCGGAGTCCCAAATTCCCAGCTTCCACTAGCTTTCCAAGGGCTTAAAGCAGGTCTTCCTGATGTGCTATAGCCAAATGAAGTATTTCCTTTTGTGCCTGACATAACAAGTTGAAAAGAAGGATAGTCAGCTATCTTACTCACATTATCCAAAGTAACAGTATTTATTTTCCATGTTTTTGAAAGCTTTCCTAGTTGAACGTCCGATACGGACTCTGAAGCTGGATCATCACCGCCACAACTGGAATAGGTGAGTAGAATGGCAACCAAGCCAAGAAGTGAGAGAATTCGAAATACTTTCATCGTGTAATGGTTTAAAACATCTTAAACTTAAGGAAATTGGAATTGGTAAAAAAACGGCATTCCAATTATTGTTCAAATTTCAGGTTTAAATGGGACATTTCAAGCCTCAGTGACCCTTTTTGTAATTTAAAATATCAATTTTTCGAGCTTGGGTCGGATATTCATGATCCTGATTGGATGCAATGAAAATCAAGTTCGTTTCCAAAACCTGATCAAGGCGCTTACTATACCAATCGATTGACTTCCGATCCAGATTAGTGGTGGGCTCATCGAGAAATAATGCGTTGCATTTTGAATAAAAAGCGAGCCCTAGCTTTAATCGTTGACGCATACCCGAAGAAAAGTTAGAGATCGTTTTATCACGTGCATGATTTAATTCTAACAACTCCATGATCTCTTCGATGGATTTATTGTCACGGGTTTTCTTAAACGAAAAGTGAAACTTCACCATTTCCAGTAAGGTAAACTCATCAATTAAATCCATGTAAGGTGTAGCAATAGACACATGTTGATAAAAGTCAGATTGAGCAATTTCCTGATCGTTGGATTTGTAGATAATAGAACCTGCACTGGGCACCATTTGCCCCCACAGCACTTGCAATAATGTAGATTTACCAGAACCGTTGGGTCCAACAATGGCGTAAATTCCAGGAGATTTAAATTCGTAATTGAGGTCTTTAAAAATCCATTCGCGATTAAATCGTTTGCTTAGATTTTTAGCGGTTATCCTCATTCAACCGAGGCTGAGTTAGTTGTGAATCCTTTCATTACCCCACGTTCGCTGGTGCGGATAAAGGAGATGATATAGTCACGTTCCTCGCTATATGACAATTCATTTTCAACCAAATCAATGGCTTTTGAATTATTGAGTCCCTTTAGAAAGATATAGCGATACACTTCCTGAATCTCACTGATTTTTTCGGGGGTGAATCCTCTTCTTCGTAAGCCTACTGTATTAACCCCCGCATAAGTAAGTGGTTCGCGTGCTGCTTTTGTATACGGAGGAACATCTTTTCTTACCAACGATCCCCCTGAAATCATCACGTGCGCTCCTACTTTCACAAATTGGTGTAATGCACTTGCGCCTCCAATAATAGCCCAATCTTCGATGGTTACGTGGCCTGCAACCTGAACGGTGTTGGCAAGTATGCAATTATTACCCACAGTACAATCATGTGCAATGTGCACATACGCCATAAGGAGGCAGTTATTGCCGACTATTGTCTTAAACTTATCCGAAGTACCTTTACTAATGGTGACATACTCTCGGATTACAGTATTGTCACCGATGAACGTCTCGGTATCCTCACCGGCAAACTTTAGATCTTGCGGAACGGCCGAGATGGATGCTCCCGGAAACACTTTTACATTTTTTCCAAGACGGGCGCCCTCCCAAATTACTGCGTTGGGACCAATCCAACTATTGTCTCCTATCACCACATTTGATTTGATGGTAGCGAAGGGTTCTATGATAACATTGTTGCCAATTTTCGCCTCTGGGTGAATGTTGGCTAAGGGAGAATAACTCATGAATCTTTTCGTACTATACTTGCTGTCATCGTGCCTTCACACACGAGCGTATTGCCCACATATGCCCGACCTCTCATTTTGGCGATGCCTCTTTTTATGGGTGCTAATAAATCGCATTGAATAACGAGTGTGTCGCCAGGCAAAACCATTTTTCTAAATCTGCATTCATCGATACCTAAAAAGTATGTCCAATAATTTTCTGGATCGGGTACCGTGTTAAGCACTAATATGCCGCCCACCTGTGTCATAGCCTCTACCTGCAAAACGCCAGGCATTACAGGGTTGCCAGGAAAATGGCCTTGAAAGAAAGGCTCATTCATGGTAACATTCTTAATTCCGCAGACGGTCTCCTGATCGAGGTAAATGACTTTATCAACCAGCAAAAATGGATAGCGATGAGGAAGGGTATTAACGATATGGTTAATATCCATGACGGGGGGTAAGCTTGGATTGTAGCGTGGCACTCCTTTCTTATCGGCATCGGCCATTGCCTTTTTCAATTTTTTAGCAAAGGCCACATTGGCGGCATGGCCAGGTCTTGCTGCTAAAATCTGAGCTTTTAAAGGACGGCCAGCAAGTGACAAATCACCCACCACATCAAGCAGTTTATGACGTGCCGGCTCATTGTTATAACGCAACTCTATGTTATTGAGAATACCTTCTTTTTTTACTTCTACTTTAGGTTTACCAAGCATCTTGGCAATGCTATCAAGTTCGTGTGCTTCCACCACGCGATCTACAATCACAATGGCGTTATTTAAATCACCACCCTTGATAAGATTGTTTTTATAAAGCATTTCCAGCTCATGCAAAAAACAAAAGGTGCGGCATGAAGCAATCTCTTTTTCAAACTGACGAATATTAGTAATGGATGCGTGCTGACTACCTAGTACAGGAGAGTTATAGTCGATCATCACGGTAACGCGATAATCATCTAGTGGTAGCGCAGCGATCTCAACATTCCGAGCAGCTTCACGATAGAAGATGCTATCCTGAACTTCAAAGAAATCGCGCAACGCATTTTGTTCTTCTGTCTCTGCTTCTTTTAATACGTTTACAAATTGGATTGAACTGCCATCCATAATGGGTGCTTCCGGGCCATCCAGTTGAATCAGCACGTTGTCAATCTCCAGCCCAACACACGCAGCAAGTGTATGTTCAATGGTGCTCACACGGGCTCCGCTTTGCTCAATGGTTGTCCCGCGAGACACATCCACTACGCGATCACAGTCAGCATCGATAATAGGAGATCCTGGCAAGTCAATCCTTTGAAATTTAATTCCATGATTAGGCTTTGCCGGAAGGAAAGTCATGTTGGTTTGCACGCCTGTGTGGAGTCCCACTCCGGAAAGCGTTACCGATTTCTTAATCGTCTGTTGCTTGTGGTTTAAGCTCATAGTAAAAAAGTCTGCAAATTTAACCCTGATTATGGGGATTATCAAAAAGCCCATAATTGGGCAAAAAAAGCCTATTTTAAAGGCTTTTAAGGCCTTTAGTATAATCTTCAGGAATCAGATCCGTTGTTGGAGGTGTCAGATACAGGGCTGGTTTCCCTGTTCACCTTTTTTTCAAGCTGTCTCAGCCTGTAATTAAGATCAGGCAATTGTTTAAATACTGCATAGGACCGGAAGAAAGCCTTTACATCTATAACCGGGGAGCCAAATAACCGCTGACCTTCTTCTGTCAGTGATTTTCCAATTCCAGCCTGTGCCCCGACACGTGTGTTGTTTGCAATAACAAGATGCCCGGCAATTCCAACTTGTCCTGCTATAACGCAATTCTCTCCAATCTTGGTTGACCCTGATATACCCGTTTGTGCTGCGATAACGGTATTTTTTCCAATTTCAACATTATGGGCAATCTGAATCAGGTTATCCATTTTAACGCCCTTGTGGATAATGGTTGAATCACCGAATAAGGTTGCGCAGTCAATGGTTGTATTGGCACCAATGGTGACGTTGTCTTCAATCAGCACATTACCTAATTGAGGTATAGTCTTATACGTGCCGTCTTCCTGGGGTGCAAATCCAAACCCATCACTTCCAATTACGGTACCGGCATGAATGACACAATTTGCTCCCACCAGGGTGCCTGCATATAATTTTACATTGGGATGCAGGATTGTATTGTCACCAATAATTGAGTTGTCGCCAATGAATACCTGCGCGTATATTTTTACATGATCACCAATCTTAACGTTACTGCCAATGTATGAGAATGCACCTCTGTAAATGTTAGATCCTGTAACGGAATTGTCACCAATAAATGAGGGCTGCTCGATACCTGTTTTTTGAAATGAAATTAATTTATGATAATGCTCCAGCAGGATTGTGAAACTTGAGTAGGGATCATCTACAAGAATGAGTGCACAGGAAATGCTTTTCTTAGCTTGAAAATCTTTTTTTACAATGACAGCGCTTGCTCTGGTGGTGTAAATGAACTGCTCATATTTAGGATTTGATAAAAAGGCGATCTGCCCTTTTTTCGCATCTTGTATTTTCGCAAGCATACTGATTTTTTCAGATCCATTTCCAGTCACTTCTCCGCCCAGCATGGTGGCAATTTGCGAGATGCTAAACTCCATAATTTTTGAATGAGTGATTAGATATTGGAATGATAAATTTCAGTTCAAGCTTGAAAAATGCCATTTACAAAGATACATTTTTGGGCCAGCATAAATAGTTTTTTTTAACGATTTTGCTGATCGCTTTGATGCTCGGAAGGTCAGAGGCAAGAGCGATGTCTATTACTTCTCCTTGCTTGGTAAGAATGTTAATGGATTTTCCTCCCGATACATAAGCTTCGTTGCTTACCGTGCCCAATGAATAAAGATAATTGGTTTCGTTTCGAAGAATTCCATAAACCTGATGAATTTCCTGCCTTACTTTTTCAATCATGCTCTTACGAATCGGATCGGTCGTTAATGTAATCTGAAATAATTCTCGGATCATTAATCGATTACATAAACCAGAAAGAATGGCATCAGGATGATTCCTCCAAAATTTCATTGCCCCCCAGATGTCATGATCATCCATTTGACCAAATGCATCCAACAGTTCTGGCCTATTACTGAAATCTTCTATCGTGTAGGCGTTAGTCAGTAAATCCTTAAGTGCCGCAGAGGCAACCAGATCTTCACCTGCCCGCAAAAGATACTGCGCTCTGCGAATGATATTAACAATCATACGTTCAGCACTCAATGCTGTTTTATGCAGGTATACTTGCCAATACATCAGCCTGCGTGAATGCAGAAAACTTTCAATACTATAAATACCTTTTTCTTCAACCACCAACTCATCATTGTGCACGGATAACATTGAAATGATTCGATCCACACCAATAGTTCCTTCCATTACACCGGTAAAAAAGCTATCCCTTTTTAGATAATCAAGTCGATCAATATCAAGCTGACTGCTGATCAGTTGATGAAAAAACTTTCGTGGATACGTGTTCCTGAAAAAACTGATTGCCAACTCCAACTCACCATGAAATTGCTTGTTCAATGTTTTCATGAAAAGAAAGGATAGACTCTCATGCTGTACTTCTTGAAGTAAAGTTTCTTCCAACGCATGGGAAAGAGGACCGTGACCTATGTCATGCAAGAGTATCGCGATCAGTGCTGCCTGCGCTTCCTGATCACTGATTTCTATTCCTTTTAATCGCAGATTATCGATCACACGATCCATTAAGTGTAAAGCTCCTAGTGCGTGATGGAATCGTGTATGCTGGGCCCCAGGATAAACGAGGTTGCTTAGCCCTAATTGTTTAATGTATCGAAGTCGTTGAAAGTAGGGGTGTTGAATCAAATCATAGATCAGTTCATTCTGAATGGAGATGAATCCATATACCGGGTCATTAATGATTTTCTTTTTGTTCAATCGATCGGGCAAGATTGAGGTTTATAATGTAACTTAGACAGATTTTTCTAAACGAATTCCATGCAAAGATATAGCATTTTGTGGGCTGATGATGAGATTGATTTGTTGAAGCCCCATATTTTATTCCTGACACAACGAGGATACGATATTACTCCTATAAACAATGGTTCGGATGCCGTTGAATTAAGTGAAGCCAAGCGTTTTGATATAGTCTTTCTTGACGAACACATGCCCGGTATGTCGGGCCTGGAGGCACTTGCCCTTATTAAAAATAATAAACCCAATCTTCCGGTGGTGATGATCACCAAGAACGAAGAAGAACAAATCATGGAGGAGGCTATTGGCGCTAAGATTGACGATTACCTGATCAAGCCCATTAACCCAAGTCAGATTCTTCTGTCCATTAAGAAGATATTGGATAATAAAAGATTGGTGATTGAAAAGACTAATATTAACTATCAGCAGGATTTCAGGAAGATCAGCATGGCCTTTCAGGATGAGATGAATCACGAGCAATGGTCAGATATTTACAAGAAGCTTGTGTTTTGGGAACTTCAAATGGAAGATGCTGACAATCGGGATATGGCCGAAGTATTGGATATGCAGAAGGTAGAAGCCAACACGAATTTCTGCAAATTCATAAAGCGCAATTATGAGGGCTGGCTGAATAATCCAAACATAGATAAGCCACTTCTGTCACATCAGATCATGAAGAAGAAAGTTTTTCCTGAGCTGAAGGCAGGTGAATCAACATTTTTTATTTTGATTGATAACCTGCGGTACGATCAATGGAAGGTGATCGAACCTGTACTGTCAGAATATTTTAATGTAGAGAAAGAGGACACTTACTATTCGATATTACCCACGACTACAGCGTATGCCCGCAATGCCATTTTTTCAGGCATGCTTCCTTCCGATATGGCCAAAGTCCATCCTGAATTATGGGTAGGTGAAGACGAAGATGAATCAAAGAATAATTTTGAAGATGAGTTTCTGGCCAAGCAGATTAAGAAAAATAATTTACCGATCCGGTTTTCCTACAATAAAATTAAAAAATTGGAAGAGGGACGTGATCTGGCCGATTCGATCAATAATCTGTTTCACAACGACCTGAATGTGATTGTATACAATTTTGTAGATATGCTTTCTCACGCAAGAACAGACATGGCTATGGTTCGGGAGCTAGCTCCTGATGAGGCCGCCTATCGCTCAATCACCAAGTCCTGGTTTATGCATTCTCCTTTGTTTGAAATTCTTAAAAAAATAGCAGACAAGAAATCAAAGGTGATCATCACCACCGACCACGGAACCATCCGCGTGAAGCGACCATTCAAAATAATTGGCGACAGGGCTGTAAACAGCAACTTACGCTATAAGCAAGGGAAAAATCTTGGCTACGAAGGCGCCAAGGTGATGGAGGCTTTGAAACCCGAACGCTTTTTTCTTCCTAAAACGAATGTTTCAACTTCCTATGTGTTTGCGATAGAAGATCAATTTTTTGCATATCCCAATAACTATAACTACTACGTGAACATGTATAAGGATACTTTTCAGCATGGAGGAGTAAGTCTGGAAGAGATGATCATTCCTTTTATTTTATTAACTTCGAAAAATGCCTGATGAGTTGAAGTTGGTAGGCACAAGCCCTCTTCATCTTGAAGATTTGCCAATGGCAGCTGCTGAATTGGTTAAGCAAAGTGAAGGGCTCAATGTCTGGCTGCTGAAAGGTGAAATGGGCGCGGGTAAAACCACGTTAGTGAAGCAGATTGTTAATCAGTTAGGAGTTGAGGCCACAGTGGCTAGTCCTACATTTTCAATTGTTAACCAATATGGCACAGCCGATGGGAAGGTCATATACCATTTTGATTTGTATCGTTTAAAAAATGAAATAGAAGCTTTTGATATTGGACTGGAAGAATACTTAAGCTCAGGAAATTTATGTTTAATTGAATGGCCTGAAAAACTTGAGAGGTTATTACCCAATCAATATTTCAAGGTGCACATTCAACTTCATGATTCATTGACAAGGAAAATATATTATCGCAGGCATGACTGAAAAGAAGAAAAGTGGATTTGAAGCATTGGCTAAATCGAGCCTTTATCCACAAGAGGAAATGTTAAAAGTAAAGAAGGCGAAGCATTCATTCTTTATTGGCCTTCCACGGGAAATTTCTTTACAGGAAAACCGAATAAGCCTCACACCTGATGCAGTAGCCATTCTGGTGAATAATGGTCACGAAGTATGGGTGGAGACCATGGCTGGGGAGGGTTCGAAATTTTCAGATAAGCAATACAGTGATGCGGGAGCGAAAATTGTTTACTCTGTTGAAGAGGTTTATAAGGCAGATTTTATTCTTAAAATTGAACCTCCTACAATAGAGGAGATTGAATATTTCAAACCGGGGCAAACGTTAATTTCGGCCCTGCAAATGGGTAATTTAAAACCGGAATGTGTCAATGCCTTACTTAAAAAGAAAGTCACTGCTTTGGCGTATGAATTCATTGAAGATAAAGTAGGGGGCATGCCCATTGTTCGCGCCATGAGTGAAATTGCCGGAAGCACGGTGATGCTTATCGCTGCAGAGTATTTAAGTACGGTCAATAAAGGAAAGGGGATTATCTTAGGTGGAATCACGGGAGTTCCTCCAACCAAAGTAGTGATTATTGGAGCTGGAACAGTGGCCGAATACGCAGCCCGTGCAGCTCTAAGTTTGGGAGCCGAAATACAAGTTTTTGACAACCACCTTTACAAACTCAGGAGAATCAAGCACACATTGGGTCATCAGTTTTATACGTCTACTATTGATACGATTACTCTTGGGCAAAGTCTTGAACATGCTGACGTAGTAATTGGTGCATTGCGTGCCGAAAAAGGAAAAGTGCGGCATGTGGTTTCAGAGGATATGGTGAGCAAAATGAAGCCAGACTCCTTGATCATTGATCTTAGTATTGATCAGGGTGGGTGTATTGCTACTTCAGAAATAACCAGCCTGAACAGACCTGTCTTTCGGAAATACGATGTGATTCATTATTGTGTTCCCAACGTTGCTTCGAGAGTGGCTAATACGGCCACTACAGCATTGAGCAATATTTTTACACCCACCATTTTAAGAGCAGCGGAAGAAGGCGGTGTTGAAGAGATGATCTTCACTCATAAATGGTTTATGAAAGGAGTGTATACCTATAAGGGTAGTTTAACCAATGAATCTGTTGCCAGAAAGTTTGGAATGAAGTTTAAGAATATTGAATTATTACTCGCGGTGAGAGTATAGTTTTATTCTCGTTATCTCATTTGATTACTCAACCAGGTTCTTCAATGATTCTTCGTAAGCTTTAATCTTCATTTCAGCGTCTTGCTTTTTCTTTTTCTCTAGTTCGATTACCTGCGGTGGCGCACTATTGACAAACTTTTCATTAGATAATTTTTTATCAACAGATAAAAGAAAACCTCGCTGATATTCCAAATCCTTCAAAATAGTTTCACGCTCTTTGGCAGCATCAATTTTTCCGTCTTGAGGAATAAAAAACTCCATTGACTTTATTACAAAACCTGTTGCGTTAGCTACTTTATTTGTGGTAAATGAAATGTCACTCAAGTTGGATAGCTTTCTGATGATAGGCCAAAATGATTGAATCAAATTCTGATCTTCCAACTTCACCATCAGCTTCAGTGATTCTTTTGGTGATATTCCTTTACTGTTTCTGAAATTTCTGATTTCCCCAATGATTTCAAATGCATAAGCGCCTTCTATAATGATCTTTTTATTAGATACTTTTGCTTTAGGCCATGGTGCAACGATTAAACAATCTTTCGAATTACGTTCTAATAATTCATGCCAAAGCTCTTCTGAAATAAAAGGCATGAATGGATGCAACACTTTTAATATCCTTTCGAAAAAATCCACGGTTTTTAAAAAAGTAGCTGAGTGAATTGGTTTGCCAAATTCAGGCTTCACCATCTCCAGGTACCAGGCACAGAAGTCATCCCAGATTAATTTATAGGTTACCAACAAGGCATCCGAAATTCTGAATTTGGTATAATGATCTTCAAGTTCGATTAATGTCTGATTGAGTTTTGATTCGAACCAGGAAATAGCAACTTTATCGGTTTCAGGAATTTCACCTTCATAAGTTTCCCATCCCTTTACCAATCGGAATGCATTCCAGATTTTGTTGGCAAAGTTTCTTCCTTGCTCACAAAGTTTTTCATCGAAAGGTAAATCATTACCAGCAGGAGAGCTGAATAACATCCCCGTGCGAACACCATCCGCACCATACTTGGCAATCAAGTCAAGCGGATCAGGAGAATTGCCTAATGACTTCGACATTTTTCTGCCGAGTTTATCGCGTACGATTCCTGTGAGGTACACATTTTTGAAAGGCATCTCACCGCGATACTCATATCCGGCAATGATCATGCGTGCTACCCAGAAAAAAAGAATTTCGGGTGCAGTGACTAAGTCATTAGTAGGATAGTAATAATTTAAATCGGCATTACCCTTATTGCTTGCATCACCTTTAAAAATAGTTGTATCAAAAACAGCCATCGGCCATAGCCAACTTGAAAACCAGGTATCCATAACATCGGTTTCCTGTTTTAGCGATGTAATGGTATTACCTGGGTTTTGCGTCTTAAATAATTCAATGGCTTCTTCTTCTGTTTTGGCAACTACGTAATTGCCCTGATCATCATACCATGCCGGAATGCGATGACCCCACCACAGTTGACGTGAGATACACCAATCACGCACGTTCGACATCCAGTGATTGTACGTGTTTTTAAATTTAGGTGGAATTAAATTGATGGTATCATTCATCACATTTTCCAACGCTGGTTTGGTGATGGTGTCCATCTTTAAAAACCATTGGAGTGAAAGACGTGGTTCGATTACTGCATCGGTTCGTTCCGAATGCCCCACACTACTTTTATATTCTTCAACCTTCGCTAAGAAGCCTTTCTCTTCAAGTTCTTTACTGATTTTCTTTCTTGCTATAAAACGATCTTCACCAACATAGATTTGTGCTTTCGCATTGAGTGTTCCGTCTTCGTTGAGGATATCAATTACTTCAAGATTGTGTTTCTTACCCAACTCATAGTCATTCATGTCATGAGCAGGTGTTACTTTCAAACATCCTGTTCCAAAGTCCATCGTCACATAATCATCTTCGATGATTGGAATGACTTTATTGATGAGTGGAATCTGAACACTCTTTCCTTTAAGATGTTTAAATCGTTCATCATTTGGATTAATGCAGATGGCACTATCAGCCATGATAGTTTCAGGACGTACTGTAGCAATCGTTACGAATTGATCAGTGCTTCCAACTAATGGATATTTGATGTGATAGAGTTTGGATTGTACATCCTTATGAATAACCTCATCATCCGATAGCGCAGTTTTTCCGGAAGGGTCCCAATTCACCATGCGCTTGCCGCGATAGATATATCCTTTTTTATGAAGATCGATGAATACATCAATCACGGCATCATAGTAATCAGGATCCATGGTAAACTTAGTGCGACTCCAATCACAAGAGGCACCGAGCTTTTTTAATTGCTCCAGAATAATGCCTCCGTATTTTTCTTTCCACTCCCAGGCATATTTCAAAAACTCGTCACGTGTAAGGTCTGATTTCTTAATTCCTTTCTCGCGCAGCATGGCAACAACACGAGCTTCGGTTGCTATCGAAGCATGATCGGTGCCGGGTACCCAGCACGCTTCTTTTCCTTCCATGCGGGCTTTGCGCACCAGCACATCCTGAATGGTATTGTTGAGCATGTGCCCCATGTGAAGCACGCCTGTCACATTGGGTGGAGGTATTACAATGCAATACGGTTCTTTATCGGGATTGGGTTCTGAATGAAAGAAACCATGGTCCATCCAGTATTGATACCATTTATCTTCAACCTCAGCAGGACTGTATTTAGTAGAAAGCGCCATAAAACTTGTGAACTTAAGACCTCAAAAATAGGAAAAGTGAACGAATGGAAGCTCTTAAATTTTGCCTTAATAGTGGATGAAAAGGAAGGTTATGATCATTAAGCTACCCATTCTTATCCTCCATGACGAAGGATATAAGTTGTTGAACCTATTCCCAAGGAGATTTACCCATCCGAGCGGATTTTCCTGATATTTAACAAGTGCAAATCCTCTCTTCTCCTCATCCAGTACAAAGACTTCTTTTCTTAGATAGGCAAGTGCATGATCTAGCGAGAGGTTGATTTTTTGAAAATGCTCCTCATGGAGATTAATTGAAAGGGCAAACGCATGTTCTGGTATGAGCTTATCATGCTTTACTTCTGCCATCGCACTACCCTTGGTTACAATGTGTAATTGACCCTGCAGAAATTCAATTTCTTCCTTCAAGGCAATGGGTATGGTGATCAATAGACTTCCTTGTTGAATAAAATCAAACTGATTGGATGGATGGATCCAATCCTGTAATTGCCCGATAATTTTTTTCGAGGCAAATGTAAATCTGCTTTTTGATTTAATTCTGGATTGTTTTGTACTCGTTTTTTTTTGCATCACTGAAATAAAAAAACCTTCACCCTTTACCTGGTGTGGATAGCATCGATACCCAATAGCATTTTCTTTTTGAATCATTTCCACTCCCCATTCTCGATTTAGTGAAAGCGGTAGAAAGTTAAACGCATCTTCTTGAGCTAGCCAGATCAGGTTATTTTCGTTCTCTTGTTCGTTAAATGTACAGGTGCTATAAATGAGAATACCTTCTTCTTTCAAAGCTGGGAGCACATCACTAAGAATTCTTCGTTGACGTTGTGAGCAGAGTTGAACATTTTCGGTCGACCACTCTGTCACCGCATTATGATCTTTCCTAAATAAACCTTCGCCAGAGCAAGGAGCATCAATAACAATGACATCAAAGAACCCTTCCAATCTTTTAAAGTCTGTGGGGTCGTTGCATGTTACTACTACATTGGCGTGTCCCCATTTCTGAATGTTCTCAGAGAGAATAGCGGAACGAGATCGTATGACTTCATTCGAAACCAGCAGAGAGTTTGAATTAATTAAGCTCAGGATGTGCGTTGATTTTCCACCGGGAGCAGCGCATAGATCAAGTACACGTAATGGTTTTGACAGATCAATAGATTGCATGAGTGAGTGTTCAAGCAACATAGAGCTTGCTTCTTGCACATAATACGCTCCGGCATGAAGCGCAGGATCAAGCGTAAAAATGGGCCGCTCTGTTAAATATCTTCCATATTTTGCCCACGGTATTTTGTCTCCTTCGATAGAAGACGCTTTATTGGGATTTAATCGAATACTTACAGGCGATGGTTTTTGAAGGCTTTCCTTGAAAGAATCGAAACCCGATCCCAGTTCATAGCGCATTC
Organism: Cytophagales bacterium; assembly: GCA_031416795.1. Lineage (GTDB taxonomy): Bacteria > Bacteroidota > Bacteroidia > Cytophagales > Cyclobacteriaceae > ELB16-189. The sequence goes on along the minus strand of JANOUH010000383.1, from coordinate 2,363 downwards.
TTTCTTCAAACTCTTTCGGTAAACTTGGTAGGTTTTTCATTTCAGCGAGAAAAATAAGCAGTATTTTTGAGTTGTATGGTAAATGCCAATGATCCTAAATTAAAAAGTTGGGTGGATGTGCCTAAAGGTTCTGATTTCCCCATTCAAAACTTACCTTTTGGAATTTTCAAGACGGATTACTTGCCACCTGTAGCAGGTGTGGCTATTGGTAATCACGTGCTGGATTTAGTTTATCTGCATGAAAATGGTTTTTTAGATGGACTTGGATTGCCTTCCGGAGTTTTTAATCACAAAGAATTAAATGGTTTTTTAGCTCTTGGCAGAAAGAAGGGACGCGAGGTACGACAACGAATTTCTGAGTTGTTGCGTCACGATAATGATGAATTGAAATCAAATATGGTAGCGCGCGAGATGGCGCTTGTACATAGGAATGAAGTGGAGATGCAGATGCCTGTAAAGATTCGCAACTACACAGATTTCTATAGTAGTGAGGAGCACGCAACCAATGTTGGTTCTATGTTCCGTGATCCTAAAAACGCATTGTTGCCAAACTGGAAACATTTGCCTGTAGGATATCATGGTCGCGCATCATCTATTGTTATTTCTGGAACACCGATTCATAGACCAAAAGGTCAGATCAAACCAGCAGATTCGGAGTTACCGGTTTTTTGTCCTTCACAAAAATTAGATTTTGAATTGGAAGTAGCCTTTATAACCTGTTCCGACACGAAATTAGGATCTTCCATTTCTATAAAAGATGCAGAAGATCATATTTTTGGAATGGTGCTTTTTAATGATTGGTCAGCGCGTGATATTCAGCAATGGGAGTATGTTCCACTTGGTCCTTTTTTAGGAAAGAATTTCGGATCAACGATGTCACCATGGATAGTAACCTTGGATGCATTAGAACCTTTTCGTGTAAAGGGACCCGAACAATTTCCTCATGTCCTTCCTTATTTGTCTGTGGAAGGAGAAAAGAATTTTGACTTAACACTTGAGGTATTTATTCAAGCCGGATTGTCAGTTCCCACAACGGTGAGCAGAACCAATTTCAAATACATGTATTGGAACATCAATCAGCAACTGGCACATCAAACGGTTAATGGTTGCAATATTCAGGTAGGGGATTTGTATGCTTCCGGAACGATTAGCGGACCATCACCGGGCTCATTTGGTTCTCTCTTGGAGCTTTCGTGGAATGGGCAGAGACCACTCAATATGCCGGATGGTTCAGAGCGTAAGTTTCTTGAAGACGGAGATACCGTAATCATGAAAGGCCATGCAGAAAAGGATGGTGTGCGAATTGGATTTGGTGAGTGCAGTGGAGAAATTGTGCCGTCAAATTAATTTCGATGATCACCATTGATCCTAAAAGTATACCGGTTCCAAAATTACAAGGCTACTTACAGGGCACTGTTGCACCAAGGCCTATTGCTTTTGTAAGCTCCATGGATTCAAATGGATTAGTGAATTTGAGTCCGTTCAGTTTTTTCAATATGTTCAGCACGAATCCTCCTATTCTCATTTTCTCACCGTCAAGAAGAGTCAGAGATAATAGCACGAAGCATACACTTCAAAATGTGTTGGAAGTTTCTGAGGTGGTAATCAATATTGTTTCTTATGAAATGGTTGAGAAGGCCTCACTGGCCAGTTGTGATTTTCCGAAGGGAACCAGTGAGTTTGTGAAGGCTGGGTTTACGGAATTAGCTTCAGTAAAAGTAAAACCACCCCGTGTGGCGGAGTCACCTGTATCTTTTGAATGCAAAGTGAATCAAGTTATTCCGTTAGGATCGGAGGGAGGCGCAGGAAATCTGGTGATTTGTGAAGTGCTGTTAATGCATGCAAAGGAGGAGATCTTTGATGCAGATGGAAATATAAATCCACATAAAGTGGATGCAGTTGCCCGCATGGGAGGAGATTATTATTGCCGTGCTTTCGGTGACAATATTTTCACGGTACCAAAGCCAAATGAAAAAGTTGGAATTGGGTTCGATCGGATTCCAGAACTCATAAGAAATAGTAAAGTACTTACTGGAAATGATTTGGCCAGGTTAGGCAACATTGAAAAATTGCCGGATGCTGAAAGTATAAAGATTTTTAAATCCAATTCAGATTGGCTGATCGTTTCACAGAATGGTGATGAATCAATTCATCGTTTGGCTAAGCAATATTTGCGATTGGGTAGAGTGGAGGATGCCTGGAAAGTTTTGCTTTGATTTGAGTTAATTAGGGTCTGCTGAATAAGTCAAAAAGATCAAATTTTGATTTGGGTTATTCTTCCGGTCATTTTCCATCCATGCCCCTATGCTGGTGATTACAGATTTTAATTTTTTTGCATAAGCTGCTGAATAACTCCTGTATCT
>JANOUH010000382.1:0-7721 GCA_031416795.1 Cytophagales bacterium | reverse complement strand
TAAATCAAAACTGAATCCTTATATGGAACCACTTTGGGATAACCTGAAATTTATTCAAAACCAATACAGTGAATCCGATAAGGAATATTCGAAGATCACCGAAATGGTGACGAATGAAAAGCTAGTGATCACTCCTCTGGCATACATACGCGGCAGAAGTTTATCCAACATTTGTTTCATTGTGGACGAAGCACAAAACCTGACACCGCATGAAGTAAAAACAATCATTACCCGTGCTGGTGAAAACACCAAGATTATTTTCACCGGAGACATTTACCAGATTGACACTCCTTATCTGGATTCACAAAGTAATGGACTTTCATATCTGATTGATCGACTAAAAGATCATGAGTTGTATGCACATATTACTTTGGAGAAAGGCGAACGCTCTGAATTGGCGAATCTGGCGAATGAATTATTGTAATTGAGTCTTTTTATTGTCTTTGTGAATCGAGTATAAAAGCAATTGTTCACCTCTTACATTTTTTGTAAATTGAGGTGGAATTATGCAAAAAACCAAGCCACATATTATTAACACTGCGTTACTCTGGGAGTACGATTTAGATACTTTCAATTATGAGAAATCGTACAAAATTGTTATCGAAAGAATATTACAGATGGGAAATTTAGAGGAGTGGAGAAACATGGTAAGATTGCCGTTAATTTCTTCGAAGATATTGATGAAAACATTGATCCGCCTAAGCTTCTGCAACCGCTACCGTTAAAGCAAATCAAAAAACGGATTCAGGAAGCCACACTAAAACCAGATAAAGTATTTGCCTGATCACTCATCATTTTAAGCGCTCTTCTGACTTAAAAATTTCACGGTAGCGAATTCCATATTAGTTCAGACTATAAAATTTTATATGTGATTTGTAGAATATGATCCTGAATGGATCGGCCGCTAAATTATTTTGTTAATTAATTGTTATCGATCTTCGTTGGGATCGTAAACGATTTTGAATCTGACCTGAAATTACATTTCACTAAAAAATATAGGGCGAGCCCCTCAGCTCGCCCTAACCCCAAAAACCAAACCCCACAACACTTCCCGGTGAACCCGGGACCACACATTCTTTAGGCTTACTCTACTACTTCAGCCTCTGATATGTTTATAAATTCAAATTCTACCTCGTTCTTCATATTAACATAAATCACACTGTCCTTGTTCACTTTCCCGCTTAGAATTTGTTTAGAAAGTTCATTTAGTATTTCACGCTGAATTACTCGTTTCAAGGGTCTTGCTCCAAACTGAGGATCGAAACCCATTTTCGCCAGTCGGTCAAGCACCTGATCGGATATGTCAAGTTTTATGCCGCTATCACTTAAACGCTGCTGCACCATATTAAATTGTATCGAAACAATTTTTCTGATATCAGCCCTGGTTAACGGACGGAACATGATGATCTCATCAATCCGGTTAATGAACTCTGGCCTCACCGATTTCCTCAATAACGCAAGCACCTCATCCTTTGTGCTTTCAATCACATCGAAGTAGTTGGCTTCTGTGATTTTTTCAAAATTCTCCTGAATGATGTGCGACCCAATATTGGTAGTCATGATGATGATCGTGTTTTTGAAATTTGCTACGCGACCTTTGTTGTCAGTTAATCGACCATCATCAAGGACTTGAAGCAAAATATTGAATACGTCCGGATGTGCCTTTTCAATTTCATCCAACAGCACCACAGAATATGGTTTCCTTCTAACAGCCTCAGTCAACTGTCCGCCTTCATCATAACCTATATAGCCGGGAGGTGCACCAATCAAACGACTCACACTATGGCGCTCCTGGTATTCACTCATGTCAATACGCACCATGGCGTTTTCGTCATTGAATAAATAATCAGCAAGAGCTTTTGACAATTCTGTTTTACCAACACCGGTGGTTCCCATAAAAATGAATGAACCAATCGGGCGCTTCGGATCTTGTAGGCCAGCGCGACTTCTGCGCACGGCATCACTCAATGCTTGTATCGCTTCCTCTTGTCCTGCAACGCGTTTTCCTAATTCATCTTCTAAGTGAAGTAATTTCTCACGATCACTCTGTAACATTTTCGAAACTGGAATACCAGTCCATCGTGCTACAATTTCGGCAATATCTTCGCTGTCCACCTCTTCTTTTAATAAAGAGTGCTCGCCTTGCATCGCTTTCATTTGAGTCTGAAGATCTTTAACCTTCTTTTCCGTCTCGGTAATTTTTCCGTAACGGATTTCCGCTACTTTACCATAGTCACCAGCCTTCTCTGCTTGCTCCGCTTCGTGCTTTAATTGCTCGATGTTCTCCTTCTCTTTTCGCAAACCTTGCACGATGGTCTTCTCACTTTCCCACTTTGCTTTAAGTGAGTTACGCTTTTCAGAGAGTTCGGCTATCTCCTTACTTAATATTGCTTCTTTGTCTTTATCCTTCTCTCTACGAATCGCCTCACGTTCAATTTCCAACTGCATGATCTTGCGATTCAATTCATCCAACTCTTCCGGAAGCGAATCCATCTCTAACCTTAACTTCGCAGCAGATTCATCCATTAAATCAATGGCCTTATCGGGAAGAAAACGATCTGTGATATAACGACTTGATAATTCTACCGCAGCAATGACTGCATCGTCTTTGATGCGAACGCCATGGTGCAATTCATATTTATCCTTTATTCCACGCAAGATGGAAATCGAATCTTCCACCGAAGGCTCATCCACCATCACAGACTGAAATCTACGCTCTAGTGCTTTATCTTTCTCGATGTATTTCTGATATTCTTTCAATGTCGTTGCACCGATGGCATGAAGTTCACCGCGAGCTAAAGCTGGTTTTAACAAGTTGGCGGCATCCATAGCGCCTTCTCCGCCTCCTGCACCAATCAATGTGTGTATCTCATCGATGAATAAAATAATTTCTCCATTCGAATCGGTCACTTCTTTGATTACCGCCTTGAGTCTTTCTTCAAACTCACCCTTATACTTTGCACCGGCTACGAGCAAGCCCATATCCAATGACACCAGAATTTTACTTTTTAAATTTTCAGGAACATCACCGTCCACAATACGTTGCGCCATGCCCTCCACAATAGCTGTCTTTCCAACACCAGGTTCTCCTAAAAGAATCGGGTTGTTCTTTGTTCTACGCGAAAGAATCTGAAGCACGCGTCTGATTTCTTCATCGCGACCAATAACAGGATCTATTTTTCCTTTCTTCGCAAGATCATTAAGGTTTTTGGAATAGCGTTCCAATGATTTGTATTTGGCTTCGGCATTCTGATCCGTAACCTTTGATCCGCCTCGCAATTCTTTAATGGCCTTTACCAGACTGCTTTTTTCAAAGCCAGCATCTTTCATAATGGAAGACACTTTATCTTTTGTGCCCAACAAAGCGAGTAGCAGATGTTCTACTGCGATGTACTCATCTTTGAATTCGCGCAATTCCCTTTCGGCATTTTGTAATACCGTGTTGGTCGTTGAAGAAAGATAAGCCTGCTGACCAGACGCACGCGGATAAGCATTTATAATCTCATCCAGTTTGGTGGTAAGAATGGTATCATTAATATTTAATTTCTTGAATAGGTAGTTAGAAACATTTTCATCCGTTTCTAAAATTGCTTTCAGTAAATGCCCAGGTTCAATAGCCTGCTGTTGTCTGCTAGTAGCAATTTCTGCCGATTTTTGCAATACTTCCTGCGACTTTATAGTGTATTTATCAAAGCTCATATTTCACAAGTTTCTTATTTGCCTTAGCACAAATTCGAATCCATCAATTAAGAATTATGTTTTTAAGAAATTTTGTCATTAAATTGATCGTAATTAAAATTAACTCAGTCAGTTTGACTTAAGTCATGCCAAAACGATCATCGAAATCAAGTAATCCTACGCTTAATACTTTGTTGGTGGAAGTAGCGTGGGAGGTATGTAATCAAGTGGGTGGAATCTATACCGTGATCCGATCAAAGGCACCCGCCATTATGGAGAATTGGAGCGGCCGGTTTTGTATGATCGGGCCCTATGTGAATAAAAATATTCTGGCAGAGCTGGAGCCTTTGGAAGACGCAGCCGATATTTTTGGATTGGCCGCTGCCAACTTGAAGAAGAAAGGTTATGATGTAATCTATGCCGAGTGGTTGATCACCGGAAAGCCACGTGTCGTATTACTCAATCCCAATGCGATAGAAGAGAAAGCAATGGGTGTGATTAAATATTTACTTTGGAAAAATCATAGCATCCGCACACCGCATGATAGTCCGCTGATCGATCAGGTGATCGGATTCGCTTATCTCACCAAACTTTTCATTGACGAACTGGTAAAACTTGCCGGCCATGATAAAACTTTAATTGCGCACTTTCATGAGTGGATGGCCGGACTTCCCATCCTTGACATCAAGCGTGATAAAATGCCGGTGAAAACAATTTTCACTACGCATGCCACACAACTGGGAAGACATCTTGCTATTAACTCTCCTTTGTTCTATGCGCATCTTCCATTTTTCAGGTGGGAGGATGAAGCTTATAAATTTGGTGTGGAGACTGAAGCCGCCATCGAATATGGCTGTGCGCAAAGTTGCGATGTGATGACCACGGTGAGCGATGTTACAGCCCGTGAGTGTAAGCACCTTCTGAGAAGAACTCCAGATGTCATTCTACCCAACGGATTAAACATTCAGCGTTTTGAGGCTCTACACGAATTTCAAAATCTGCACTCCCAGCATAAAGAACAAATCCATGAGTTTGTGATGGGACATTTCTTCAATTCCTATTCCTTTAACTTGAATAATACGGTATATTTTTTTACTTCTGGCCGATACGAATACAAGAACAAAGGCTTTGATCTTACCCTCGAAGCACTGGTGCATTTGAATCATCAGCTAAAGCAAGAGAAATCGGATCTTACCGTAGTGATGTTTTTTATTACCAAGCGTGAGTTCTACAGCATCAAACCAGAAGTATTGCAATCGCGTGCCGTGATGGAAGAGATACGTCAAACGTGCGAGGCCATTCAACGACAAGTGGGCAAGCGTTTATTTTTTGAAAGTACCAGCCGAAAAGATCATCGCCTGCCGGAGTTAAATGAATTTGTGGATGAATACTGGAAGCTTCGCTACCGCAGAACAATTCAATCGTGGAAAAGCAGCAAAATGCCGTTGCCGGTCACACATAAATTAGTCAATGAAGACACTGATGAAATTCTTCAATTTTTGGTGCGGAGAGACTTACTCAATCGTGAAGAAGACAAAGTAAAAATTGTTTATCACCCCGATTTCATTAATTCTACCAACCCGCTCTTTGGTATGGACTATGGCCAATTTGTGCGCGGATGTCATCTTGGAATTTTCCCCAGCTATTATGAGCCATGGGGCTATACGCCTCTTGAATGCATGGCCAGTGGTGTGCCTGCAGTAACCAGCGATCTCAGTGGCTTTGGTGATTATCTTTTACGCAACATGCCTGACCACGAAAAAGGTGGAATGTTTGTGGTGGAGCGTGGTAAACGAACTTTCGATTGGAGTGCAAAACAACTTGCTGCATTCCTGTATAAATTTTTGCAACAAGATCGCAGAAGTCGCATCATGCAGCGCAATAATGTAGAGAATTATTCTTCTGCTTTCGATTGGGAAACACTGATCAAACATTATGAAAATGCCTATCAGTTGGCGTTGCAAAGGTGATTTTTTACAAACACTATTTTAATTTAACATCTATCCACTGACTGATCTCCGAAGCCAGAACAGGAATCGGGTTTTGTTTTTTTGTTGCTTTAAAACTGTGATCGGCACCCTCCAATCTTATTAATTTTGATAGCGGAAGTTCAGAACAGACTTGTTCGATAAGTCCCCATTCAGCTAATGTATCTTTTGTGCCTTGCAGAAAAAGCATCGGCAGTTTAACATTCCTTAAATGAGCTGCACGATCAACGGAAGGCTTTCCTTCCGGATGAAGCGGAAATCCAACGAATACAATTCCCTTTACTTTAGCATTATGATTTGAAGACAAAAATTGCGAAGTCATTCTACCGCCAAATGATTTTCCTCCTGCGAGCAATGGAAGTTTTGGAAAAAGCTCATGGGCCTTTTGGATTGCCGCCTCCACCGCTTTGTGTGCAACTGTCGGAGAATCAGGCCGCTTCTTCTTTTGCTCCATATATAGAAAATTATATCGAAGCGTAGCGATCTGATGATCGGCTAACGCCTCCGATAACTCTTTCATGAAAGCATGATTCATTCCCGCGCCAGCGCCATGAGCAAATATATAAATCGCTTTTGGCAATGGCGGAAGATAGACTTCTGCCGACACCGATTCAGTATCATTCACTTCAATGGAATAGGTTGAAACAATAAAATTCATCTCTCAATTTGTCTTAGGTCCATTGTGAAAGATATTAAATTGAACCAATTACATCAACCATTGGTTTTCATTTCCTGTTATCTTGCAACAAATCTTAAAACAATAAAAATGAAAATTGCAGAAATTCATACCAAAAAAGGCGTCATGAAAATCCAGTTCTTTGAAGAGGATGCTCCTATCGCGGTAAACAACTTCACCACCTTAGCTGGAAAAGGTTTTTATGATGGACTTATCTTCCATCGGGTGATACCCAATTTCATGGTTCAGGCTGGTTGCCCCAATGGAATCGGTAATGGCGGACCTGGTTATACCATTAATTGCGAACTCACTGGAAAAAATCAATATCACGATCGCGGTGTTTTGTCCATGGCTCATGCCGGACGGAATACCGGAGGATCACAATTCTTTATTTGTCACAATCGCCAAAACACACAACACCTGGATCGCAACCATACCGTGTTTGGAAAAGTGTATGAAGGATTGGATGTGATTGATGCTATACGCCAAGGAGATGTGATGGAGAAAATAGTAATTACAGAAGTAGAATCAGTGTAATACATTTCTTTCCTGATTAGAGCATCGTTTTATTTGAACTACGGTGTCTTCATCAGATTTACATGTAAACTCCGGACTCTGCTGAAGGGCCGGAGTTTCTTTTTTACTACCTGATTTTTCCGTTTATCAATACTTATTGTTGATTAAGACCGTTCAAAAAAAAGGATTTCCATCTTTTACATTGAATATGTATTTTCAATCATTAAAACATTAACGACCATGACAACTTCACGCAGAGATTTTCTTAAAAAGAGTGCCCTCGCAGTTGCTGGAGGCTCTTTGCTTTCCACTTCCATGTTTGCCAATCCTCCTAAAAAGAAATTATTAGGCTTGCAACTTTATTGTGTTCGCGATGAAATGAAAAAAGATCCACTAGGCACATTAAAGGAACTGGCTAAATTTGGTTACCAACATGTTGAGCACGCCAACTATGTAGATAGAAAATTCTATGGCTGGACTCCAAAGGAATTCAAGAAAGTTTTAAAGGACCTGGGCATGACTATGCCAAGTGGACACACGGTGTTAAACATGAGTAAGCACTGGGACGCTACAAAAAAAGACTTTACGGATTCATGGAAATATACGGTGGAAGATGCTGCCTACATGGGACAGGAGTTTGTGATTAGTCCATCGATGGATTCTAAAGTGCGCCAATCAAAAGATGCGCTGATGCAAATACTGGAAGTCTTCAACAAGAGTGGTGAACTCTGCAAAAAATCAGGAATGAAATTCGGATATCACAATCATGATTTTGAATTCAGCGAAAAGCACGGTGACGAAACGCTCTATGATATTATCTTAAATAACACCGATCCAAATCTGGTCATGCAGCAACTCGACAC
>JANOUH010000381.1:0-29344 GCA_031416795.1 Cytophagales bacterium | reverse complement strand
ATATTCAGCTTTTGTTTCTAACGCAGGCCCCATGTTGGAGACATATACCCCTTCGCGCAGGCCAATCTTTTTTGCCCGCGCAATCGACTTTAAAATTTTATTCATGGAAGCTGAGTAAGGTTCGCTCTGATCCAAAAAAAGATTCCCCTTTTCCACTCTGCTCAATCCCCGCAGCGGACCATCTGGCATTGCATGGATGTGGTCTTCAATCAACATCAATTCGCCCTGTTTCCAAGATGGATTGAGATTGCCCGCAGCATTGGAAATCAACAATGATTCCGCTCCCAGTGCATTCATGACCCGAATAGGAAATGTTACTTTTTGCATGTCATACCCTTCATAATAATGAATGCGACCTTGCATGACCAACACTTTTTTCTTTGCCACTTCACCGAATACAAACTGGCCTTTATGACCACTCACTGTCGAGACAGGAAAAAAAGGAATTGAATTATATGGAATGAAAACCGGATTATTAATTCGACTCACGAACTCCTCACCCAAGCCGGTACCAAGCACAACTGCAATCTGCGACTGGATGTGGTGAGCCTTCAGATACCGGGTTGCTTCTAATAATTCTTTGCTTCCTGCGTGCAAGTATGGATTGAGTTTAACCTTCAGTAGAATTAATGCGCTGTGTGCTGAAAACATTTGCCGGCTTTGCTGCCTGTCATACGTTTGCAGCGAGTGCCATCGGCTGTCTTGCCCGAGCATTGGGCTACTTTATCTTTAATGTGCTCATCGGGTTTACATACTCCGCATGGTTTTTTGCCTGCTTTTTTTGCGCCATCCAGCTTCATGCCACCGGCATCACCCGAAAGTTTGCAATCTGCCGTGTGGTACTTTTCTCCCTTGACGGAAGAATATACAATTTGGCTAAATCCTTTAAAGGAGAGGCCAATCATTAAGAAAAATGCAATGACGATGATCTTTTTCATAGAGCTTAAAAGTTTGTAATGAATATAAAGGCAAGTTTTAAAATTCCGGCAAAAGAATCTATTTCAATTTTAATTTACCTGTGGCTTAGCGAGATACGTTTCTCGTAAAAGAAACTAACGGATCTCAGAAACACTTAATTTCTTAAAATAATGAGGTTTTATTGCATATTTGATATGGGATATTAAATTTGCAGTCCCTTACAGAAATGGAGGGGGTAAAAAGCGGGAGTAGCTCAGTTGGTAGAGCACGACCTTGCCAAGGTCGGGGTCGCGAGTTCGAGTCTCGTTTCCCGCTCAAACGGATAAAGAAATGCCGCAGACAATGCGGCTTCTTTTTTTTGTTTGGGTCCGCCCGGGTGGTGGAATTGGTAGACACGCAGGACTTAAAATCCTGTGACCCTTAAAGGTTGTACGGGTTCAACTCCCGTCCCGGGTACTTTAATTAAATTGACTGAAAGCCCTTACATGAGGGCTTTTTTGTTTTCAATTAACCATACAAGATCAGCCATTTATAAAATAGCTGGAATAGCCGTGCCTGTTGGGTAACCGAAATTCAATATCTTTTACCTTTTATTAAGCCCTAAATTGATCTATGCAACGAAAGCATTGGTTCCTCGCATTACTGGCGCTTCTATCCATCATCACCTTTCTTGACCGTAATGCCATTTCCTTTGCAGGCATTGAAATCACGCGTGAGCTTGGTTTGAGTGAAAGTCAATTTGGCTGGATACTAGCCGCCTTCACCATCTCCTATGGATTGTTTGAAATACCTACTGGTTTATGGGGCGATCGGTTTGGTGAAAAGAAAACGTTGTCTCGTGTGGTGATTTGGTGGTCAGTCTTTACAAGTCTTACAGGTCTTGTTGGTGGGTTTGCATCCTTATTCGTAGTGCGGTTTCTCTTTGGTGCTGGTGAAGCAGGAGCCTATCCAAACGCATCCATTGCAGTAAGAAAATGGTTCAACGTTGAAGAACGCGGTCGTGCGCAAGCGGTCATCTGGATGTCGAGTCGGATTGGTGGGGCTATTACACCATTCGTTATTATTCCCATGCAGATGAATTTTGGCTGGCGCACTACGTTTTATCTACTGGGCGTGATTGGCGTTTTATGGGTGGTGCTGTGGATGCTCTTTTATAAAACACGCGATGATGCCCCTGTTGAAAAAACGGAAAATACTTCTTCTTGGCAGGAAATTGCTAACACCAAAAATTTCTGGTTTTTAATGGTAGTCTATTACTGTTATGCCAGCGGGGTTTTCTTTTTCATTTCGTGGCTCCCAAAATATTTACACCAAGGCCGGGGAATACCACAAGAAGAATTGACCTACTCTACTTCACTGCCATTTATACTGGCCGCAGTTGGCTGTCTCTTTGGTGGAGCACTCAGTGATTATCTTGTAAAAAAGATGGGCATCAGCTGGGGCAGGCGCATTGTTCCCTTGGTGGGATTAAGTCTGTCGGGTATAGTCATGCTGCTAGCCACGTTTACGGATAATAATTCTATTACGATTATCATGCTAGCCTTGGGGCTCGCCTTCATGGATGTGACTGCACCCGTTGCATGGGCCGTGGCAACCGGATTAGGCAAAAATCACAGTGGAGCCATTACTGGTGCGATGAACACCGCAGGATTATTGGGCGGCACAGTAGCCTCGCTTGGAATAGGTTACCTTATTTCATGGACAGGAGATTATAATCTTCCGGTTGAGATAATCGGTGTTCAGCTTATCCTGGGGGCGATACTTACACTCGGCATTAAGGCAGAATCTTAGTTCACCACAAGGATTTCGCGTTTGCGATTTAAATTCTTTAGACCGGTTTGGCATGAAAGATCTGAAACAAGTATTCGCACTAGCACTTATCCTGATCACCTCGGTTAGCCTGGGATTTAGTCAAGCAACCCTGGTAAGCTATTCAGAAGAAGACGATCGAAGAATCACCTTTCAGGAAATCAGCTATGCAAGCGTTGGTGATTCATTAGTAACATACCAGCAGGCACTGCATTCTTTCAGGCAAGGAAAGTTTACACTCAATCAAAATCCTGATTTGAATCTTGGCATCGCAAAAGATAACTACTGGATCGCATTTACCATTAAGAATGTGAAGGCTCTCGACAACAGCATTTATGCTGTTCTGGAAAATCCGAGATTAAATGAGGTAGATGTCTACTTGATACAGAATGATTCAATCGTCAACACGTTCATTTTAGGTGATAATTTTCCTTACCATCAACGGCCTCTTTATTTTAATGAATTCTCCTTTCCGATCGAACTATCCCCTGGTACAGAAGTCACGGTATTGCTACATCTGAAACATAAGGGCAATACCTTACAAATGCCCATACGCATACTTTCGATCAACGCATTTCTTGAGCATATAGAAGGAGACTACCTCTTTTCAGGAATTGTTTCAGGGATTTTCATCATCACATTTCTATTCGGAATTTTTTTTCTTTTCAATACCCGTGATCGTCTTTTCTTTTTTTATAGCGCTTATATCTTAACTGCCCTTACCTGGCTCTGGACTACCGAGGGTTTTGCTTTTCAATACTTATGGCCAAATCATCCTGAGTTAGCCACACGCTTAGGTCCGGGGCTCAGCGCGGTTTCTGCCTGTTTTTTTGCAGCGAATGCATTGCAGTTTTGCAAACCATATGATTCAACGAGTCTCCCTCGAAAAATTCTAACTGGTTTTCTAATCTTTCTGATCCTATGGAGTTCAACCCCCTTTTTACCCTTTGTCCCTATTACCGAGACGAGTATGGCCATCTACCTAACTGTCTATTTTTCTTCTAATATTATCATAGCCACAATGCTCATGTCTTATTTGCTATGGTTGTCTATGAAGGGAAACAAAGTTGTCTTGTATTTTTTTGCCGCTGTGCTGGTGACTATCATTTCCTCACTGGCCATTGTGCTCCGCGGTAGTGGAATTATTAATATACCCCTAGCTTCCAGCACAGTAATGTCGATTGGCTATGTCCTTGAAGTCATTCTCATGACCGCGGGTATAACAAAACAATTTTATAATTACCGAAAAGAAAAAGAAGCCACGCTGATCGCCTACTTAGATCAGCAGAAATCCATCACGGATAGAATTTTGCAAACTCAAGAAATAGAGCGTGTCCGAATTGGCAGGGAACTGCACGATGACATTGGTGCCGGGTTAACACAAATCAGTCTGATGAGCGAAGTGATTAAAGACCAAAACGATTTTAACACGGTTCATCGAAAGGAGCTCAATGACATTACCTTGATTGCCCGAAAGCTGATTCACAGCATGGGTGAAATTGTTTGGGCATTGAATCCTGAAAATAAATCGCTTGAACAATTAATGATTTATCTGAGAGAGCAGCTCGGGAACCTCCTCGAGTATTCTGGTATAGAATTTTCTATTCAACTACCCAATGTGGATCGATCCGTTTCTCTAAACAACATACAACTTCGCAACACCATGCTGATCACGAAAGAGTTGGTTAATAATGCCGTCAAATATAGCCAGGCAAAAAACATTCTTGTTTTCTGCGAATGGCAAACCGATCGGCTCATATTCAAAATACAAGATGATGGCATTGGTGCTGACTTAGCTACTGTTAAAAAGGGAAATGGTTTGAAGAATATTATGCGTAGGGTAAATGAATTAGGAGGCAAGTTTGAAATTAATTCATCTCCCGGAAAAGGAACACGGTGTCACTTTACAGTTCCCTTATGGGATACTTCCTTCGATGCAAAGCTTTGAGGTTGAATTATCATTAACTTAACAATCAGCTAAACTCAATGACAGCCGGGCATTGGTGCGGTGCGGACAACATGAGAATATCCATTAAAGGAATCCTTATAAAATCTTTATATCAAAACGCACTAGTTTAATATCCTGTTTACAGTAAGACCGGTACTTTGCCCTATCAAAAGAAAATGCTAAAAGACCTCTTTCATGACCCGCCCAGAAAAATACAATACTTTATTAGTGTGGTGACCGTGTTTTCTATCGCAGTTCTGGGGCTTGCTATTCACAATCTCATCGTTATCGCGTGGTAGCAGCTGCCACTAGTCTATCATCGCGTAAAGCAAGTAGCGCTTACCCGAATTAAACATGGATAGCGATTTTTACAAATTACCCTTCTTCATTTCCTCTACCGCATAATTTGCAGCGCGAGCGGTTAATGCCATATATAAAATGGAGGGGCTTTGATTCCCTGTGCTGGTCATGCAGGCGCCATCCGTAACAAACACATTTTTACACGCATGCAATTGATTCCACTCATTCAATAAAGAAGTTTTCGGATCGCGACCCATGCGGCAGCCTCCCATTTCGTGAATGTCCAAACCCGGTGCCTGGTGCGTATCATGTTGGGAAATGTTTTTAGCTCCTGCCTTCTCCAGCATTAAGGTACTCTGCTCTAAAAAGTCTTTCACCATTTTGTTATCGTTGTCGTCATAATCCACGGAAGTGATCAATAATGGAATGCCCCACTGATCGGTATCCGTTTCACTCAGGCGCACATGATTTTTTTCTTTAGGGATGGTTTCGCCTTGCATGTACATATACGCATACCAGCCCCCGGGCTTCATCGCATTCTTCTTCATGTCTTCACCGATCGCACTTTCCATGGCATTGTTATACCATTCCTGGCGTCTTGCGCTAATAAAAGTAGTGAACCCACCTACATAATCGGTGTCTTGCTTTTTCAGGTTGCGATAGTTGGCAATGATGGCGTCCGTAGGATTGCGCCCAAAGTAATACGTGTCTTCAAAGCCTTCCATCTCGCCATATACAGAGCCCCGGTAAATATGAAACGCGGCATACTTGCCCAGCAATCCGCTATCATTACCCAATCCATTCGGGAAGCGTTTAGATTTGGAATTCAATAGCACCAGGTTACTATTAAGGGCCGAAGCATTCACAAAAATAATTCTTGCGAAGTACTCAACCACTTCCTTGGTGTTAGCATCAATGACGCGCACGCCCGAAGCCTTTCCCTTTTTCTCGTCATAGATAATAGAGTGTACCACCGAGTGTGGACGAATAGCAAGATTCCCGGTTTTCTCCGCCCACGGTAATGTCGAAGACACTGAACTGAAATATCCTCCAAACGGGCAACCACGCATGCAAAGATTTCTTGCCATGCATTGGCCACGACCTTGTTGTAAATGAATGTCTTTCGGTTTAGTAATGTGCGCCCAGCGTGCCTGCACGAGATGACGACCAAAATTCTCTTTGATGCTTTTTTGAATATGTTCTTCAACGCAGTTCAAATCAAACGGTGGGAGGAACTCACCATCGGGCATCGAATCAACACCATCCCTATTTCCACATACACCAATAAAATCTTCTACATGCGAATACCAAGGCGCCACATCGTTGTAGCGTATCGGCCAATCGATACCGTAACCAAATCGGGCAGGAGCTGTAAACTCATATTCACTCCAGCGCTGACAGGCACGACCCCAGGTGAGCGACTTGCCCCCAACCTGGTAGCCACGAATCCAATCGAATGGTTTTTCCTGAACATAAGGATGATCTTTGTCTTTAATAAAAAAGTGTTGCGTGTCTTCAGAGATGCCTGCCGATTTGCTAATGAGGGGATTCTCCCTCACGAATTCTTCAGTAAGATCACCGCGATGATTAAGCTCCCATGGATTTTTATTAGCCGTTGGATAATCTTTGTTATGCTCTACATTACGGCCCCGCTCCAGAACGAGCGTTTTCAATCCTTTCTCACAAAGTTCTTTCGCGGCCCAGCCTCCTGAAATACCAGAGCCGATTACGATGGCATCGTAGGTATTTTGATTACCTGTATCAATGTTGAAGTTTGCTGTAGAAAAATCGGTGGCCATAGTGTTGAATTAAACGTGTTGAATTTAACACTAAATACGATGACTAGAATTCTAAAAATTGGGGTTTTACACGAAAGGATATCGAATACAATAAAGTCATCAGCTGACTGCATTTTCCTCTTTCCATGGGATACACTTAAAATAAAAAGAGACGAGTAAACTCGTCTCCTTTCATTTTTCACTAATTCCTGTTATTGGAAGATCGGTATTTTAGTAAACTGATCTGGAAGAGGACTAGGCACATTAGCACTATTGGTGTTAATCTCATTCTGAGGATAGATGTAGCGTCCGGGGATTCCTCTAGTGTTTGTTGGAGGAATTGGCAACTGTACTACTGGTGTTGCTTTTGCCAGCCTGCGTACATCTGTAAACACATTATACTGAGCCAGGGAAACAATATACTTCTGAGAGATGATCTCATAGAGTAATCCTTTCTGCTGATCTCTGCCAGTGCTTACTGGGTTAGCAAGTCCACCAGGAGTAAAATCAGCATCTGCATAATTATCATATTGAATACCCAGATCTTGATAATCCTGCTCTATTACTTTTCCATTTATATATCCCGTTTTCAAAACTTGTCTTACTGAGTTAAGGGCAATCACTGCGCCAGCAATATTTCCAAGACGAGCATGTGATTCTGCGATAATTAACTGGTTCTCATAGAAAGTAATGATCGGGTGCGGGGCATCCGCTACAAACATGCCATCTACTGTGTTAGGATCTAATGCCCCTGATGAATATACACCAACTTTAAAAAAGTGGTTATAAACTGCAGTTTCATCCGTAGCAGAATTACGTTTCGCCTCACCTGCGGCCTGAGCTACTCCATCCAAACGGGTTCTCATGAAAACCGGCAAGTATGCAGGGTCATCAAAGCCTGTATCTCCAGGTCTTGAATTCTCGAAAAAGTCAAAGTTTAAGTTATTGTCAATAGTCTGCGCTGTTCCATGAGGAGTTAATGCATCCCCATTGGTAGACGAAATACCAAGTCCCGCAGCTGTAATTGCATTGGCATATTGACCAAGATGGAGATAAAGTCTTGCCTGCAAAGTTTTAGCTGCTTTAGCCCATTTGCTGGAGGAACCACCAAAGATGAACTCTTTTGAGCCGTCAACGGTACCCACTCCGGTAGATAAATTAGCATAGGCATTATCCAATACTTTGATCAGCGCTGCGTAAACGTCAACTTGTTTATCAAATATTGGTTTTGGATAAGCAATTTCATCAAAAGCCTGAGTGTAAGGAACATCTCCATACAGAACGGTAATCTTAGCGATAATTAATGCCTCCGCCACCTGAGCTATGCCGAGCGCTACTTTGTTATTAAGAGGAGCAGCTTTTCCCTGTATAATTCTCGCATTTGCTGCAGCTGAATAGGCAACAGACCAACTGTTATCAAATGTAGAAGCCGCCACGTTGTAAATTCCAAAACCAGCATGTTGGCGGCTAAGACCTGCCAATTGGCCAGCCCACATATACGCAATGCGGGTATCCGTGTCTTCATGAACGGTGCCAAGACCAACAAGCATACCTGACATTAACACATCGATAGGCGCATCTGCAGGAGCATTTGGATTGACTTTTATGTCTTGCGTATCCAACAAATCCGCACAGGAAGTGAAAACGGTTAAGGCAATTAGAATGCTAACTGCTTTTATAAATATTTTATTTCTCATATGAAATGTCATTTAAAGTTATTTCGTCTCTAGTAGGAAATCTTTATAGAAAACAAAATCGATTTCGTGTTGGGATTGGTGAACCAATCTGAACCACGGGCAAGTGATGCACCTGAAATATTAGTCTCAGGATCTACCCCTCTGTATTTTGTCCACAGAAATGCATTACGACCCGTTAAGCTAAAGTCGATAGAAGATAACTTCGATGCCTTACGGAATCCGCTACCGGCCACCCTGTAGGCAATCGTGATTTCACGAAGTCGGGTTGATCCACCATTTTCAACAAACTGTTTTGCAGATGCCTGGTTAAACGAAGTTCCTGGTCCTTTATACCATGCCTGAGTTAAAGCAACAGGCCCGCCTCCGAAGTCCTTAATCTGGCCTCGGAATTCAGAACCAGCAGGAACTGTCTGCCCATCATAGGTTTTCAAAGCGCTTGGAGCTGTGGAGGTAATACCGTTATCGGCATGTGTACCGAATGTATAAAGAGCGCCACGAGTACCATTCCAATAATCATTACCATATACCTGGTCAAACAGAAAATATAATGAAATGCCTTTAAACTCGAACTTGTTTCCAATGCCAGCTCTCCATTTCGGGTTTGGATTACCGATCACTTCATTTTCAATTCCATCCAAAGGAAAACCATTAGCGTCTAGTTTGTATTTACCATCTGCCTCTTTTTGAAAGTCTGTTCCATAGAACACACCAAAAGGTTGTCCTTCAATAAGTGACTGGCCACCGTAGGCACCATTTCCCGGTACACCCTGAGCTGCTGAACCTGCCAATGAATAAACAATATTCCTGTTTGCTGCCCAGTTACCTGAAATATTCCATCTCAGGTTGCCTTTATTCAAAACGTCATAACCAAGTTCTAACTCCAAACCTTTATTATGAATTTCTGCAGCGTTTATGTTCTTCGAAGCAAAACCTGTTTCATAGGGAACAGACAACGTAAGAATAACATCAGTAGTCTGGTTTGAATAGGCCGTAGCTGAGAAGTTTAAGCGGTCATTGAAAAAGCGTAAATCCGTTCCAATTTCTACTTCTGTTTTTCTTTCTGGCTTCAGGTCAGGATTACCCTGCAAGGTACTGCGGGTATATCCACCACCATAAACACCACTGACTGCGGCCAATCCATAGGCATAACTATCACCGTAAAACGTTGGGTTAAATTGGGTTAAATTCAGGTAGGGTTGAGGCTGAATACCCACCTGACCATAGGAGAGGCGAAGCTTACCAAAACTTAACAAATTATTATCTTTCAATGCGTCAAGCTTAGTAAACTGCCATGCCAAAGCGGCTGACGGAAAGAAGAAGCTATTAGCAAAAGTTGAAGCACTTTCTCTGCGGGCTGTCAACGTAAGGAAGAGCTGATCCGCTGCTGCTAAATCCAGAGACGCATAATAGGCATATGTACGGATTTGATTCCTATAGTTATAGGCCTGTAAGTTTGAGTTCAATGCATTGGTCAGAAGATCAGGAGCATTTGGGATGATAAAATCCGTTATCTGAGTGTGAACGGTTTCTCTCTTTCTATCATTGAAGTTAACCCCCACCAAAAGGTTGGCGCTAAACTTCTCATTCTCACCAAACGACTTACTGGCACGCGCAAAAAGGTCAGCGTTGAACTGGCTTTCTGTTGTAATGTTTCTCTGCATGTAACCTGTATTATAACTGGCAGATTTCTGAGGGAATGTTTCGTTCTGATGATCCGTGAAATTATCAATGCCAGCGCGACCGGTGATATTCAACCATTCGGTTGGATCCAAAGCCAATTCCAGATTTCCAATCGTGCGATCCACATTGGTTGTGTTCTTGTTATTATGAATATTCCATAAAGGGTTTGAATAGCTAGGTCCAAAATTCTTACCCAATGGATTTCTGAACGAAACGTGACGATCAGGTTGTACTAATCCTGTTGTAGTAGTATAATCACCCGTATAATAGCTGTTATCAAAGTCAGGAGATGTGCGAAGACCACCCAACAACAAGCCGTCCACGTTATCACCACCCTGCGAACGGGTTGAGAATGAATTTACATAAGCAACGTTGGCAGAAGCCCTGAACCAATCCGTAAATTGACTTGACACATTTACACGTGCTGAGTTTCTTTTGTAATCACTAAAGCTTTTAACGACACCTTGCTGATTTAAATTAGAATAACTTACCATGAACGTAGTTCTGGCATTTCCACCACTGATCTGGATGTTATTATCAATGAAATGGCCTGTTTGAAAAGCATCATACCGGTGATCATAAACGTCCTTTGAATTTTTGCCACCATGGGCCGCAGCTCCTGTGCCACTTAAACTAGTTCCTGTTCCTGTGGCAATCGCATAACGCTTAGTGCCATCGGGGAACGTTACGAATCCATTATAACCTAGTGCTGCCGGATCTGTGATAAACGAATCTGGTCCGCCAGTGCGATCAGCAATTTTATCTCCCCAGGTTTCTCTGTTTCCTTGTCTGTAATGACCATTTGTACCGCCTCCGTAGGTGGTCTGCAAGTCGTGTATCTTGTTCACCTTATCAAAAGACATGGTTGATTTGAATTCAATATTGACCTTACCGTTAGTATCCTTTCCTTTTTTTGTGGTGATGATGATAACTCCGTTGGCAGCTCTTGTTCCCCACAATGCTGCAGCAGAGGCACCTTTTAGTACCTCCATAGAAGCAATGTCATCGGGGTTGATGTCATTGGCTCTTGATTGAGCATTAATTGAGTTGGCAGCACCGGTAAGTCCATACTCATTTGAGTTACTGATCGGCACACCATCAATAATGAATAAAGGTTGAGCGTTACCATTAATGGTATTCTGACCTCTGATTTGAATGTATGCACCAGCACCAGGATCGCCACCTGATTTTGTTATTTGAACACCCGCTGCTTTACCTGACAAACCCTGCAAAAGACCTGTCTCACCAGAGCGTGCTACATTGCCACCTTGCACCGTTGAAACAGAAGATGCAAACTTGTCCTTATCTACTTTTACTCCAAGCGCAGTAACAATGATCTCAGAGAGTTGTGTTACGTCTTGTGTTAATGCAATATTCGCTACCGACCGATCGCCAATGGCAAGTTCCTGAGTTTGCAGTCCGATAAATGAGAAAACAAGAGTACCTCCCGATCCGGATACCGTGAGCTTGTAACTACCCCCCGAATCCGTTACAGTTCCATTCGTGGTCCCTTTAACGACCACGTTCACACCAGGTAAAGTCGATCCATCTTCTGCGGATGTGACCTTACCAGAAATCACTCGATCCTGCGCCCAGACGCTGCTGAGCACAAAGACGAATGAGAAGCTTACTAGTAAAAACTTCTTCATAGGTTTTGGTTTGGTTTGAAATACATTATGTCAGATATGAATTTAGAGATTTTTCTGCCGGTTCCTATTTGAACAACTACTCGCCAGGCGCTATGATGAGAAATTATTCTTCTGCACCCGTGAAGTGTCTTAAAAAAGGGGGCACATATGTAATCTTGAATCCGTGCTTCTGCTCTTTCATTTCGATGATATCATCAAACACATCAATCACATAATCAATATGGCTTTGTATATATACTCTGCGAGGAGTGGCTAAGCGCACCAATTCAGCTTTAGCAGGAATGAGTTTTCCCTGTTGATCATATTTTCCAAACATCACACTACCCACTTCCTCGCAACGAATCCCTCCTTGTGTGTAGAGATCACACACCAATGCTTGTCCTGGATACTCTTCCACCTGAATGTTGTAATATAATTTCTTTGCATCAATATAAACTGCATGACCACCGATAGGCCATACCATCGGAATTCCGATCGCTTCCCAAATGACGGAGACTGAAAAAAAATTGCTCCTGACTTTTAAATCCAAAAATCCTGATTGGATTTTATTGGGAATGGAAAAGGCAAAGGAAATCGTCAATCTTCCTTCGGTGCGTTGGAAGTTGCACAACCTTGAGCAGATTCGAGAGCGCAAACACAAAGAAGCATTCGAAAAGCTGGAAAAGATTAGTGCCGATAAGTAACAATCCTAATCTATAATCGCTGCCCGTATTTGATAAATAAGGACGATGCGTGCATCTTTACATCCTTCACAAAAAACCAATTTAAGTTCTATGATCAAGATTATAAACCACCAGCTCGTACAACTTAAGAAAGATGAAACCCTCAATTTTGCTGAGCATAAAAAAGGGGAGGCTTTATTTGGTAATAGCAATTGCCAGGTGTTAAGCCAGTCCAGCAAGGCTTTTGATATTTTAGTGACCGATGCGTATGAAGAAGATCAGGAAGTAAGCATTAAAGTAATTGAAGAAGAGGCGCAATATTATCGCAACGGCAAAAAAGTAAGTTGGGATGCTTATGGTATTGCCGCGCTTATGCTGGTGAAGGAAGAGTTGGAAAAAACAGAACCACGACCTTCCCTGCAAGGCCAGGCTTATACGCGTGAAGGCATGATAAAAAGAGTGCTGGCAGAGCGAAAGGAAAAAGCCGGCAAAGCCAATTACAAAGTAGCGTTTGCCGATAATATTTATGGCGAACATACTCTTGTAAATGAGAAAGGTGTTAAATATAAAGTGACCCTTCGCGATTTTAAAAACAAGACCGGTTACATTAACAATCCTGATTGCAGGACGAATAAGCTGGGCACCACCAAGCACATCATGTTTCTTTTTGAAAAGCTGTTATCAAACAAGAAGCTCTTCAAGCGCTTAGACAAAACGTATCCGTTTATAGAAATCTATCTCGATCCGCTAAATGATTATCGCATCACGTGGCATTATCCACATCAAGTTGATGCTGACATGAACACATTGATTAAAAAATACTTTGGCAAGAAGAATTATGTTGAAGATAAAGCGGTGAAAGATTTTTTATTGTTCATTCGCGATGCCGCTGATTTCCATAAAATACTTATCCGCCCCGAAGTAGAAGAGAAAGTAAAACGGGCCTGGGACAACGAACTGCTTGACGTGCAAAAGCGCGACACGAAACTTGATTTTTCGTTGATGAAGGTGCCGCTGTTTCCATACCAGCAAGAAGGTGTTTTGTTTGCTACGTTTCGTGAAGGTGCCATCATAGCAGACGAAATGGGTTTGGGGAAAACCATACAAGCTGTGGCTACGGCAGTGATGAAGAAGGTGATCTTCAATTTTAAGCGCACGTTAATCGTGTGTCCGGCATCCTTAAAAGAACAATGGAAACAGGAAATCAATAAATTCTCGCACGAAGAAGCTGAGGTAGTAGACGGTTTGCCTGAACAGCGTGCAACACTTTACAAAAACAGCAAAGCATACTTTCTAATCGTGAACTACGAAACCATCTTGCGCGACTGGCGGGAAATCAACCGCATGGAACCTGATTTCATTATTCTTGATGAGGCGCAGAAAATCAAAAACTTCTCGACCGTCACAGCGCAAAGTATTAAACTGCTTACCAAGAAACATGCGCTCGTCATTACGGGCACGCCAATTGAAAACCGCCTGATTGATTTGTACTCAATCGTTCAATTTGCAGATCCATACTACCTCACACCGCTTTGGGAATTTTCATATCAGCATTGCTATTTTGACGAACACAATAAAACCAAGATTGCAGGGTATTACAACTTACAACAACTTAACGACCGGTTGAAACCCATTCTTATACGAAGAGAAAAACGGAAAGTGATTAAAGATTTGCCCAACGTTACGGAGATTACCATACCCATTGCCATGCACGAGGAACAGCAAACGTACCATGCTAATTTCGCCAAAGGTATTGCCACCATTCTGCGAAAGAAATATATCTCGCCTTACGATCAGCAGAAGCTCATGCTATTGATGGCAAACATGCGCATGGTTTGTGATTCCACCTACCTTATTGATAAGGAATCATACATTTCGCCTAAGCTGAAGGAGTTGAAGGAAGTGCTGATGGAAAAACTGGATTTACGAAACAGCAACAGCAAAGTAATTATCTTCTCGGAGTGGGTAACGATGCTCAACCTGATCGGAAAAATGTTGCACGAATGTGGTATTGGCTTTGCGCAACTGAGCGGTAAAGTGGCGATGAAAAACCGTGATAAGCTTGTAAAGAAATTCGAGACTGATCCGCAATGCAAAATATTTCTTTCTACCGAGGCTGGTGGTACCGGTCTTAATTTACAAGTAGCCGATACGGTTATTAATTTTGAGTTGCCGTGGAACCCTGCAAAGAAAAACCAACGCATCGGCAGAATAGATCGCCTTGGGCAGCGCAGCAAAAACCTTACGGTCATTAATTTCTTAACGCGCAACTCTATTGAAATGAGTATTGCATCTGGCCTTAACCTGAAGCAGAATTTGTTTGATGGTGTGCTCAATGATGGCAACACATTAGACACGGTTGATTTCTCCGGTGCTGGCAAAGCGCAATTCCTTCAGGAACTTGAAAAAATCATGGAAGGGTTTATCAAAACAGAAACAATTACAACGCAGGAAGCAGAACAAGCAGAACCAGAAACGCTGGTTTCAGAAGTGATGAAAGATATACTGGTGGAAGAGGAAGCCCTTACAGAGTTGATTTTGAATCAAAATACGGAAGCACAGCAACATGAAAATATGGAAAAGGTGATGAACCACGGCATGGAATTTTTGTCGGGCTTATTTAAGATCGCCACCGGCAAAAACATGGGCATTGAAAACCAAAAAATAGAAATAGACAAACAGACTGGTGAAGTGGTGATGCGTTTTAAGTTGCCTGTGTTGTGAAATTAATGAGGTGGGTCTCTGAAGTAATTTGTTTAATTTACTTAACAAAAGTGAAACTAATCAATTATATTCACGTTTGTTAAGTAAATAAGTCCAAATGAAACAACAATCGCTGGGTGAATTTGAAGAGCTGGTTTTGCTCATGGTAGCAGCCCTGCACGATGAAGCCTATGGTGTTGCTATACTTGAAGGCTTGGAAGAAAAGCTGGAAAAGAAAGTGAACATCAGCGCAGTTCACGTAGCCTTGAAACGCATTGAAGACAAAGGCTTTGTAAAATCACGCTTTGGCGGAATTACCGAAGACCGTGGCGGCAGGCGTAAAAAATTTTATGTCATTACTGCAATCGGGAAAAGAATGCTTGATGCACAATATGATTTAAGAAACAGTATCTACAAGCAGATTCCCAAAATATCATTTGGCTGAAGGGAGATGTGAGACTTGAGATATGAGAAAAAGGTAATCGGTGATCAGTAAGTGGTAATCGGTCGGGTTTACAGATTACCGATCACCACTTACCGATTACTATTTACTACACCAGTTTAAGGTCTACAAGACACAGATGAAAAGCAATCCCCCAAAAAGATCCCTGCAATTCCTTCGCTGGTTCTGCCGCGAAGACTATCTCGAAGAGATTGAAGGAGACCTGACGGAGGTCTTTGAAAAACAATATGAAAGCTCTCCTCAAAAAGCCAATTGGAAATTCGCCTGGAGTGTGATCAAATACTTCCGGCCGGAGTTTATGAAGTCATTTAAAAGTTATCAACCTAATGCTTACGGTATTTATAAAAGCTATTTTAAAATCGGGTGGCGTAATCTAGTAAAGAATAAAAATTATTCGTCCATTAGCATCTTAGGATTGTCAGTCAGTATTGCTTTGGGGATGCTGATTCTGCACTACTCAATATATGAATTGCGATTTGATCGCTTCTTTGATAACACCGATCGAATTTATCGGATAACGTCAACTACTTACGAGAATAATCAAAAAGTGAATGAGAGTGCAGAGACTCCGCATTCAATTGCCTTAGCCTTAAAAGAGAAACTTCCAGATATTATTGAATCTGCACGTTTAATATCTACCCGGTATTGGTTTGACTGCACACTTAAGTATGGTGAGTCTTTGTTTAATGAACAGAATCTGTACTATTCCGATCCAGAAGTATTGTCTATTTTCTCGTTCGATTGGAAGGCTGGCAATTCTTTAGCACTTAATAAACCTTTTAGTGCAGTACTAACAACTTCTGTTGCTAACAAGTATTTTGGCACAGCCGACCCTTTGGGAAAGGTGCTGCACCTAAAAGGTAGTTTTGAGGAAAATGATTATACCGTAACAGGTGTGATTGCCGACTTACCTTCTGATACGCACTTTGACTTTACTATTTTACTATCCAGTAGTTCCCTTGAACACAACCTCTATTTCAAGAATTTCACCGCCTATACGTATGTAGAAGTTGCTCCAACCATAAAGCCGGAAATAGTAAAGGGAAACATCCACGATTTCGTTTCGAGGCATGTTCCTGCGCTTAATCAAGACAAATCACGAGTACAATTAAATGCCGATACAGGAGTGATGAGCATTACACCCTCCAATATAAATGTGGATTACGATTACCTGATTGTGTATGGCATTGAGATGAAGGAAGGCCAGGGATTCTCAAAAGATAATCCTACAAAAAATGGCTCTGCGTTTATCATCAATGAATCGCTTGCCAAAGAACTGAGGCTGAAAGAAACAATTGACACGAAGGCTGGACACGACTGGTATCATAATGACTCACTTGGAACCATCATAGGCGTGGTGAAGGATTTTAATTTCAACTCCCTTCACTATAAAGTAAATACCCTTGCGCTATCACTGCATCCCGAGTGGGGCTACAACGAACTATCAGTAAAAATAGAGAAAGGCCGCACAGAGGAAGGAATAGCTGCGGTAAAAAAAGTATGGGACGAATTGGTGCCATCCTATCCATTTGATTATACATTCCTGGATGCACATTTTGAAGAGGTGTATCGTTCCGATAACCAAATGAGTTCGGTTGTGGCGATTATGGCAGGGCTTTCCATTCTGATTTCTTGCATAGGATTGTTTGGCCTGGCCTCTATCACGATTGAGAAAAAGACCAAAGAGATTGGTGTTAGAAAAGTATTGGGAGCTACCGAAAGCCAGATTACTATACTGTTATCGCGCAACTTTGCCATGCTTATTATTATCGCGTTTGTGATGGTGAGCCCTATAACTTACTACGCACTTCATCGCTGGTTAGAAGGCTTTGCCTACCGTATTAACATTAATTTATTAGTGTTTGTATCAGGAGGTATTCTGGCATTGGTTATAGGACTACTCACGATTAGCTATCATACAATAACATCAGCACGGGCAAACCCTGTGAAGGCATTGAGGTACGAATAAGCAAAAATAATTTCAATGCCAGGAACAATGACACCCACCATCACTTGTACGGAATACTCGGGTCATTAAATTATATATGGAGGTAAAAGCTTTAGGGTCAGAACAAAAAAGCACTTGGGAACACTTGCTGAAGATTATGGATCATAATCAAACTATTCCCTAATAATCAACATCTACAAACTAATTACGAGTAGTTCTACCAAAAACTCCGAGCCGATAACCTAAACCCGAGATATGTACAAAAGCTACTTTAAGATCGGATGGAGAAGTCTTCTAAGAAACAAAGGTTATTCATTGATCAATATAAGCGGGTTAGCTATCGGCATGGCTGTGGCTATGCTTATCGGCCTCTGGGTTTTTGACGAACTGAGTTTTAATAAATCTTTCAAGAATTACGACCGACTATACAACGTTTATCATAGCCTCACCTTTGGTAGCGATAACTTTACAGATAGTGGAGTACCTCCCCTTTTTGCCCAAGAGTTAAGAAATAATTTCGCAGAGTTTGAGAACGTGGCCTTGACATCTTATCAGGTTGATCATATCCTTGGCTATGAAGAAGCAAAATTTTCAAAACCCGGACTTTTTGTTGAGCCTTCGTTTCTTGAAATGTTTTCGTTGCGCATGGTACACGGCACAACAGATGCCCTGAAGAATATGCACTCCATTTTAGTGTCTAAAACCTTGGCGGATGTTATGCTGTGTGATAACCCCATCGGCAAAATAGTCAAGCTAGACAATCGTGATAATCTGATCGTAACCGGGGTGTACGAAGATTTTCCTTCCAATTCAGAATTTAGCGAGGTGCAGATGCTGGTGCCCATGGATTACTATTTTACAAGCAGTGAGACAGCACGTAAACAAATGAATAGTTGGGAGGATATTTCTTTTCAATGCTTTGTTCTGTTGAACGACAAAACCTCCTTACGGCAAGCCGAGCCTAAAATAAAAAATCTGCTCTTTCAAAAAGGGTCAGACGATATGAAGTCCATAAAGCCAGAGGGCATTTTATTCCCCATGGAAAAGTGGCATCTGTATGCTGAGTTCAAGGATGGAAAAAACATCGGTGGAAAAATTCAGTTTGTATGGATGTTTGGAATGGTTGGAGCATTTGTTTTGCTCTTGGCTTGTATCAATTTTATGAACCTGAGCACGGCCCGAAGTGAAAAGCGATCAAAAGAAGTGGGCATCCGCAAAGTGATGGGTTCGGTTCGTAAACAATTGGTGAATCAATTTTTAAGCGAATCGATGATGGTGGTGACCATTTCATTTTTAATAGCCATTTCGATGGCGGTTTTGTATCTGCCTTTGTTCAACGAATTAGCAAACAAGAAAATGACCATTCCGTGGAGCAATGCTTATTTCATTCTCATAACGCTCATATTTATTGTGGTCACCAGTATTCTTGCCGGAAGTTATCCAGCATTATACCTGTCATCATTCAATCCCGTGACGGTGTTGAAAGGAACTTCTAAGGCCGGGCGACTTGCATCCCTTCCGCGAAAGGTTATGGTTGTCTTTCAGTTTACAATTTCAATCGTGCTTATCATTACAACCGTTGTTGTGTTCCAGCAAATTCAACACGCCAAAGACAGACCTGTAGGCTTCGATCGTGAGGGCATCCTTCATATTCGTGTTCAAACGGAAGATTTATCGAAAGTAAACTACAATTCACTTCGGCATGACCTATTATCCACAGGAGCGGTAGTTAACGTGGCCAAATCCGATTTCCCTATTACAGGTTCGATGTGGACTGACGCTTCATTAACCTGGGAAGGAAAAGATCCTGCCAGCCAACCCTTGATTGCCCTCAATGGTTGCAGTCATGATTTCCCTAAGACAAATGGATTTCAATTTATAGAGGGGCGCGACTTTTCACGAGAGTTTAGTACCGACTCATCGGCTGCGATTGTCAATGAATTAGCTGCCAAACTTTTATCCCACGAAAGTGTAATTGGTAAAAAATTGAACTTTGGCTCTGGAAAGGAAAAAGAAATTGTTGGTGTAATTAAAGATCAAATCCGGTGGACACCCTTTTCAAAACAATCGCCCCACATCTACTTCGTTAGCTATGTTGAGACAGGGTATTTAACGATCCGTATAAATTCCAATGCTGATGTGCGGAGTGCCTTGGATAAAATTGAAGCCGTTATAGAAAAGCATGATGCAGCTGCACCCTTCGAGTATAAATTTCAAGATGATGATTACGCGCGCTTGTTTAATGACGAAGAGCGTATTGGTAAACTGGCAAGTGTATTTGCTGCGTTGGCAATTTTTATTAGTTGCTTAGGCATTTTTGGATTAGCATCGTTTACAGCTAGCCAGCGCACCAAAGAAATCGGCATTCGCAAAGTGTTGGGAGCAACTATTTACAGCGTATGGAAAATGTTATCGCGCGATTTTGTCTGGTTGGTTGTGCTATCCATTTTGGTGGCTGTTCCGCTTGCTTACTATTTCTCAAATCAATGGCTGCAACGGTATGAGTATCGCATCGAAATTTCGTGGTGGGTTTTTGCCGTTACCGGAATGGTGGCATTGGCAATCACATTGCTTACTGTAAGTTACCAATCTTTCAAAGCTGCGTTAATGAATCCGGTTAATAGTTTAAGATCAGAGTAATCAGCAAAATCCAATGCCCCTTTCAACTTCCATTCGGCCTGTCCTGTAGGTACCGCACATTCGAAGCTGTGATTAAACAAGAAGAAGTTTGATTGAACTGTGCTATGAACAACCAAATAAATCGAATAGGGCAAGTAAAAATTCTAAAAAGTCTTCTCCAAAGTATTTCAACCGTTTGTGAAAGTAGTGTTAATAAAAGACAAATTTATCTTTTATTATATTATCTTTGCGTTGTATAATCACATAGCTATGATCATCAACAACACGCTTCACAAGTTCCACATCCCTGTTATGGGGTTGGCCTACACCATCGACACTCCCATTAAAGTGGCCCGGTTTGGTATCGCTTCAGTCATTTCTATTATCGAGGATAATTTAGTAGAGAAAATGAGGAGTCATTATTACCCGATGATTAATGAACCTTATCATCGCATTTCCAAAAAGGAAGTTGACTATCGCGCCAGGCGCATCACCGATTATCTTAATCTGGTCAATCGCATAGTTAACAATCAAGTAGAAAAACTGCGTAACGAATCATTTGAAACGGACGCTGAGATTAACAAATATTTTCAGATGCTGCCCGATGACAGCGATCTTAAGCACATCTATAAAGAAATGATTGCGCAGGATAATCCGCAGGACAAAGAACAACTTGAAAATTGGCTCAAGCATGAGATCGAAGCGGGAAGTATTGATGTGAACATCATGACCAAGCTTGATAAAAACAATCCTGATGAACAAGGAAATATTGCAGAAGATAGCTCCGATGCCGTAGCTGCCTTACGTGGATACGCACAGAGCGATCTTACCAATTCATCGGTCGTTCTTTCTGCGGGTATGAATCCTCGCCTGTTTGGCTACATGGAAAAGTTAGCTGCCTTCGATGCCAATCACCTTGGCATCTTTAAAAAGAAAATTGTGATCAAAGTTTCTGATTATCGTTCAGCTCTTATACAGGGTAAAATGCTTGCTAAGAAAGGGCTGTGGGTGAGTGAATTCAGAATTGAATCAGGCTTGAACTGCGGAGGGCATGCCTTTGCCTCGGATGGTTATTTACTCGGACCCATCCTGGAAGAATTTAAAAACAAGAGAAAAGAACTAGTAAGCCAATTGTTTGAAATTTATAATCAGGCACTGGTAGCCAAAGGTAAAACTGGCTTTGAGCAGGCGCACCCCGTGAAGATAACCGTGCAGGGTGGTATCGGCACGCATGAAGAAGACGAGTTCCTGCATCGCCACTATGAAATTGATGGTACGGGTTGGGGTACTCCTTTTTTACTCGTACCCGAAGCTACTACCGTAGATGATCATACCTTGCAATTACTTAGCAAAGCCACTGAACAAGATGTGGTGTTGAGTAAAAATTCTCCGCTCGGAGTTCGCTTTCATTATCTGAAAGGAACCACCGGTGAAAAAGAAAAGCTAGAACGTATTCAAAACGGAATGCCGGGCAGCCCCTGTTCAGAAAAATTCCTGGTCTCCAATACAGAGTTTACTACGGAGCCCATTTGCACCGCCTCGCATACCTATCAGAAAAAGAAAATAGAACAACTGCAATCATTAACCTTGCCCGAGCAAGACTATCAAAAACAGTTAAAGGAAGTTTTGGATAAGGAATGCCTATGCATTGGCCTCAGTAATGCTGCCGTTAACATGTATAACTTGAAACCCTTCAGAAATCTAAAGGCAGTAAATATTTGCCCTGGACCAAACATCGCTTACTTCTCCGAAATTGTATCGCTTCATAAAATGATTGACCATATCTACGGAAGAGCGAATGTGCTCGCTGATAAAAGCAGACCACATATGTTCATCAAGGAACTTTCGCTTTATATTGATTATTGGCTCGAGCAGTTAACCGATGCCAAAGAACAGATTGATCAAAAACGCAATAAATATGTTCAGACCTTATATGAAAATATCATGAGCGGAATCACCTATTATCGCGAAATGGCGGACAAGGTTAGCGAAGAAACCTCCGCATTAAAACATAAAATCACTGAAGGACTTGACGAGGCCGAACAGAAATTGCAAGCTGCTTATGAGCAACATTTTCTGAGTGAAAGTCTGAATATCCCATTAAGGCATCAGGAACCGCAGGTTACCTGATGCCTTTTATTTTATCTCTGTTTATTCAAAGACAACCTGATATTTTATAACTAATCTTACCTGATTAGCAAAACCTATGTTTTCAAAAGCCTGTGAATATGCCATCAGAGCTGTGCTCTATATTGCGATCAAAAGCATAGATGGTTCCAAGCTGAGCATAAAAGAAATCGCAAAAGAAATTGACTCCCCGGAACCATTTACTGCCAAAATACTTCAAACTCTCGCCCGCGAAGGAATCATCTCATCCATAAAAGGACCTAATGGTGGATTTTATTTAGCGCCTAAGTCCAAACCCATTCCTCTGGCCGCTATAGTGAAAGCAATTGATGGCGGAGATGTTCTTCATTCTTGTGTACTGGGACTAAAAGAATGTTCGGATCAATTTCCCTGTCCCATTCACGAGGATATAAAATCCTATAAGGCAAGATTGCGCCATGTGCTGAATGAAAAAACCGTGCAACAACTGTCGCAGGAGTTAAAGAATGGGAAAACGTTTTTGAAAAACTTCAAAGTGAAAATCTCACGCTGACCACTCCGCATAGGAATCGCGCGTTTCCCACAACTTCAATGATTGAAGCTTAACATAAGCCGGCAAGGAGTTAATGATTTGATTGCGCGCAAATATCAATATGTTTTCCGCAGTTGGCTCTACATCAAAAATGACAAGTTCATCGGACGCAAATTGTTGTCTATTCATTTTAAGATACGCTTTTGACAGAAGGAGTTTATGATCCAATGAATTCACAACATTTGATTGCACGATAGTTTTCAATTCTTTAAAGTCAAGGATGATTCCTAATCCTTCCACATATCCATCCGTTGGTTGCTTTGCTCTTACCGTTACATGCAACTCATAAGAATGTCCATGAATGTTCTTGCAACTTCCCTGATACTGGTGAATCGCATGAGCCGTTTCGAATCTAAATGTTTTTGTTATGCTGGTCATTCCCTTTCCCTTATTAAGTCACTTTTAACCCTTTGGTGGCATCGTTCCAAAAATTCTATCCCATAAAATAGTTGATACTCCAAACACTTTGGTTTCTGGATATTTATAATGATGAAGCATGTGAAGTTTCCACAGCCTGTTTAGCGGTCCGAATTTAGGAGCCTTATAGCGGTGCTCGGCATAGTGCAATGAAATGTAAAGCACATAGCCAAAAAGAAATTCCGGCAGGAATGCCATTGCATCGTTTCCCATGATTACCCAAAAGAGTGCATAAAAAATTGCTATCAAAATAATAGCCGGTAATGGAGGCATTGCAAGGCGAGTAGGATCTTTAGGATATTGATGGTGAATGCCATGGCCGGTATGTTGAATTTTCAACAACCATTTGTTGTCAGTCTTTACATGATATACATAGCGATGAATCCAATATTCAGAAAAAGTCCAGAAGAGCCAACCAGCAGCGAATAGCGAAACAAAAACCAAGAGGCTATGTTGTTGGAGCGCAAAATATGAGACTCCAATGCTTACGATAAGGTGTATCGTTACCGGAACAGAAATATGTGTTCTTGTGAATTTTTCAAGCAGGCGATTTTTAAATATCTCATCGGTGCCGCTGCTTCTCGGCATGAGATGTTCTGGAATCATATTTAACTGATTGTTCATAATTAGTTAAGGATTAATTTTTTCAAACTTTGCTGTGAAGTGTCTTAAAAAAGGTGGCTCATAGGTAATCTTGAAACCATGCTTCTGCTCTTTCATTTCGATGATGTCGTCAAACACATCGATCACATAGTCAATATGGCTTTGTGTATATACTCTGCGAGGTATGGCTAAACGCACTAATTCATTTTTAGCAGGAATGAGATTTCCCTGTTGACCATATCTTCCAAACATCACACTACCCACTTCCACGCAACGAATTCCTCCTTGTGTGTAGAGATCACACACCAAGGCTTGTCCGGGATATTCTTCAACAGGAATGTTGTGATACAATTTCTTTGCGTCAATGTAAACCGCGTGTCCACCGATGGGCCAGACAACTGGAATTCCTTTGGCTTTTAAATGCTCGCCCAGATACGCAGTACTTCGAATTCGGTAGTGGAGATAATCCGGATCAAAAACTTCCTTCAATCCGATGGCAATCGCTTCCATATCGCGACCGGACAATCCACCGTAGGTAGCAAAGCCTTCTGAGATGATCAGGAGGTTGGTACACTGCCTGCTCAATTCATCATCCTTCATGGTCAGCAATCCGCCCATGTTAACAAGACCATCTTTCTTTGCACTCATCACAAACGCATCAGCCAGGCGCAACATTTCTTTTGCAATGTCTTCATACGATTTATCCTCATATCCAGGCTCCCTGTGTTTGATGAAATAACTGTTTTCTGCTATGCGGCAACCATCAATCACCAGCATGATATTATAGTCATCGCAAATTTCCCTTACTCCTTTCATGTTCAGCATGCTCACCGGTTGTCCACCGGATGAATTGTTGGTAACGGTCATGATCACCGCAGCAACATTCTTTACTTCGTATTGAATGATTAATTCTTTCAGTTTATGCGTGTCGATGTTTCCTTTGAATGGCAAGTCTATTTCTGGATCAGTGGCGTGCTCCGGCATGATATCAATGGCAATTGCCCCGGTGAATTCAATGTTGGCGCGAGTAGTATCAAAGTGTGTGTTGCTAAAAAATACTTTGCCTTTGCCTCCTAATATTCCATAGAGAATTCTTTCTGCTGCCCTTCCCTGATGCGTGGGCAGAATGTGAGGCATACCTGTTAATTCCTTAACAACTTCTTCCAGGTGCAGCCAGCTTCTTGCTCCGGCATAACTTTCATCACCCATCATCATGCCCGCCCACTGTCGATCGCTCATCGCACCGGTGCCAC
Source organism: Cytophagales bacterium (assembly GCA_031416795.1). GTDB lineage: Bacteria > Bacteroidota > Bacteroidia > Cytophagales > Cyclobacteriaceae > ELB16-189. The sequence continues at coordinate 4,199 of JANOUH010000381.1, read as the reverse complement.
TATCGGTGAGCAGATCAATAAAGACATCATCAGAATGAAGTTGAAAAGGATTGTAACCACACTGCTTTAGTTTCTCCGTTCGGTATTCCTCTGTTGTGATTCTTACCGGCTCCACCATTTTGATTCGAAATGGTTCTGCCAGTGTGCGCATCTTTTTCTCCTTCATATGCTTTGTGGAAGAAACAAAAGACACCATAATTGCTCTACTATACTATGATTAAAATCATCAAATAGGCGGAAAGATTTAAGCATGGATCGAAGTAATTACATTGTCCGAAAAGAGAAAAATGTGTCCGTCATCGGGCGTGTCTATTTCAAGACTCAGCATTCAAATTATCAATTCGTTTTAATTTCGAAGATTATATCATGGCTGGATTGTTGACTACATTTAACAAAATACCTATCCATTAGCATGTCACAATCCCCGTTATTCGTCAGGATTATTTCAAAAAACCGGGAGGTGTATTTGCTAAAGATCATCACGCTGGCCGTTGCCTTTGCCAGCACGATATTGATCGGTTTATTTTCGTTAAGTGAGTTTGGGTATGACCGGTTTCATCCAGATGCTCAAACTATTTTCCGTCTCATTCAGCGAAATAATCTGGAAGCCTATAGTGGCAACCGGCTTTCAGCTAAAATTCCTTTGCCTGTTTATCATACACTTGCCTCTCGCTCAGCCGACTCCCTTGTTGTTTCACGTGTCAAAATAATGAACGCGATAGATGTTGCAACCGATCAGCAGCTATATCACGATCAGAAAATTCATTCTGTTGATGCTTCATTGCTTTCTGTTTTTTCCTTTGATATCATCGATGGATCCCTTGAAGATTTTAACACCAATGAACCCTCGGTAATGCTCTCCGAAAAAATGTCCGTTCAATACTTCGGCAGTTCAAAGAGTGCTGGTAGGTTGCTTACGTTTTTCACATTCAAAGATACCGTGCATGGTAAGGTGGCTGCTGTATTCCGTAATTTCCCAACCAACTCACATGAAGAATTCAATGTGCTCCTAGGATTCAATAAAGACATCATCGCCACCTTGCAGTTCAATGACACTGATTTTGGGATGTATGGCAAAATTGTTTACGGAACAAAAGAGAGCTACGAGACTTTATTAAATAAAGAGCGGAATAAAACTTCTCTTACCTATTCATTGCAGTCCCTTCCTGATATTTATTTTGGTCCCCGCATAATCGGTGAAGATGCCCGTCACGGTGATGAATACAGCATCTGGATATTACTTTGCATCACAGGATTGATTCTCTTTCTGGCACTCACCACCTTTGTTAATCTTACCACGCTTACATTACCGCATCGATCAAAGGAACTCGCTGTAAAAAAACTGGCGGGCATGAGTCAGTTTACAATCATGTTGACATTCACCAAAGAGTCGTTTGCCTTGGTGGGCATTTCATTTGGGTTGAGCTTATTATTGCTTGTTGGCGCAAACTCATTTGTTGAGCCCATACTCCTAATCAATATCTGGAAGTTGATATTCAGCGGTAACGCATCACTCATTGTGATGGTTATCCTCCTTATATTCATCAGTAGTGTTTCTCCTTTGGTGATGGTCTATAAATTTGCCCGCGCTACGCCAACCCGATTGCTGAGCACTGAAACCATTACGTTTCCGCGATTTAAACGGGTGATCACTTTTCTGCAATTGGGTATTAGCATTTTTCTGATCGTTGCGTCCATGGTCATCAGGCGTCAGGTGAATTATTCATTGCTTAAGGAGCCAGGCCGCAATCATTACCAGATTGTTTATATGAACTATCCCACGGATTATACCAATGAAGGACTTTGGGAACTTCGGGCACATTGGAAAAGAAACAATCCCAACGTTGAAGACGTGATGGCAGCTTCGCAATTGCCGAATCGCATCCAAAGCAAAGAGCTTGAATCTGATTATTATTTCATGACGGTCGATCGTGGCTTTCTCGATTTTTTTGACTTGAAAACCGTGCAGGGCCGATGGTTTCAGGCCAATGATGAAGCTCCGCTTGTTGTGGTCAACAACGCAGCTCAAGGCTCCCCTCAAAATGAAATCATTGGTGTTATTGAGAACATGGGCGGATCATTGAATCAACCTGAGAAACCAATCAAGTACATGGTTGCTAAGCACACGAATTACAATTTCTTGTGTTTGCGGATTTTAGAAGTTAACATCCGAAGAACAATTACTTATCTATCCACCTATTTTACTTCATCTGACTCGCCAATACCGGTAACGTTAATGGATAAACGTTTTGAAGAATGGTTGCATTACCAGGATAGACTCAATAAACTTTCAGAACTCCTTGCGATCATTTCAGGTCTACTATCGTGCTTCGCTATTTATGGTTTAAGCTTAAGTCTGGTGCGTGATAAATTAAAACAGATTGCCATACATAAATTGTTTGGAGCGAGCATTGCGAGAATAACAAGGCTTCTGGTGCGCGATTTTGCACAACAGATGGGTATTTCCATACTTATTTTTGGGCCCTTCACATTTATCTTTCTAAATGAATTTCTTCGAAACTTTGTGTATGCTACTCCTTTTCAATGGAGTGATTCGATCTATCCTTTGTCCTATTGTATCGGAGTCATTCTGGTCTTATGTGGATTTCAGGCATTCAGTCTTAACCGGACAGATCTGACAGGCGCTTTAAAGGGGTAGTTCTACTTCAACCCATTCTTAAAATGCTTGTGCAATTTTTCCTGTTCAAACTTTTCCTTATTGAAGGATTCCGAGTTTCCCTTAGGGATGGATAATGATTTGAAATCATTTCCCTTCATTGTCTTAGCTTGATATAATATCTGACCAACATGATGTGGGTAGTGTGCCAATTGTCGCTGAATGGCCTCAAGCACTGACTGGCCTTCATTTCGAATATAAATAATTTTTGAAAGCTCTTCCTGCTTGATATTCTCCAATGCAGCAAATAAGCAAGTCCATCCTTCGTCCCACGCTTCCATCATTGCACGCTTGTCAGCGTATGCTTTTTCAAACTCTGCTTCGCGGTTGCGCCAGGGCTTTTCTCCATCGGTGTTTAAAAAATCTGACCACCGCGAAAGCATGTTTCCGCTGAGATGGTGAACAATTAGTGCGATACTGTTGCTAGCTTCATTGGGTTTGAGTAACACTTCTTCGTCATTGAGTTGAGCAATCGCCCCTTCGCCTAATTTTTTATAATAGCCAAACAGTTTGATGGCACTCTCTAAAAATATTTCGTCATTTGATTTCAGCATGTTACATAAAAAAAGATGTCATACACGGTTACGTATTGGACATCTTTTTGTTTAAGCTTCTATCTCCTCTTCGGCAGGTTTTGCTTTTTCTCCTTTCGAAACCGATGGTCTTAAATGTTGAGCTTCGTATTTCCTTCTTAGCTCTGCCGCTTCTTTCTTATTCTTCGAATGTAGAATATGTTTTGGCACTTCCTTCAAATCCCAAATCAATCCAATGGCTGCTAGTCCACGTAGAATATAATACGTGATGTCAATCTCCCACCAGAAAAAACCCTGGCGTGATGCTGTCTCATAATAGTGGTGATTGTTATGCCAGCCTTCACCCATGGTGATCAACGCAAGAACCACACTGTTTTTGGATTCATCACCCGTTTCATAGCGAGGTTTACCAAACTTATGCATGATAGAGTTAATGGAAAATGTGCCGTGGTATAAAATCACCGTGCTTAAAAAGAAACCAATAAATAAAGTTCCTAATCCTGCCGAGGTAAACATGGTGAGTATGCTTCCGCCATTAACGATTCCACCTAATGCAGCAACGGTGACAGCAAGAATTGTAGGCGCAACAAGATAATGTTTGTTCAGCCACACCAGTTCAGGGTATTTGGCGTAATCCCCTATTACCTTATAATCTGTTTCTTTAAAGTCAGGTCCCACGATCCAGCCAATATGCGAATACCAGAAACCATAAATTTTCATCGAGTGCGGATCAGCAGGAGTATCGCTGTGGCGATGATGATGACGGTGATGCGCTGCCCACCACAATGCACCTTTTTGCGCGGTGGTTTGCGCCATAAATGCAATTACAAACTGAAACCAGCGCGAGGTTTTATATGACTTGTGGGCGAAGTAGCGATGGTAGCCACCGGTAACCCAGAACATGCGAAAGAAGTACAAAAAAATACACACCATCCAGTCGAAGAATGTTGCACCCGTCCACAGTGCCCCAAGCGGAAGCAAGTGAATAA
>JANOUH010000380.1:0-27186 GCA_031416795.1 Cytophagales bacterium | reverse complement strand
AACAATGACAGAGGAAGTAAAAGCCTGGGAAAGCCATCGGAACAATAAAAACGCTGTGATCAATTGGCAGTTTACAACTCAGGATGCAAGAATAAAACTAAAAAGATTGTATCCGACAATTATGAATTGACATGACACTAGTCATACTTTAACATTAAAAAAATTAACTGTATGGAAAATAATCAAAATGAAACTCAGGAGTTGGGTGCGGTAACCACCGATCGCAAAATGCTAACAGGTATGTTTCGCGACCGTGAAAGTGCAGAGAATGCCTATAAAATGTTACATAACAGAGGCTACACGAAAGACGAAATTAACTTAGTAATGTCCAATGAAACGCGTAAAAAGCATTTCTCCGGAGATGTCGAAGATTCTGAAATAGGAACGAAAGCGGCTGAAGGTGCTGGCAAAGGTTGTGCTATTGGAGGAACCATCGGAGCGATTGCCGGTATCGTGGCAGCAATTGGAACCAGCCTGGTAATTCCAGGACTTGGTATTCTTATCGCGGGTCCTATAGCCGCTGGATTAGCCGGTGCAGGTGCCGGAGGTATAGCTGGTGGTGTTATTGGCGCTTTAGTTGGATGGGGAATTCCTGAAGAACGCGCTAAACTATATGAGTCAGGAATCAAAGAAGGCAATGTAGTATTAGGTGTCCATCCACACAACGATGAAGATGCTGAATACTTTGAGAGAAGCTGGCGTGCTAATAAAGGTGAAGAGATTCACATCTAATTGAATAGGCTAAGAGTGAGATCTTTTTATCTCACTCTTAGTTTTAAATGTGATTTGTAAATAGTCCTTCGTATTAGTCTACGAAAGCAACCCTTTGGGGCAAGTCATCATCAACCTCATGATGACTGAATGCATGAGTTTCTGAAACCGCATGATACCATCTTATTACGCATCGTAGGGCAACATCTGCCCTCGATTTTTTAAACGCGTATGCTCCTGAACGGAACCCCTAGATTACAAATTACATAATCCATTGAAGTGCCTACCATCATTATCGATTGGGTGTTTGAATACTAACTTCCCAACTTCACCCTCCTCCCAAAGTCCTGCCAGTCAAAACCCGTCTCAATCCGGTTGTGCCGCAGCGCGGGAGTTTGTGTGGTGATCAACAACGTAGTACCATGAAAGTCTGCACGATGATGCTGCGGAAACTGCAACGTTGAACCTTTGACCATCGTGAAATTAACTTCAGAAAAAAAATGCCTGTACCGATTTCTTCACTGAGTTGACGTTCTCCATGTCATACATCAATATCATCGCGGGCCTATATACGCTGATGTTGTAGAGAAGGCTGTGTACACGACTCTCATACAACTGCTCCTCATACAGGGCGCGACTTTTAAGAAAAGGAAACTGCACCATATCCAGCCAGCTATAGTACCACGCATGGTTATGCGGACTGGGCAACGGATATAACTGGATCACTGCCTCACGTTGAGCGGTCATGCTGGCAAATGAATCTTTCTGATAGGCGAGCAGGTCAGGAAGTTCTTCACCTCGGTAACCATGTGCAAAGGCGATGAGATTTTTCCATATGCCATGGAGTATGGCATCATGGCCGAAGCGGTAATCATATAGCGTAGTGAACCTGGTTGCTCTCGGTCCGTCCATCCGGGCAGCGGCATGCCGGTACAGTTCGCGGATATCGCAGAGTGTGGAGGACGTACTGGAAGGATGAGCCTTATAAAAATAATTCAACTTTTCCGCCACCTCCTCCGGCAGGTCACCGCCACTTTCTTCCCAGGCAATGAACCAGCAGGGGGACTGCCACGATCCATAGCCAAAAAAGTGGTCGATCCAATGTTGCAGCGGTTTCTCTTTAATGACCATGGATGGAAGATAGGGAAATCAAAGTTAGGGATGAATCTGAAAATTGAATGCGCAAATGATTAAAACCATTAATTCGATAGTCTATCCATCTTTTGCTTCATCCGGATATACCCTTCGCAAATCAGTAGGTTAGGCACCCAGCTTAGCCAAGCTATAGTGGCGTATGTGGTGGGGTGGGCAAGGTCAAGGCTCCAGGAACTCATGAACACATATACACGCAGCGTAATGGCCGCCAGCGTTAATGAATAACTTCTCCACATCCACTGGCGGTGTTGTGCTATTTCGCCTTTGCGGATGTAGTGCAGGGCCAGGTAGGTGCTCACTGTCCATGATACGCATTGCAATATAAAACTAGCTGCTACCCAAGGTCCACGGTGGATGAAGAAGCTCATGATAAAGCCTCCGGGTGCAGCAAGACACAAAATGCCAAACACATACACTTTGCCAAGGCTTCGGTGCACGGCAGGCCACCGTTGACGCCATTCTTCGTGAATTTGAAAAATACCAATCACTAAAATGAGTGCGGCCATCAGCACATGGCTGTAATAAGCCGGCAGGTACCAGCCTGTGGCAATGGCCTGTTGCTTTAATTTTAAAAAGCTGTAGTGAACATCAAAGTTAAGGTAAGTGAGTGCATTGATGGCGAGTGGCACCGCCAGCAAAATCAATAAACCCAAACCCAGCAAGCGCAACACCTTCATGCGAGAACTCTTACACTTGCTGTTTCATTAGTTGTAGCACTTTATTGAGGAACTGATAGTTGTGCTTGTCCAACTCACTCATACGGGCCTCGGCTTCTTCTCGCGTGACTACGGTGAGTTCGTCTTTTTCGTGCAGGTACTTAAAATGATGAAAGTCTTGATCCAGAATTTCAGTAAAGGTATAGCCATTATCGCCCAGAATTTCATCGCGCATGTATGTAATGGTTTCCTCTGAAAGAAAGTGCGTGGTTTCTTCCTGTTTTGTTCCTGAATTATACACGGTGAATGTGCCTGTGAGATACGTGCTGTCAAGTTTTACAAATTTGGTTTGTGAGTACAACCGGTTTGATTGCAACCGGGTAACGGTTTGGTTAGCAGCAATAGAGAAGTAAATATGCTCCATCAGGTTTGATTCCGTACTGGATTCCTCTTCCATAAACCAATAGTCGTGCGGGGTGCGCACTTCCAGTAGGGTGCTGTCTATCAGGTGCATGGAAATTTCCGATCCTGAAATAGTGGATACACCTAATTGATTTAAGTGATTGTCTACAAACATCACCTGATTGTAATCGTAAAACTCTTCGCGCCCATCCAGGTAACGTTCGCGAACGGTAACCACCACTGCGCGCAAAGTGTTGCTGATGTTTTGAAGTAGGGATGTGGTGGTTTGTTTGTATTCCGTATAGGCCCGTATCGGAGCGTCTGTCAAACTGAAGCCTCCTTCAATGACATCGAAGAGACCATTTTTACTCAGGTAGGCAGGTGGCACAATGATGCCGCTGGCTGCATACTCCTCGTTGGGTATTTCTGCAAAGGCATAACGTCCAGCCTGCAACAGAATAGATTGCTTGAGGTAATCAAAGTTGTTGTACCAGGTTTCCATGCGGGCAGAGGCAAAGCCGGGATGATAGACAAACTGCTTGTCCAACCAGCCCAATGTGGTATCTTGTTTTACAAATGCCCATGCGTTGTCGTAATCGCAGGGGATGATTTGATCATACAAGGCCGGCACTACCAATATTCGGGTTTCAATGTTGTAATAACCTACTTTGTCACCTTGCGAGACTTCTACGAGATCTGCTTCTTCAAAACCGATGGTGCCAATCAGATCGTACTCCATAGGGATCACCATATCTCCTGCAACATTAACGAGGCCCATCTTAATGCCTTCCACTTTCTGATTTCGAGTATCATAGTTTTCATACATGTTTACCCATGGACCTTCCACCACATAAAAATAATTTTTTTCTCCATAGGTGGTGAACCATACCACCGTATCAAATTTTGTTTCCAGTTCGTGTGCTTTTTCATATGCCCACGCGCGCGATTTCACCTCTAGCGCCTGAATAGCTTCCCTTTCGTTGCTGTTTTTTATTCGTTGAAACGTCTGGTAGAATTCTTCGCCTTCTAGGTGCACAATCTTAAAGCCATTGCCATCCCGGGAGAGACCGAGGCGCAAGGTATAGAGTTCCTGATCTTGCGAGTTCAGTTCTTTCACGTATAACCTCACCGGAATTTCAGCCATAATGATATCATTTGCTTGAGAGATTTGGGCGTTGTCTATATCGGCTTCACAGACGATGAACGGATCTTTGTTCTGCAGAATGCTTACGACCGAAAGTACCGCATCCCGCGATTGTGACACGCGAAAATGCGCAAGGATTTCATCATCCGAATTGAGAAGGCTCTGCCGGAAACTGGCGAGGTAGGACTTTATATCCTCTTTGGAATCTTCTTTTTTCAGCACCGAGCAGTTGACCAACACAACTGATAGTGTCAGCGTGGTCATGGCGTTTAATAGACGAGTCATAGGTTACAATTTATAAACTAAGATAATGATTTATCACGATTTTATTTCATGGCTTTCAGATTGCAGGACTGTATCCGTTAAGCAATATGCGTGCTTTGTCGCACAAGAATAAAACTTCGCACGTTCGGGAAGAAGTAGTTCCATAACAGAAGAGCAGGAAGATTCTGCTGTCGATGAGTGAAGACATATTAAAACCGAAAAACCACTGATCAGATCATACACAACGAACCGGTATGACTCAAAAGGAAATATCTGTAACGAAATGGCTGGTAGGGCCTCTCCAAAAATCCAATCGTCATTTTGGTCACACCTCATTAACTAGCACTTTTGGGCAGGCATTGACACGGCTGATTATTATTTTTCAACTACCTTTCTGTAGGCGAATTTCAAAATAAAAAACAAATGAGGTTAAAAGACAAAATTGCCTTGATCACCGGGGGAGCAAACGGAATCGGCCTGGCTACGGCCACGCGCTTCGCGAAAGAAGGCGCCAAAATTATTTTGTGGGATGTTTCCGCCAAAGGAAATGAGGTGGTGGAAGGTTTAAAAAAAGAAGGATACGAAGCCGTCTTTAAAAAAATATCCGTGACCAACGAAACGGACGTACAAAAGGCTGTGGCGGAAGTCCGCGAACAGTTTGGCCGCATCGATATTCTGATCAATAACGCGGGTATCACCCGCGACAGGACGTTGCTAAACATGTCGAAGCAGGAGTGGGATGATGTGATTGCGGTAAACCTGACCGGTGTTTTCAACTGTACTCAGGCGGTGGCTCCAATGATGAAAGAGCAACATTACGGTCGCATCGTTTCTGCTTCCTCCAATGTTGCCATCCGCGGAAACTATGGACAGACCAACTACGTGGCGACCAAATCGGCCATCATAGGCATGACCAAGGTATGGGCGATGGAACTAGGCCGTTTCGGGATCACCGTCAACTGTATTGCTCCTGGTTTCATACAAACCGCTATGACAGACGCCATGCCGGAAGAAGTTCGCCAGAGCAGTCTCGCCCACATACCGGTGGGCCACTGGGGCGTTCCTGATGATATTGCCAATGGTTATCTTTACCTGGCCTCTGACGAAGCATCATTTGTGAGCGGTATTTGCCTGACAATTGATGGCGGAGCTGCGAGATAGTTTCAAGATCGTATTTGTGGGGGTCACCCGATAGCTATTGTTGAAATAAAGAAATAACACAACTCCTTCGATTATGATCTTCTGGATTCGGAAATAATCTGTGCTACCAGTTAGAAGTTTTTAGTGTACTCAAAAACAAAAATTGAAGCGCTCATCTAGTTTGCCTTTTTTTGCGAACAATCAGGAAATTCATCCTTCGCTGCTAAGGCGAAGATAAACTGGGGACAACGCGTACATGAACAAAAAGAAAAGACCTCGGATCATCAAATCTATAGAAACAACCTAAAAATAAGATATTGAAGCAGGTATTTCTTAAGCTGGCAGTATTTATTCTGATCAAATTTGATCTTTGCTAATGTTTATCTCCATGGTGGATTTACTTTTCCTGTTAATTCGCATATTGATTACCTCAATTCCCAATGCAAAGGCCATCGATACATAAATGTAGCCCTTCGGCACATGCACATGCAATCCTTCTATAACCAACACGGTACCAATCATAATCAAAAATGAGATCGCCAATATTTTCATAGCCGGATGTTTATTGATGAAATCACTGATTCGCTTTGCGAAAAGTAGCATGATGGCAAGCGAAATCACGATGACTATTACAATAACCACTACATTATCCACAAGACCAATCGCTGTGATGATGGAATACAATTTCAAGAAACGTCAGGGTAATTAAGCTGACAATGATTTCAGTAGAAAAGAATTCCATGAGCTAGCTCAATTTATTTCTATTCGGTTTTTCTGCTTTAGCCAATCACTTTAATTGTTGAACTATTCGTGGTGAATAAAGCCGTAGCTCCTAGTTTTTCTTCTTTTGAATGTCTTCCACTTCCCGAATGAAATTTGAAATCGTGGCGTCCGCCTCAGCGCCATACGCGTCTATCAACGTTCCTTTCCGGCCATCATTTGTTTCTATTAAATATAAAATAGAATTGTCCTGCGGGTCGGAGTACCCTTCAAACCGATAGAAATTCGTGATGGCAATATCCTGCGGAGTGTAGATTGATTTTTCATCCTGCGTGCAAAGGCCTTCTGTTATTACCTTGAAATTTTCGGTGTATCCTTTTTCTAAAGATTCGTTTACGCTCTCCGACAAGGTTTTCATTTTTAGAGTGGCGTCATTTTTATTCGTGTTCATAAGAAAAGCCAGACTCAATTTTAAGACCACTTCTAAAAGGACACCTCATTCGTAATTCGATAAGATCAACTGCCTATTACGTTGAAAATTTCCGCCATACTGTTTCCTTATTTGCCCAATCTTTTCAGGCAGTTTCACACATGCGACACGAATCTAAAATGAATGGTGCAAGCTTGAGAACGCTCACTATGGTCCGCAGCGATATTCTTCTCGGATTATCACATCTGCAGATGGTTGCAATTTATCCGGGCAAAATGACTTTGGTCGGTGAGCATTCAAAATTGAATATTACTTCCAGCATGTCCAATGACGCCTCGTAATTAGTCGGGTTACTTTACCTTTTAAAATTCAGTCAAGTTTATTCGTACCACGGCTCTATGGCTTGGGTTTACAATAACTATCCTCCCGCAATAGCTCCGAGTATGACGAAGGGTTCTTCACCTGAAATAATTTGCGGTGGCAGATGGACATCCGTTGACTCCAGTGATAAATCTTCTCCACAAGCAAAGTATCGCACAAAGGGCCTGCGCTGTTTGGTGTGATGATCACGGACGGTGCCGGCCAGCATAGGATAACGCGTTTCGAGCGCGGTAAGAATAACGTGTATCGTGATGTCTCCGGATATATCCAGCTCTACTTCCGAGTTAATCCTGGCCAGGTTCCGTAAGTGATATGGTAATACAACGCGAATCATTTCAGCTCCTGAACTTCCACCGAGTAAACAGAAGGCAGATTTTGTACTATAGCATTCCAGCTATCACCCCCGTCTGCGGATGCATACACTTGTCCACCTGTGGTGCCAAAGTAAATGCCGCATGGGTTGAGCTTATCTACGCACATGGCTTCGCGCAAAATGTTCACATAACAATCTTGCTGCGGCAGGCCTTTGGTGAGCGCCTCCCAATTGTTTCCTCCGGTGCGGCTCCGGTACACGCGCAGTTTGCCTTCGGGTGGAAAATGTTCGGAGTCGCTCTTGATGGGAATAACGTAAATGGTTTCCGGCTCGTGCGCGTGCACATCGATCACAAATCCAAAGTCGGACGGCAGGTTGTCGCTCACTTCTGTCCACAACTCACCAGCATTATTGGTGCGCATCACATCCCAATGTTTCTGCATATACAAGACGTACGGCCGCGAAGGGTGCATGGCAATGCGGTGAACACAATGACCCACCTCAGCCTTGGGGTCGGGTATGTACTGAGAGGATAATCCCTGGTTGATGGGGCTCCAGGTTTTGCCGCCATCGTCTGTGCGGAATGCTCCCGCAGCAGAGATAGCAATGTATATTCGGTTCTCGTTTTTAGGATCAAGAATAATGGTGTGCAATCCCATGCCACCTGCACCAGGTGACCACTGCGCCCCGGTAGAATGGCCGCGCAAACCGGACAATTCTTTCCAGGTTTTGCCGCCATCAGTGGTCTTAAATAGTGCGGCATCTTCTACTCCCGCATACACGGTGTCGGGATCGGTGAGTGAAGGTTCTAAATGCCACACTCGCTTGAACTCCCACGGCTTTTGAGTGCCATCATAAAACTGGTGTGTGGACAGTGGTTTTCCTTCGGCATCAGAAGTATCATATGCAAATTTATTGCTTTCGCCCATGGGCATTCCTTCCGGGGTTGTCGTGGCATCGCCAGGTTTGAAACCCGGTTGGAACCAGGTCTTTCCTCCATCATCGGACCTCTGAATAATCTGACCAAACCACCCGCTGGTCTGCGATACATAAATGCGATTTGGGTCTACCGGGGAGCCCTTCATGTGATAGATTTCCCAGCCGGCAAAGAATGGACCGCTAACATCCCACTTGGCGCGATTGCTGTCTGAGGTAAGAATGAATCCACCTTTTTTTGTGCCAACCAGTACTTGTACCTTACTCATAATAATTATGTTTTGCTATTTGAAAATGCTCTGTGATACACGATTACAGATTCAATATCACTACTAACCGACTAATTTTTATAAAAGAAGGGGGGTAGTCAACCTACCCACCCAAGTTGTAATTTTGTTTTACCACAAACTAAAAAACAACATGGGCAAAAATACGGAGATAAAATTAGTCGGTCAGCCGATTTTAAGTCAAGTTTTAAAATTGGTAGATAAAAGCTCCTTTGACAGGAATGTAAAAAGGCACAATAGTGACTATTATTACAAAGCATTTAAAAGCTGGCCACATTTTGTAACCATGATGTTTGGTATACTCAGCCGATGCGATTCTATGGCGGAAACCTGCGGAAGCCTCAAGGGAATGAGTGGTAAGTTGAATCATTTGGGGTTGCCAAAGTCACCTGCAAAAAGCTCTGCGGGAGATGGACTACGCAATAGGAACGATGCGTTTTTTGAATCCCTGTATTATGATTTGATTGAGCGTTACTATAGTTTTTTGTCGGACAGCCGAACTTTAGGATTGACAGTAAAAGAACTTTATATCGTTGACTTTACGACCATCCGTTTGTTTAGCGATATACTCAAAGGGGTAGGCCGCAACACTAAAAATGATGGCAAAAAGAAAGGAGGACTAAAAGTTCACATGCTCATAGATGCGGTTCAATCGGTAGGCAAGTTTATGCGGATAACGGCAGCAAAAATGCACGATAAGAATTTCCTTAAAGACATTCAGGTTCCAGAGTTTAGCATGTTGGTATTTGATAAAGCGTACAACTACTATCAACAATTTTCTGACTGGACGACAAAAAATATTTATTTCGTAACGCGTCAGAAAAATAATGCTGTTTATGAACTATTGGAAAAGGTATCAGCACAAGAACTATCCCCCAAGCGGGCAGGCGTACTCAAAGAGGAAATCATTCAGATAAGCCATAAACAAAACAAGCAAATCAATACGCTAAAACTTCGCAGGGTTTGTTATCAAGATGATAAGGGTCGCCAGTATGTGTTTATCTGCAATAACTTTATCATCACAGCACAGTAAATAGCATTGATATACAAAAAGCGTTGGGGTATAGAAATACTGTTCAAAAAAATGAAGCGAAATTTCCAGTTGCATTATTTCTATGGAGAAAATGAAAATGCCATCTTTACCCAGGTTTGGTGTACCCTTATTGCACAATTGCTGCTCACCGTGCTGCAAAAAAAAGCTAACGTGGCAAAAGCCTTCTCAACTGTTGCAACATTAGTGAGGATACATTTGTTGAGTTTGCTTGATGTTTATGAATTACTACAAAACACAAAGCGCAACTGGCGCAAATTAACCGAGACAAACATAGCTGAAAGATCCTTGTTTCCTACCTAAACTGGAAGGGGTCGATTTTGGAAATGACTCTGATTATGCAGTAAAATCAATGAAAGCAAAGAATAATTTGGCCATTAAATTTTAGTCGGTCGATAATGATATTAAATAGAATAATATTCCGGTATTTCTGTAATCGTGCTTTGTGGTCCTTCATGATTAATTCCATCATTGAAGCACTCTCGGATATAAACCACTTTGTATTTGTAAGTTTCCTTTGAATAAAGGTGATTCATTTTATCTTCTGCTTCAGGCCTGGTATTAAAGCCTTTCAGATATCTTGGTGGCTTTCCCGTTTTTTTTTTGTTGATAACCTGAACAGCGTAGGCATCTCGGTAGGTATTCATAATTTTCTTGTCTATTAGTTAATAAATAGGTTCAGAAAAAAAACTCACCAGAACTTGCAGTACTCCAAAAACTTGATGAAGTGAAGATAGGAAAATTTTATCAAATATTTTACAACTTCAGAGATTGGATCAACGGTTGAGCTTTTATGAATTTGATGAAAGTTGGGTCATGAAGTATTTTATGATTTATTCTTACCCCAAGGCTTCAGTCGCACGTAGCTTAGTGGCCTTATGAGCCTGATATCATCCGAAGAATCAACCATGATACAGGTTAACATCCGTTTTTCCTTTTCTTGAGAAAGTCAAATCGATATCAGGGGTAACACTTTGTGTGCTGGCCTAAAAAGAAAATCCCCAGAAGTCCTTGACCTCCGGGGATAATCTCGTCTATAGTTGGCTTTAATCTTTCGAAAGAGAACAATTAAAAATGAAATCTGCAAGCTTAAATCTAAAATATAATTCAAATGTTGGATAAAATAACAAACTAAGCGGTTGACTTGCACGATTCATCGAATCGCAATCTTTATCAACGTGAGCTGTATTTAATAACGTTGTAAGATTCATGTAATGTTACTGTGCAAAAGTAAACTGAAACTGTTTATACTACTACATTAACCAATCAATATCACTATAAGGTTAGTAGACGATCTTAATAAAGGGTAGAAATTACTATTAAGACAAGAAGAGAGTTTGTTGAGAATGTTTGCCCCTGAATGATATCATGATGTTCATAAAAAGAAAATCCCCAATAGTCCTTGACCACTGGGGAAAATCTCGTCTATAGTTGGCTTTAATCTTTCGAAAGAGAGTAATTAAAATTGAGATATGCAAATATGAACCAAACAGATTGCAAATGTTTAGGTAGAATAACACTTTAAAGGGTTCACTTGCCATTCTCTATGATCCGCATTTCATGAGCATGGACTGTGTTAGCTACTGAGCTGTACTATTCATGTAACATTATATCTACAAATTGATCACAATCCAATTAGTATAGCAATGAATAATGCGAATGAGCAGAGTAAAAATAGAATGGCTAATCTCTTTAAAATAAATTTAAACCATTCATGGTATGAAATTCCTGCCATGGTAATGATGGCCATAAGTGCTCCATTGGTTGGAGCAATCATATTCATCAGAACAGCACCATACTGATAAGCCATGACACAGACATCGCGTGAAAGCCCAATAAGATCCGACAACGGTGCAAGAATAGGCATCGTTAATACAGCTTGCCCTGAATAACTGGGAATGACAATGTGCAACATGGCCTGAGACCCCATCATTCCTATGGCTGAAAGTATGGGAGGAACATATTGAAGTGGAGTGAACAAACCATAGATAATCGAATCGATGATCAAGCCCTCTTTCAACACCAATGGAATCGCATACGCCAGTCCTCCGATCATCGCAGCAAAAGTCATTTGCTTTAGCCCTTCAATATAGGTGAGGAATGTTCCGTTCAACCCAAGTCCACCCAGTAAGCCAATGATTATTCCGACCACAAAAAACTCTGCCGATATCTCATTGAAGCCCCAGCCTAACAAAAGCATTCCAAAGATCAATAAAGCAAAAGCAAACATAACGAGGCAGAGAATAATGGTGTGAGCTCTGCTAAACGTGGCAAACGGTGAAACCGCTTCAACTTGTTTTTCAATGCGATTTCTGTTGGCGTAGTGGATGATGATGGCCATCCACACGATGAAGGCAACAATGAATACAATCATCCTGAAAAAGACATCCGTTAAAAAAGGCACTTCGGCAATCTTCTGAGCGATTACCGCTCCAAACGGATTGATCGGACTAAACGATGCACCAAGAACAGCAGTACCATAGCTGATGCCTACGGTAACCAATGGCGGATACCCCAGGTTTCTGGTGAACACCAGCAGTACCGGGATTAATGGTATGATCTCTTCTTCAAGTCCTTCTGTGGCACCACCTACGGCAAACAAAAACCCCATCATCACTAAAGCAAATTCTTCTTTGCCTTTCACCCGTGAAGTAAAGTAAACCACACCTTCTTTTAGTGCTCCGGTTTGTTCCACAATGAAAAGACATCCTCCCACCAAAAAAATCAAGACCATCACTTCTGCACCATTTACAATTCCACGTGGAATGCAAACCAGGACTTCAAAAGGAGAGAGGTTCTTCACATGCGAATGCTTATAGGAATTGGAAACAACAACTTCACGCTTCGTATCAGGATCCATGACGCGTTCGTATTGTCCTTTGGGAATAATATAAGTAAGTGCTCCCGCAACAAGTATAAAGGCAACCAAAATGGTCAATGCATTGGGAAAGGTTTTTATTTTCATCTTTTTAAAAGTATTAAATATTCCACACCTATTTCAACAAAACTCAAATCACATTATCTTTCACTGAATTTGATTTACTCCAACCGTGCACAACATCCAACCTTTACTCAACAAGACCTATCTAAAAGCGAAGTCAGCCCGTGGCGTTTATATTTATGATGAGTCGGGGAAACCGTATCTCGATGGATCTTCCGGAGCAGTAGCATGTTCATTAGGCCATTCGCATCCAAAAGTGTTACCTGTAATCAAACAGCAACTCGACAAGCTGCAATTTGTCTATCGCTCACAATTTGGTTCTGAAGAAGCGGAACATTTAGCTACCAAATTGTTTGAACTCTCGATTCATAAAAGTCATGCGCATACTTTTTTTGTCAACAGCGGAACGGAAGCCATTGAAACTGCTATGAAAGTAGCGCTTCAATATTGGCAGGAGCAAGGACAACCTGAGAAGAAGCATTTTATTTCACGGTGGAAAAGTTATCACGGTATTACAATGGGTGCACTTTCCTTGTCGGGCCATTCACTGAGACGTCAACGGTTTGAAAACTCATTGGAGAAATATCCTTTATTGCATGCTGATCTTGAAAAAGATTCACTTGAAATTCAAACCAAAGAATTTATCGGAGTCATTGAGAAAACAGGAGCCAAACATATTGCGGCTTTTGTGGCTGAGCCGATCGTGGGTGCTGCAGGAACCGCGTTAACTCCATCATTAGAATATTATCCAGCAATGAAGAAAATCTGTGATGAATATGGAATCTTATTCATTGCCGATGAAGTGATGACTGGTCTGGGTAGAACCGGAAAGTGGTTTGCCCTGGAATACTGGAATACGATTGCCGACATTGTTACGATTGGCAAAAGTCTGGGAGCAGGTTATGCACCGATAGCTGCCACGATGATGACCGAAAAAGTTCTGGCCCCCATAAAGAAGGGGAGCGGACTAATTATGAGCGGACATACATACAGCGGTCATCCTCTTTCATGCGCGACTGCTTTAAAAGTTTTAGAAGTGGTAGAAGAAGATAACCTGCTTGCTAATGTGAATGATAAAGGTGCTTTCATTAAGAATAAATTGATGGAATGGAAGAGTAAGTATTCCTTCATTGATGCCGTGAGGGGGAAAGGATTAATGCTCGGAGTAGAGTTTGATCCTTCGATGAAAGAATTGCAGTCCAAAATAATCGATCAATGTTTCAACAACGGATTACTGGTTTATCCTGCCGTAGGTGGGCCTTACGGAAAAGATGAAAATGGCATTTTAATTTCGCCACCGTTTATCATAAATCAGCAGGAGACTGAGGAGTTGTTAGAGAAACTCGAAAAATCATTGAAAGAGAGTGTTGTTTGAGATTTGCCTTTAATGTTAGTTTGGTGCCTACGGCACTTTTGCTTTCGAATAGGTCTTGGGTTGTTACCAAACTATCATCCCTACGGGATTATGAAGGGTCACTAGGATTGCGATATCTGATATATAGCCAGCTCCGTAGGAGCGAAAGTTTGGTAGTAAGGTTAAGTAAAGGATACTAAAGTCCTGTAAGGACGGCACTTTGATTCTCACTCAAAGTGTTGTTAAACTCGCAGAAATGTTTCGTGCCTACGGCACTTTTGTAGATGAATATAAATTGTTTATTACCAAACTATCATCCCTACGGGATAAGTTCGCCAATACTAGGCTTAAGCTCCGTAGGAGCGACAGTTTGGTAATAAAAAAAATACGTTCATAATTTAAGTCCCTTAGGGACGACACATAAACCTTATAGCTAAACAAAACTCATTATGGCAAATACCTATACTCAAATCTCCATTCACGCCATATTCGCAGTTAAATACCGTGAAAATTTCATAGCAAAAGCATGGAGAGATCGACTGCATGGTTACGTCAGCGGGATTTTGAAAAAAGAGGAAACTACCTCCTTAGCCGTAGGCGGTTGGCTGGATCATGTTCATGTTTTCTTTGGTATGCCTCCCACAAAAAACATTTCTGATATTATGAGAGTGGTGAAGGCTAACAGTTCCAAATGGATAAATGAAAACGGTTTTGTGAAAGGTAAATTTCAGTGGCAGGAGGGATACGCTGCGTTTTCGTATTCCCGAAGCCAAAGAGACACTGTCATAAATTATATCATGCAACAGGAAGATCATCATAAAAAGAAGTCTTTCAAAGAAGAGTACCTTGAGATGCTTATGAACTTCGAAGTGGATTTCGATGAAAAATATTTGTTTGAATTTTATGAATGAAATTAATTATCGTACCTACGTTCTTTAAAATTTTATTAATACTTAGCAAGTAGTTAAGTTTCACCATGAGCCTATTCAACAAAGTCACCGATTACGAAACCGTGAAGTCTGTTTTCTTTGATGGCATGACCTTGCTCTTTGGCGGATTTGGAGGCGTGGGCACTCCTCCCGGTTTGATAGATTGTCTGATAGCATCCGGTGCAAAGAACATTAACCTCATCGGCAATGATGCGGGCTTTCCCTGGATTGGCATGGGTAAGTTCATTTGTATGGAACGCGCTCAATCACTCGTAGCATCTCACATTGGTTCCAATCCTATTGCAGGCGACTTACTGAACCAAGGAAAATTGAAAGTAGAATTTTCTCCGCAAGGTATTTTAATAGAACGTATTCGTGCTGGTGGCGTAGGGTTAGATGGATTCCTTACCCAGATTGGAAAGGGAACCAACCTCGCCTACGAGAAGCCAATCGTAAAAATTGGTAATCAGGAATTTTTATATGAAGCTCCCATCACCGGAGATGTAGCCATCGTGTATGCAAAGAAGGCCGACACCTTTGGCAATCTCATCTTCGATAAGACAGCACGCAACACCAACCCTTATGTGGCGATGGCCAGCAAGATCACCGTGGTGGAAGCAGAAGAAATTGTTCCGATGGGAACACTGAATCCGGAAGAAATTATTGTTCCCGGAATTTATGTAAAACATATCGTGCAATCGCAAGGATATAACTGGAAATGGAAATGGGAGATGAACGACAAATCATAGCACAACGAGCAGCCCGCGAGGTAAAAGATGGAATGATCGTGAACCTGGGGATAGGAATTCCTTCCCTTATACCTGATTATCTTGATTCGCCTATTCGTGTTTTTTTTCAGGCTGAAAATGGAATATTAGGAATGGGACCTACACCAACGAGTAATGCCGATGGTAATCTTAGTAACGCAGCAGGATTACCCGTTACCATTCTTCCTGGTGGAAGTTATTTCGATAGTGCCATTGCGTTTGGAATGATTCGCAGAGGACGCATCGATGTTTCTATTTTAGGAGCCTTGCAGGTAAGTGAGCGTGGTGATCTGGCTAATTGGATTGTACCAGGAAAGAGAGTGCCTGGAGTAGGTGGTGCTATGGAGCTAGCCTATGGTGCAAAAAATCTGATCGCCTTGATGACGCACTGCGAAAAAGATGGCCGACCCAAAATCTTAAAGAAATGCACACTTCCTATCACTGCCTTTCACTGTGTCAAAAAGATCATCACCGAGATGGCCGTATTTTCCATTCATGATGATGCCATGGTATTGGATGAAATCATGCCGGGCTTTTTCCTCCAGGATATTAAGAATCATACGGAAGCTGACTTTATGATTTCACCTCAACTAAAAGAAACATCTCCATCATGAACGAGAAACAAAAGCAACTCGATACGTACATTGATCACCACGCCAACGATGCCATTTCCTTTTTACAGAAGATAATTCAGCAGCCCAGTATTCAGGGTAATGAAAAGGGAGTGCAAGCGATTGTCATTGAAAAATTACAACAGCTGCAGCTGGAAGTAGATGTGTGGGAACCCAAGTTCGAAGAGCTAGAAAAGCATCCCTACTTTATTGCTTCACGAAATAGTTATGAAGGTAGCCCCAATGTCGTGGGGGTGTTACGCGGACAGGGCGGGGGCAAGTCGATCATTTTAAATGGACATATCGATGTGGTGCCTGAAGGAGATGTCACCAAATGGAATCAATCTCCGTTTTCAGGGCACATTGAGAACAATAAAATGTATGGACGAGGAACCACCGATATGAAAGGTGGAAATGTTTCTCTGTTGCTGGCGATGGAAGCGATTATCAATTGCGGTATTAAGTTGAAAGGTGATGTGATCTTTGAATCCGTCATCGAAGAAGAAACCGGTGGTGTGGGAACGTTAGCAACTTTAATGCGCGGATACAAAGCCGATGCTGCCATCATTCCAGAGCCCACCAATATGAAGCTCTTTATTAAACAACAAGGCTCTATGTGGTTTAGAGTTACCGTGGAAGGCCTCTCCGCACATGGAGGAACTCGCTACGAAGGCGTGTCCGCGATTGACAAGGCATGGAAAGTATATGATGCGATTATGAAACTGGAAACAAAACGCAACGCTGCCATTAGCGATCCTTTGTATAAGCACATCTCCATTCCATTACCCATTAATGTGGGAAAAATTCAGGGAGGATCATGGCCGTCATCGGTTCCGGATTTGGTAACACTGGAAGGGCGAATTGGTGTTGGTCCGCATGAAGAGATGATGGAAGTAAAAAATCAGTTGACTGCTTGCCTCAAAGAAGTAAGTGATCAGGATGATTGGCTGCGCGCGCATCCTGTGCGACTTGAATTTTTTGGTGGACAATGGGTGCCTAATTTTGTTGATCGCAATCATCCATTTGTAAATGCGTTAGTCAATAATTTTGAAGCGCTATACAATAAGAAAATCACCATCGAAGCATCGCCTTGGGGAACCGATGGTGGATTGCTCGGAAAGGTAGGAGGAATCCCCACCTTGATCATTGGCCCTGGCGAAACCAAAGTGGCGCACTATCCCAACGAGTTTATCGATTTGGATGAAGTGATTAAAGCTTCTAAAGTTTTTGCACATACTATTTTAAACTGGTGTGAACCTGCTTAGTGGTTTGAAAAGTCCTGACGCTTGCGGTCAGGATGCTGACATTTATCGTCAGCATAGGCAGTAGGCAAGGAGTAATAAGACTGAGTATTAATTTTTAAAGAAGGGGTTCAAAGCACGTGACGAAAGAAGTAACTACCGATAAAGCCACCGTTTCTGTATATACAGATACATTCAATAAGCGCATTCGTATTGATGATTATGTTGGAGATTTGGATGAAGTGCTCAACATCATTAATCAAAATGTTTCCAATTGGGTTGAAAAGTTGATTGTAAAATCGCGCAAGGGAGATGTTCCCTTTTTCATCGCTCATGGATTTTCTTGCGAGGCGTTTATCAAAGGATATTTTGCCGGAGCTGATATGTATTTTGTTACGATGTATTTTTCGGCTGGTCGAGAACGAAGCGAAAAGTGGCATGAGGAACAATCCATTATTCAAAAACTAGTTGCAGATAAAAATAAAACAGAAGCTCCGTCCCCAGAAGGAATCAAAGTCGCCACCTTTTCCCAGGCTGCTGAACTGGCGCGGTTATATAAAACAATATTTAAAGTATACCCCACACCGCTCACTGAAGAGGCCCACATTATCAAGTCCATGCAGGAGGGAACGGTGTATGTGTATATCGAAGTGGATCGTCAAATTGTGAGTGCTGCTTCAGCGGAAATAAATGCGAAATTTAAAAATGCCGAGCTTACGGATTGCGCGACCTTACCTGAGGCCGAAGGTAATGGTCACATGAAGAAGTTGCTTTACTTTATTGAACAAAAATTGAGGACTGATGGCATCATGTGTTGCTATACCATTGCCAGGTCAGAATCCTATTCGATGAACAAGGCTTTCGCGCAATTGGGCTACACCTATGGAGGTCGGTTAATTAATAATTGCATGATCTATTCTGGCATTGAGGACATGAATGTGTGGTATAAAGAATAATTGTTATGAAGAAGATAGAAAAGCTGATTCTCCTTGCATTACTAATTAGCTTCAATTATAGTCTACTTGCTCAACGTGTTCCCGTCCTGAATCAAATCGACCTTCCCCACAATTATTATTTCAGAGAGTTATACTTGCCACAACTAACCAGCGGACCATCTTCGGTAGCGTGGATGCCGGATGGGAAATCATTGGTCTATTCAATGGCCGGAAGTTTATGGAAACAGGATATAGATGGTGATGTAGCCGAACAATTGACAGAGGGAGAGGGCTATGATTATCAACCCGATGTTTCTCCAGATGGAAAGAAAATAATATTCGTTCGATACCATGGAGCATCCGCAGAATTGATGCTGCTGGATCTTGTAAGCAGACAAACAAAATTACTGACCGATAACAAAGCCGTCAATCTTGAACCCCGCTGGTCACCCGATGGGAGCAAGGTTGCTTTTGTTTCTACCTTCACTTCACGGCATTTCTTATTGCACGTTGCGAATGTTAATGGTGATCAACTTACCGACATCAAATGCCTGACTCCCGATCATAAAAGTGCCGTCAAGAGGTATTACTACAGTGCTTTCGATCATGCCATCAATCCAACATGGTCAAAAGATGGAAGGGAAATTTACTTTATCTCCAATAACGAAGTAGCGCATGGAACCGGTGATCTGGTGAAACTGAATATCGAATTGGGCACTCGTGTTCTTATTCATCGTGAAGAAACTGCGTGGCGCACGAAACCAGATCTTTCACCCGATGGAACACGATTAGTCTATAGTAGTTACCTGGGGCGCAACTGGCATCAGCTATGGATGTTGCCCGCGAAAGGTGGATATCCGATTCCATTAACCTATGGTGAATATGATAACTTATTTCCTCGTTGGTCACCGGATGGTCAAAAGATTGCGTTCATCTCCAACCGCGAGGGCAATACTTCACTTTGGGTGGTGAACACCTTTGATGGTGCACAAAACCAAATCGTTGCTAATTCATTTAACTACTTGCAGCCTCACACGTCATTGAAACTCCACATTCGCAATGAAGAGGGAAAAGAAGTTCCCGCTCGCATTAGTATTACAGATAGTCGTGAAAAATTCTATGCTCCACCTGCGGCCTGGATTCATGCCGATGATTCAAGAAATCCAACCACTCAAAAGTTTGAATCGCATTATTTTCAGAGCAATGGGAGTGAGGATGTAAAAGTCCCAGCAGGAAAAGTATTTATTCAGGTATCGCACGGTCCCCAATATGAAATTCAGAAGTTGGAAGTCGATGCCAGCGCGAATACAAATCCAGTAGTGATTAATTTAAAGCGCCTGGATCTGCCTTCCTACTTTGGCAAATGGTGGAGTGGCGATGTGCATGTACACATGAACTACACGGGGCACTACCAGAACAAACCGGATCGATTGATTCAACAAGCAAAAGCAGAAGACTTGAATTTTGTTTATAACCTCATCGTCAACAAAGAGCAGCGCATTCCGGATATCAATTATTTTTCTACCACACCGGATCAAGTATCCGATAACGAAACCATGCTCCTTCATGGGCAGGAATTTCACACGAGTTTCTGGGGACACCTCGGCTTACTCCATTTGAAAGATCATTTCATTCTTCCGGGTTATTCGGGCTATCCGCAGACCGCTGTTGAAAGTTTGTTTCCTCATAATTCATTTATTGCCGATCGCGCCCACGCACAACAAGGTTTAGTTGGCTATGTGCATCCTTTCGAGCAATCCGAAGTTTTTCCTGATCAGTCGGCAACGCTGATGAATGAATTGCCTGTGGATGCTGCCTTGGGAAAAGTAGATTACTACGAACTCATTGGTTTTTCAGATCACAAAGCATCTGAACACATATGGTATAAACTATTGAACTGCAGACTTCGGATACCTGCTGCAGCGGGCACGGATGCCATGGCGAACTATGCGAGCTTACGAGGTCCTGTTGGATTGAATCGTGTGTATGTAAGGGCAGAAGAGACATTGGATGCTAATGTGTTTGAATCCAAACTGAAGGCCGGAAAAAGTTTTGTCACCAACGGACCTATCTTGGGATTGAAAATAGAGAATGCCAATCCTGGTGAAAGTATGGTTATCAATGCGAAAGGGCAGAGTCTTTCCTATACGGGTTTTCTGAGAAGCAATGTTCCAGTCGATCATGTAGAAGTGATTTGGAATGGTGAAGTCGTGGCAACACATTCGCCAAAAGGCCCAACAAAAAGTGCTGACCTCAAAGGGACGATCAAAGTCAAAGGCACAGGCTGGTTGTTACTTCGGGCCTGGAGTGATCAGGCGCATCCTGATCTTCCGGATTTATATCCGTATGCCAGCACGAATCCCATTTACGTTCAAAGTTCATTGCCTAATACTCAGCAAAAGACGTCAGCTCAATATTTTCTGAAATGGGTATCTCGCATCGAAAATAAAATCAGTGAACTGACATTTCGTAATGATGCCGAGAAGCAAGCGGTCATGAAGGATATTCAAAACGCAAAATCATTTTATCAAAACCTGATTAAATAGAATCTTGAGCTATGAATAAATCTATTCTCATCGGCCTTGTCTACTTGGTCAGTGTTCATGGTTTTGCTCAACATCCACTTAATATTCTCCGTGAAGAAGTGATGATTCCCATGCGCGATGGCGTCAAGCTTGGCGCTATTGTATATCGACCGGAACAACCTGGAAAATTTCCTGCTCTTGTTTATCGCACTCCTTATGGTGTAGATGACTATGATGCCTATGCAGAATTCCCTCTTAAATCAGCCAAGCAAGGTTACGTTGTTTTCCTGGTGGATGTGCGCGGACGATTGCGCAGTGAAGGAGAGTTTGAAGCCTATCGCAACGAAAAGAAAGATGGCTATGATGTGATCGAATGGGTGGCCAGGCAATCCTACTGCAATGAGAAAGTAGGAACGTATGGTGGATCGTATCCGGGCATTGTGCAATGGCAGGCGATGGCCGAAGTGCCGCCTCATCTGGTGGCTGCTGCTCCGGAGATGACACCGATTGGTAGTCATCATTTCATTTATTATGGTGGCGCATTTTCACATCCGTGGATTGATTGGTTCACCCCATACATTCTGGCCGACAAACGTAAACGTGCCAATGACAACTCCGGGCCGTGGGATGATGAACCAGCCACAGAAGAGTGGGAGAAGAGCGACCGAAGACAATGGTATAATTACAGACCGTTGATTGATTTGCCACTCCTGAAAAAGTATGCACCGGAATATTACGAATGGTTGAAACATCCTGACTTATCACCATGGTGGGATTTTGTCAACATGGAGAACGACTTTTCTAAATTCAGGAATCCTGTCTTTCTGGAGAGTGGTTGGTACGATGCTGCGTATGGTCCGGAAGGAGCCACACGTGCTTTTAATAAAATGCGAAAGGAAGCAGCGACATCTAAAGCAAGAGAAG
This sequence comes from Cytophagales bacterium, assembly GCA_031416795.1. Classification (GTDB taxonomy): domain Bacteria; phylum Bacteroidota; class Bacteroidia; order Cytophagales; family Cyclobacteriaceae; genus ELB16-189. The sequence goes on along the minus strand of JANOUH010000380.1, from coordinate 5,369 downwards.
AAACTATTTTAATCCTTGGACCTTGGAATCATACTTCGTTAAACACACGCAAGACTACATTTGGTGAAGTAAATTTTGGTACCAATGCTGGCATTGACTACGATGCCGCATTACTTCAATGGTTTGATATTCTGTTGAAAGATAAAGAAAAGAAAAAATCGCTGCCTGTTGTAAGTATCTTCACCATGGGTGAGAATAAATGGCACACCGAAACCGAGTGGCCCCTTTCCCGTGCGGTGCCTACTTCCTATTACCTTCAACAATCTGGATCGGGTAAAAACGCAGGCGCATTAGGGACTCAAACTGCGCAGGGCGAAAAAAGTGTGAGTTATGTTTTTGATCCAAACAATCCATTCTGGGATAAGTCGTATGAAAAATCATATCCCTATGATCAGCGTGAAAATGAATTGCGTAACGATGTGGTAGTATATACCTCGGCTCCACTGGAAAACGATGTAGAAGTAACCGGAGAAATTGTGGCAGAACTCTTTGTAAGTTCAACTGCGAAGGACACCGACTTCTCTTTTACATTATGTGATGTTGATCCTGATGGCAAATCAATTAATCTTCATGGGTTAGATGCTGGTTATTTGCGCATGCGTTATCGCCATGGCTATGAAAAACAAGAACTGATGAAGCCGGGCGATATTTATAAAATCAGGATAGGGCAGGTGTACACGTCTAACTTATATAAGAAAGGTCATCGTATACGCGTGTATATCACCAGCAGCAAAGCGCCTCACTACGATGCCAACCCCAATACAGGAACGGAGATTGCCACAGAAAAGAATCAGGTTCCTGCAACCAACACCATCTATCACACCAGGAAAGAAGCATCGAGAATTATATTGCCGGTTATTCCGAGAGTTAACTAAAAGGAGTATCCTACCCGCGATCTCCTTAATTCAACGCGCAGAGAGGTGCTATAAAATTCTATTTCATCAGGCTGAAATACTTCGTAGAAAGTACGGTGCTGGAATGTTGGAGATCCCGGGTCGCGCTATACTTCGAAATCAGTTGCTGTAATGGTTATTAGATAAGGTAATTTCAATATCACCATTATCAAGCTCGCCCGGGATGACATTTTCATAGGGTAATTTTTATTACAAGCTTTCCTACAACGCTGTCATCGCGGCCGAGGAACGAGAGCCGTGATCCCGTTGAAGTGAGCACGCACAGGACTATGAAAAACGTTGTGCATACCGAACGAGATTCCGAATCGGGCCAATTTTCATTTGGAGGATTCATAAAATAATAGAATTGTTTTTATAAAGAACTTGATCACACCCGTCCGGAATGACAGGTTAATTTTAGGGCGTAAGTTTCACCAAGTTTTTCAACTACCATTTCACATTATAAAGTCATCCGATGATTAGTCCACCGATCAACATCATGTTCATAATGAGTAATCAATACAAGCGTTACCGATTCGTCCATGTGGGTTTCGAGGTAATGGCAGACGAGCTGTTTTCTAACCGGGTCAAGAAATTGAAAAGGCTCATCCAGCAACAAGAGTTCTTTTTGTGATAGGAATAACGCGATCAACAGGATTAATTGAAGTTGTCCGTTGGAGAGATGCTTTAACGTACTGGAAAGCATAGGACTTAATTGAAAGTAATTAATCAAATAAGTTAAGCCATCGGAATTGGCGCTTACTTTTTTCAAGTACTCGTGTACGGTAAGCTGTTCCGTAGCATAATCTAAAAAATGCAATTGTTCTGGTCCGAGGTAACTGATTCGCTTCTTGATATCCCAGATGGATTCACCGGTACCTCTGCGCTTGCCAAAGAGAAACACTTGTTCGCTATAAGCCATGGGATGATCCGCATAGATCAGACTGAAGAGTGTAGTCTTACCAGAACCGTTTCTTCCGGTAAGCGCCCATCGTTCGCCCCGGTTGATTTTCCAGTTGAGATGTTCGAGAATTACTTTGTGACCATACTGAATTTTCACTTCGCGCATCTCTACTACCGGATCAGCTTCTTTGTTCTCCGGTGCCGCGTGAATGGCAACATGGGTTGATGTCGGCATGGCTTCATCTACTTGATCAGTCACGACAAATCCCTCATCCAGTATGTCGATATTTTTTGTAATGGCCCTGGGCAGTTGATGATGTTCGTGGTCTGCGATGATGAGTTGAATACGATGCACCAATACCAGGTGATCCAAAAAATCACGCAACTCTATGCGACTTTGTAGATCAAGACCTTCGAATGGATAATCGAGGATCAAGACATAAGGAATGGAATCCAGCAACTGTTTCAGGATGATCAATTTCTTCACTTGACCATTGGACAGGCGCGTGAGTTCCAGATCGAGCAGGTGGTGGAGTTGAAAAGAATCCGGTAATTGAATGCGTGCCAGGTCATCAAGCCGTTCACCCAGGTAATCGCGCACCGTAGGCAGGGGAGTGCTTTCAATCGTGTAATAGCGTTGTTGATAATATAAATCTTGTGTGGTCACTAACTCGTGCAGTGCGTGCGTGGGCACGAAGTGAACGTACTTTTTGCGCAGCGCAAATTTTTCATCCCAGGAGAGTCGATCATCAATAAAATCATACATCACCGTACCCACGCGTGGCTGAATTTTTCCTGCGATGAGTTTCAATAGTGTGGTTTTACCCGATCCGTTTTTCCCGGTAACCAGGTAACTGACGCCTGATTGAAGATGAAGATCAAGGGCATGAAAGATGGAATGATCCTGATAAGAAACCGTGACATTGTTACATTGAATCATGCAATCAATAAAGAAGGATTGGTTTTATTTTTTTACTCGTATCAACTACTTAGGGGCTTCTTTATTTAATGCGGTTGTATTTCTTCATCACCTGAATCAACCGGTCATGAGGAATAGCATACACTTTATTTCCATTCACACCTTCCATCGTTTCAGAGGCAACCAACGCATTGACGATGGCTTCTTCGGTGGCAGAAGCGGTGGCTTCAAAGAGTGGAGTGATGCGATCATTGGGCAACATCTCAAGATGAGCTATTCCTTCGTTCTTAGAAATTTCAGGATTAGCGGTGGAGAAGGCAATAAAGATATCTCCGGAAGAATTTCCTCCTCGTCCACCCATCACGCCAATGCCGAGTGATACACGCTTAACTATTCTTTCCAATTGATGTGGAAGCAAGGGAGCATCCGTGGCAACGACTACAATGATAGAGCCCTGGTCGGTATCAGGTCGTGCTTCATAGGGGAGAAGGTCAGCGATTTCTTTTCCTACCGGAACGCCAGCGATGGATAACAGCGCACGTCTTCCATAATTCGCTTGCACCAAAACGCCTACGGTATAGCCACCGTCTTTCACATCCAGCTTTCGTGACGAAGTGCCGGTGCCTCCTTTGAAACCATGCGCAATCATGCCGGTGCCACCACCTACGTTTCCTTCCCGGATGGGGCCGCTGGCAGCACTTTCCATCGCTTCAAATACATGTTCTTTCTTTACATGAAAACCATTGATGTCGTTCAGAAAACCATCCCACGTTTCGGCCACCACCGGTAAGCTGATGTCGCCCGAGTAATCGTTGCTTTTCATTTTTTTGGAGTACCATTCGATCACGGCATCGCGCACTACACCAACGCTATGTGTATTGGTGATGAGCACGGGTGATCCTAATCCACCGGATTCATCTACCCATGTGGTGCCCGTCATTTCGCCATTTCCATTTAACGTGAACCAGGCGGCAAACACCCGATCGAGTGAACCTTTTCCTTTCGGGAAGATGGCGGTGACACCCGTGCGGATAGGACCTTTACCAACCACCAGTTTTCCACTTCCTTCAATCAATGTTTTATAGCCCACTTCAACACCGGCTACATCGGTGATGGCATTATACTTTCCGGGAGTTCCTTCAAAAGGAATTCCGAGGTCGCGGGCACGGGGCTTGGTGGTTTGTGCCAGCGAAGAAATGCTGATCAGCAGTACTGCGCATAGAACGGAAATACTTTTCATCATGTGATAGTTTATTATTTAGTAAGACGCAACAACTCTTCGCGCAGAATGCCAAGACCTTTCTGCAATTGTGGTTTCGAAATGATGAGCGGACTGAGCACACGAATTACATTACCCGAAATACCAGCACTGATAATCAATAATCCTTTTTTTGCACACGCGTTGAGCAAGGCTTTACACAACTCTGCATCCGGCTTGTTGGGATCTTTATCTTTCACCAGTTCGAAAGCAACCATGGCACCAAGGCCGCGTACATCTCCGATGGCATTACATTCGCCTTGAAGCTTCTTGAAAAAATCCATCACTATCGTTCCTACTTTCTCTCCTTTACTATTGATGTTGATGTCTTTCATGTATTGAAGGGTAGCTAGCGAAGCAGCACACGCGACAGGGTTGCCAGGGTAGGTGCCACCCAATGTTCCTTTGGTGGTCTTGTCCATAATTTCAGCACGGCCAATAACGGCACCAATCGGCATACCGCTGCCCATCGACTTTGCCCAGGTGGAAATATCGGGCACAACATCATAGTGTTCATAGGCACTCCATTTACCTGTACGGCCAAAGCCTGTTTGAACCTCATCCAGTATCAATAAAATGCCTTTGGCTTTGCAGATGCGATGAAGTCCTTGCACATAAGCCTTAGGCGCTACCACAAAGCCGCCTTCACCTTGCACCAGTTCCATAATTACTGCTGCCACGTTGGATGCATCCACCATATTGTGAAGATAAATCTCAAAGGCTTCCAGTTCGCGTTCAACGAATTGTTCCATTGCCAACCCATCGTGGCGCTTATAATAATCCGGAAAGGGTAGACGATAGATTTCAGGAGCGAAGGGACCGCAGCCCAGTTTATAGCCTGTTTTGGAAGTTAGGGACATGCCTAGCAACGTACGTCCGTGAAAGCCACCGGTGAAACATATAACGCCTTGTTTTCCAGTAGCTTGACGGGCTATCTTTACAGCATTTTCTACGGCCTCGGCACCGGTGTTGGTTAACATCACTTTGGTCGATTTCCCGTGAGGAAAGAGCTTCGCCAGCACTTCACATAACTCCACATAAGGTTCATAGATAGCCACCGGAAAGCAGGCGTGAATCAATTGCCTGGATTGCTTTACGATCGCATCCACAACAGGCTTGGGACAATGGCCTGCATTGAGCACGCCAATACCACCGGCAAAGTCAATGTATTCTTTGCCATCTACATCTTTGGTGATGGCGCCTTTGGCAGAGGCTATGGTGAGGGGACTAAACATGCCCATGCCTTGCGGGACGATGGCATTTCTGCGGGCGATCAGTTTTTCTGATTTCTTCATAACGGTAGACTGAAGCAGAAAATTACTTTGTTTTTACTCTCGTTCCTATGCTAAATTTTGATGTTGGTGAGCGGATGAACTGGTAGGGGGAAATAAACCTG
>JANOUH010000379.1:0-5580 GCA_031416795.1 Cytophagales bacterium | reverse complement strand
AGTATGATCGCTTCTGTAGGACGACCGTAGGGTAACTGCCAACTCACTTCTTCAATGACGAGCCCGTCATATTCGTATTTTTTCTTCACGGTCACTTTCGGATGCGTGCCAATATTGGGGGCAGCCAATCTCTCTGTCATTCTTGCCCTTACTTTTTTTCGCCAGTCATCCACGTTAATAAATTCACTTCTCCTGAAGGAAAGACTAGGAAGTTTACCTTCCGTTAGAGAAACAGCCCATGGACCATATACACCTATGAGGCTAGTGTTTTTTTCTTCAGGATTCATACTGGTATTTTCATGATGATTTAATTCTGTATTGACCAAAGGCTCAGCAAAAGCAGTCCACGATCCTGGCGCCAATAATCCCAAGCCAGTCAAGCCGCTGATTTTCAGAAATTCTCTTCGCCTGGGTTTATTTTTCATGATTATGAATTGAAAATAACTTACTGACTCTAAAAGTTAACCATTATTCCAACACCTTGTCGAAGGTTTTTTACGAACGATCATTTCACGTTATGAAAGAAAGTACAGTTCTGATTCTATCCTTTATAACCGGCATTCTTTAAAACATCTTCGATTCGAATGGTTGCGCCTCCCTTGCGCTTGCTCTCATCGGCAGCTTCCATAAAGGCATAAATTTCAATCGTCTCCCGGGCATCTATAGGAGCAACTTTTGTCTTGAAGAACTCTCCAATCTTAACAGCCAATGCATCATAGCCATCGAATGGTCCCAGGTTAAGATTGCCTTCTGTGCCATAGGCAGTGCCTCCATAGTCATGCTTGCCATTGCGTGTTCCGCGAAAGGTTCCGAGTCGACCATCCTTCCATTTTCCAACGACTAAATCGGTGTCTTCTGTTTGAAATCGAGTAACCGTTTCGCAACCAGCGCCCATCACCGTGAACAAAACTTCCACACCATGAATGCCATACCAAAATAAATCGGGATGATGTGGTTCCATTGTTGCCGGGCTAAAAGCATCGGCACCCAGCACCTTACCAATTTTGTTTTCATTGCGTACTGCGCTCACATTTTTCATGTAGCGCAAGGAAGATGAAGAGAACATGGGAATTTTCTTATCTGCAGCCTCTTTGAAAATAGAAACTGCATCCTTGAGTGACCCTGCCACAGGCTTATCAATAAAAACAGGCTTGCCGGCTTTAAAAACTTCGCGCGCTTGTTCAAGATGAGGACGGCCATCGTTAGTTTCAAGCAGCACTACATCCACCATGCTCAGCATTTTCTTGATGGAGTCTACCACTTCTACACCATATTGTTGCACTTGTTTGGTGTACTCAGGAATGCGATCAACGCTGCTTTTAATATCAACGCTGCCTTGCGGATAGGCAGCCACCACCTTGAATCCCATTAAAGCAGGATCAGTATTTTCGGCATTAAATAATTTCGCAAAAGCTGGAGCATGTGAGGTGTCGAGGCCGATGATTCCGATTCTGATTTTCTCTTCTATGGATTTGGGGTAGGTTGAAAACGGCATGGATGCTAATCCTAATGCGACACCACTCATAGCCGATTGCTTGATAAATTTTCTTCGGGATGTATTCATGATCTGTTCTGAAATAATCTTAATAAAATGACATTATACTTTAAAAAATATTTTTTTTCTATACAGGAAATATAAGAATAGCCACACCAGCATTAATGCACCAAAGCTTTCAAATACCGAATGCCATTTTCCATCAAGACCAATATAAAGTCCTTCAAACAAAAGTCTTGACGTGTGGCGGAAGTTTACAAAACGGTAAATCATATAAATGGTAAGACTGTTCATTCCGATGACTACAAAAAAGAAAGACCATTTTTTTACGTTGAATATATCGATGATGGCATAGAACGCAGCCATGAAAACAAATGCCATACCACCGGTAAGTAAGATGAATGAACTACTCCACAATCGCTTAGCAATTGGAAAGTGAAGACTCCAGATAAGACCAAGAGCAATGCAGATGACACCGGCTATCAACAATTGTGTAAACCTTTTCTTATCAGCGACAGCATAGTTTTTTAAAATTTCTCCAGCGTAAGCGCCCAGCAACGTAAGACAAATAGCAGGGAACTGGGTGATGATACCTAATTCATCATACGTGCCTTGCAGCAATCGTCCCGGAAGAAACGTGCGATCAATCCAGCCCACCAAATTTCCTTCGAACGTCATATTGCCTGCTCCATAACCGGGCACGGGTATGAACATGACACAGACATAATAAAGTAACAGCGTTGCTGCAACCATTAAAAGACGTTTGGTAGAATTGAAATTCAAATAAAGTACAACGGTAACGAAGCCTGCCAATCCAATCCGGCCAAGAACACTACCTAACCGAATGTGTGGCCAATCAAAAAATGGGAACGGTGCATTTTTATCAAGCATACCCAGCGCAATCAGAATGAGCATACGGACAAATGCTTTTTTATAAAGTTCATTTTTGGGTACACCCTGATCGATTGCTTTGCTCAGAGAAAATGGAATGGAGACACCCGCGATAAATAAGAAGAGAGGAAAAATAAAATCATAAAAAGTAAAACCAATCCAGGCGGGATGCTCAAATTGTTTCGCGAGGGCATCTACCCATGCTAAACCGGTCTTCCCATCAAGCTGATGAAAGAAAGCATCGGCACCGCATATCATGATCATATCAAATCCGCGCAAGGCGTCAATCGATATCAGGCGTTTGTTGGTGAGTGATGATTGAACCTCCATATCAACGAATCATCTACAATGTTGGCTCCCAACCTTTTTCATATTCACGCTTCCAAAGTTTCATAGCTTCACTATCATTCAAGATGTAACCTGTTTTGTTATCAACAGTAAGTGAATGGCCAACGCGGTATGAAATATTGCCGAGGTGACAAAGCAACACGCTCTTGGCGATTTCAGGATATGGTGAGAATAATTTCTCTCCTTTGTCAATGCTATTGATAAAATTGGCAAAATGACCTTTGTCCATATCAAAGCCTGGCCCTTTCTGATCTACCACGGTGTTGGTGGTTGGCTCAACACTTTTTATCAGCTTATTATTTTTATCATAAATCTTATAGGAGTTATCCAATAGTTCAAGTGTTCCGTTTTCGCCATGGAATGAAACGCCCGAGCCCATATCGTTAATGCCTCTTCGATTGCAACTTCTACCCTCCCACAGTAGCGTTTTGCCTCCTTCAAAATCGAATGTGGCCACTTGGGTGTCGGGTGTTTGCCAATCGTCTTTGAATTGAAAGCGACCTCCGGTGGAATAGGCTTTGATCGGATAATTTACGTTGAGACCCCAACGGGCAAGATCAACAAAGTGAGTTCCGTTATTCAACATCTCGCCAGTGCCCCAATTCCAGAACCAATGCCAGTTATAATGAATGAGATTATCTTTAAATGCTTTGCGCGGAGCAGGCCCTTGCCACAAATCGAAATCAAGCCACGATGGAATGGCTGCTTCTTTACCCATTCCGATCGAGGGACGATCGTTGGTATACCATGCGCGTGCATAATACACATTGCCGATAACGCCACCATGAAGTTCTGCGATCGCTTCCTGCACACGCGGCCAACTTCTGCGTTGATTACCCATCTGCACAACCTTCCCATATTTTACTGTTGCCTTTGAAAGCATCTCTGCCTCTGCAGGATTATGACTTCCGGGCTTCTCGACATACACATTCTTGCCCGCTTTCAATGCAAGCAAAGCCGCTGGGGTATGCCAATGATCAGGAGCAGCAATGGATATTGCATCAATGCTTTTATCATCTAGCGCCTTCCGAAAATCTGCAAGCCCTTTGGGTTTACTTTGCACACCAGCTTTCATGGTCAGATTAATTCCATTTTCGATGGCGCGTGAATCAACATCGCAGATATAAGCGATCTCTGCATTGGGCAACTTGGCATAGGCTTCAATGTGTTGCGACCCACGGCCGTTAACACCCATGATAGCAACCTTGTATTTATCCTTCACCGGATACGCTGACAAAATATTAAAAGACCTTGCCGAGGTTACGGTACTCAATCCCAAACTTCCTGTCGCCAATGTTTTAATGAATGATCTGCGGTTGATGTCATTTTTCATAGTGAGGTTCTTTTATTGAATACGCGCTCAAATTTCAATGCGAAAAATATCATGAGGAAGATGACACTTTTTATCCCACCATCCAACGCATTTTACTAAGCAGGCCAAAACAATTCATTGAACGGTCAGCAAGAATACACTTCCTTTCCTTCTTTAATTGTCTTGATCACTTCTATCTGACCATCATCTGTTCTTTTCAATATGACAAGATCCGCTGCCGAGCCTTTTTCAAACACAGGAATATCTGTATGTAAAAGTCTTTGAGGACGAATAGAAGCCATCTCCCACGCTTCTGAAAGCGTAGCCAGGTTATTCCTTACTAAAAATGAAATGCACTCTTTTAGGTTGGCTGAAGATCCGGCAAAAATGGATGGATTGTTTCGCAAGTGAAGCTTGCCTTCTTTGGTTAATGTTACCTGACCACCAATATGAAGATCGTAATCACCAGGCGGCATTCCTGCCAAAGAAACACTATCGCTCACCAAAATCATTTTTTCATTCTTCACTTTTTTAAAAACCTTAATGACTTCAACCGGTAAATGAAATCCATCTGCGATAATGGATGCACCAAGTCGATCATCGGCAAGTTGCGACCATAAATAATTGGGGAATCGTGGAATGATCGGATGCATACCATTGCCCAGGTGTGTCGATAACTTTGCACCTGCACTTACAGCATCCAGCAATTGCTGATGCGTTGCCTGGGTATGGCCAATGGAAACCAGAATATTATTTTTTACACACAGCTCAATAAAGGAGTTTGCGTTTTCCCATTCGGGGGAAAAGGTGATGATGCTGATCAGTCCATCTGCATCATCCTGCCATTGTTGCATCAGGTTCCAATCTGGCGCACACACAAATTCTTTTGGATGAGCACCTCGTGGTCCATCTGCCGGAGAGATGAATGGCCCTTCAATGTGCAACCCTTCAATACTCCATCGCGACAGCTCATCCATTTTCCGAAGAGCAACAACTTGTTTGATCAACTTGCTAATCTGATCAGCAGAATTAGTAATGATGGTGGGATAATGCGTGGTGACGCCCGCTTTGTACAATAGTCGCGTTACTGGAGAAAGTCTAATCGGATCAGCATACAGTTCATTATAATCTACACCGCCATAGCCATTGACTTGTATATCCGTAAAGCCAGGACCAATAAAAAAATTATTTGTATTTTGTGAAACTGGCGTGATACTTTCAATGCGTTCATCCACGATATTGACTTCTATCGTTGAATTATTCTGAAATGAGCGTCCTTGAAGTTTCATGTTTACAATTTCATCATTATTACTTTATCTCAAACTCCTTGATTCCGTACATATTTAATTTACAAACTTCTTGGTCTAAACTCCAAACTCCTTGGTCTGTGTCCTCACCATAGTCGTTAACTTAAGAGAAAAAGACATTGGTGTAGCGCCTCAAAATTGTTTTTATGCATAGCCGATAGAAGCCCCTCCTGGGGCAAACTTGAAAAAGTTTTCTCCCCATAGTTTTTAGTTTAAAAAGCGGGGGT
>JANOUH010000378.1:0-18222 GCA_031416795.1 Cytophagales bacterium | reverse complement strand
TTTAATTATTCCACGAATACCACCTGCCTGGATTGTGGCAGAAACAAAAAGGAAAGAAATCAGGAGTAAAATAAGTCTCATTATCCTCATAGACGATAGGAAGCTTACTGAAGTTATAATTCCCAAAAATAAATTACTTATAAAAATGCTTTAGCCGGATCATTTGTTCAACCGGTTCTGGAACGAGGTAGCGGATGGACTTATTGTTCTTAATACAATTCCGTATGAAGGTAGCCGATATATCCAAAAGAGGGGCTTCAATCATTTTCACGTTTGAATGACGTTTCAATTCAGAATTTGTTACATGAGGCCGGGGATAAACATATAATCCGAATTGATTCAATATTTGCTCGTGATTCTTCCATTTCGCAAAATTCTCCAGGTTGTCTTCGCCAATTATTACTTTAAAATCCCTTCCGGGAAATTTTTCAGTAAGGTAGGCCAGTGTATGTATGGTATAGCTCGGCTTGGGCAGGTTAAACTCCACATCAGAAACTTCCAGTTTGTAATGATCGGCAATAGCAGCCTTAACCATATCATAGCGATCAAATTCGTGAAGGAGGCCTTTGCTGGGCTTGAATGGGTTTTGAGGTGAAACAACAAACCACACTTTGTTCAAGTCTGCGTTTTCGGCCATGATATTGGCAATAATCATGTGTCCGAGGTGGATGGGATTAAACGACCCAAAGAAGAGACCGATTCTCTGATTTGTTTCCATTAAAGTTGTGCCTTAAACTGGTCATACAGTTTTTGAGCTTCCTTCAGAGACGTGTTCAAATCTTTATTCACCAACACCACATCAAATTTATCAGCAAAAGACATTTCAAATTTTGCTTTGAATAACCTGCGCGAAAGACTTTCTTCACTTTCTGTTCCTCGTTCCTGCAACCTTTCTCTTAAAACTTCAATGGAAGGCACTTTCACAAAAATCGCAAGAGCCTTGTCTCCAAAATATTTCTTAAGATTAATCCCACCTTTTACATCCACATCAAAAATTACATTTTTACCTTCACTCCAGATGCGCTCAATTTCTGTTTTGAGTGTCCCATAAAAGTTTCCGGCATAAACTTCCTCCCACTCGATAAATTCATCATTATCGATTTTATTTTTGAAATCCTCAGGCGTTAAAAAGTGGTAGTCCTTTCCGTCTTGTTCAGTGCGTCCGCGTCTGTCGCGGGTGGACGCGGAAATTGAAAAACCAAGATTCTTATTATTTTCCAGCAGATGTTTTACAATAGTGGTCTTGCCCGAACCGGAAGGGGCGGAAAAAATGAGTGCTTTTCCGCTCATTAAGAAGTAGTATTTTGTCTTATCTGCATTTTGATCTGCTCTACCAATCCCTGTGGCACCTGATCTCCGCAGCATCTTGACTTCAGCAATTCCTTAATTGACATATCCAGACTATACGACTTAAAACATGGCATGCATATATCCATGTGGCTCCTGAAATAATCTTGTTGTTCCGCAGAAGCTTCTCCATCAAGAATCAATTGCAGCATTTCCATGCAGCCTGGTTTTTTACCGTCAGCAAGAACGAAAGGATTGGAGAGTGGTGTCATAGGCTAAACATTTTTGTAACCCATAGATTTTGCATATTGAGTCAATTTTTCTTTAAGTAAATTTCTGGCGCGATGAAGCCTGCTGCGTACGGTGCCAATGGGTATATCCAGAATCTTTGCCATTTCTTCATACTTAAATCCTTCCAGGTCGCATAAAATAATTACCGTGCGAAAATCCACATCCAGTGAATTTAGCGCATTGGAAATTTCATCACCGATCATGTCTTTTAGTGACTCTACTCTCAAATCAGGAGTAATCTGCCTATCTACATCTTCTGAGTTGTAGTACATTTCCACTTCCTGATAATCTACCTTCGAAGGCTCTTTGGACTTCTTGCGATAATCATTAATGAAACTGTTTTTCAAAATTCGAAACAGCCACGCTTTCGCATTAGTTCCTTTTTGGAATGATTCTATAAAGCGATACGATTTCAGATAAGTGTCCTGAACCAAATCTTTGGCATCATCGCGATCTAAAGTGAGGCGATAACCAAAGTTATACATGGAATTTATGTGAGGTAGAAACTCCTCATTGAAGATTTCGTTCTTCTCTTTTTCGGAATAGTGCTGTTTTGGAGTTTCTTCCATAGTGCAAAGATCAAAAATAGTAAAAGAAAGTAGATAAAAAGAATGTAAGATTAGGCGAAAAACTACTTGTATCCAGGCTTTGGCATCAACTTCTTGTTGCTAGCACAGCATAACAATCATTATCCGCCAGGATTGAATCACATGTGAATCCCAATGATTGCAGGAAACTAACAGCTGATTGGTGATTGCGTTTGTCATTATCTAACGGATGATCTTCCATGTAAATCATTTTTACTTTATCCCATACCTGCCTGGGTGTTTCATAGATAATAGGGTATTCACTTCCTTCACAATCTAATTTGAGCAAGTCAAGCGATTTAAGATTGTTTGATTCTATGATTTGTTCAAGCGTAATTGCTTTTACTTTAATAACATTATAATTGTTCTTGGAGAAGTCGTTGTAAACCGAAGCGGTTACTGAGTTATCCTGCTCAACTTCTTTATATATTGATACTTCCTCCATGGGAGTTCCTGTGGCAGCCATATGGTGCACGGTTACTTTATCCTTCATGATTGGATTTCTTAAAACATTCTTTCGAAAGAGCTCACAATTTTCAGGAATTGGCTCATAGGCAATTACTTTTGCCGAATCAATTTGAGAAAATAACATCATGTTAAAATATCCTGCATTACCTCCGATATCAACAATCACAGGATTTTTTGGAAGTAGCTTTACAAGCTGTTTGATCCGGTAAAAATCAGACATGAAAATTTCTTTGAAGACCATGTATAAAGACCACGTTGGAACGGAAAAAGTAATCTTGTTTCCACGGGTTGTAATGTCCATGGGTATATACTTCTTGTTACGCTTCTGCTTAAAGTGCGCTTGCCAGTTTGAAACAAATCGAATTAAATTTCCATAGCGACCGAATACGGAATGTGTCATAATCTTTTAATTAAATAATTGCTGCGTTCGTGTTATAATTTTAAACAATCTTATAGTTTTTATACTCGCCAATCCGATAACTAATAAGGTTACTGATGAAACGTTTTACTTTTTCCTTTAATGGATAATTCTTCATGGAAATATCATGATCAAATTTCCAATTTTTTTTTTCAATGCGGGCAAGCATCACGTGTGGGTGGCTGCCCTCAAACAACTCTAAAGAACTTATCTTACTGTAATCATATGCTTCATCCTGAACTACATTATTAGTAATCCATGTCTCATCTTTATAGAATCTAAGCCAATTATATACTTTCTTTTGCATAAGCCGTGGGTCTTTCACCCACCCATAGTGATAAATGTACGCATCAATCAATTTGACATTGAGTTTTTGATTTGGCTTTTTTCTAAAACCCTGGGCATCTTTGTAAGAGAAAATATTTTTATCATTTCTGATTATCCGGATCTCTCTTCTGTACCATTGCCAGGATTCACCCACATGATCATATGATCCCCAAAAATGTTTGTAATCAAATAAAAGACCATCAACCGATTTATCTTTTTTGAACCGGATCATTGCATTCCTCACAGAATCGTGATATTTCTCATGCAACACTTCATCTGCTTGAATATAAAAGCACCAATCTGAATGCTCTGAAACTGCATGAAATGCCTTATCAGTTTCTAACGCAAAGACTCTTCCTCCTTCACGAAGATCATCATCCCACACCGTTTCAATGATTCGTATTTTATCCGAGGGAATGTTTTTTATTAGCTCATAGGTAGCATCTTCAGACTTACCTACAGCCACTATAAATTCATCGCAAATGGGTAATACAGAGGTTATGGCCTCCACCACCGGATAATCATTCCTTATAGCATTTCTTATGATTGTAAATCCACTGACTTTCATAATGGAAACTATCTAAAACTGTTCACTGGAAGTTTAGCTTCTCTAAATTTCTTGCTGTAAAATCCATCTACTCGCTGTTTAACCTGATCTACTGTAATGGCTTTCATGCATAGACAGGGTGCACCACCTCTACAACTATTACACTCAATATCATGAACCAGATAAGAAGCATTTGTACCGATTGGGCCCCATCGTCCTGGGTGAATAGGTTTAATTGGAGGAAATAAACCTATTGTATACTTACCTAACGCAGAAGCAAGGTGAAGAACGCCTGTTCCAGAAGCTACCAACCCATCGGTTTGACTTATGAATGAATTCAATTCCTGTAGACTTAGTTTTCCCATCATATTGGTTAAGCCTTCCACAGCTAATAGTTGGGGCAGCTCCTTTTTTATGAGATCCTCTTCCTCTTTTAAGCCAGTAATGAAAACTGAAAATTCTTCGGGTGGCAAGCCTTTTATTAATTGAAGATAGTTTTCCAGACCCCATTCCCGTCCATGGCCTTTTGATTTTGGATGAATGATGAGATTAAATTTATCTTTTCTTAGCAGTGTGGAAAAATCAAATTCCGCATTATGCAATCCATAAAAAGGAATCATTTCACTGATACTAATATCTCGGTTCAACTTGAATGGCTTCAGCAACTTAAAATTCAATTGGCTTTCATGCAGGTTTGATCTAAATCGGCTAAAATCCACCAGGTGATTACAATAAAGCCAGTTAAACCAACGATGGGCAGTAGATACCCTTCGCTTAATCTGTACAGCCTTGGCCACTTTGGCCAGCTCCTTATCGGGAAACACAAATATGATGGTGTCTGCTCTTACCATGGCGAGTAGATGAGGATCTCGAATTACCTCTTCCCTATCCAAAAAATGGTCGACAAACGCACACGTGGCAATGATGGGTTGAGTATATTTTTTTCCAATGAAGGTAATCTTCAAATCCGGCACAATGGATTTCAAATATCCAGCCAGGGGCAAGGTAAGAATCACATCACCTAGATTATCCGTTCGACTTATAACCAGTCGTTTTCCAATAGCCTGCTTATGATTGGCTTCGTATAGTTTGGCATACTTATAAAAAACGTGATTGCCAACTGCCATGGCAACCATTAAACCTTCAAACCCATCCAGAAACCCACGTTTGAGGATGTAACTTTTAAAGAAAGAAAATGTTGTGTGGGCTATAATCCGTATAGCAGAACTAGACCTTCGACCTACATTTTCCCTAGCATATATTTCCGAATAGCTCTGAATTTTAGTCAGTGTCTCTGAGGCATCAACATAGGCACGATGGAGCAAATCACCGTTCAGGTGCATTATTTTAACACCCCTTTTCAATACCACCCTATCATGTGGATTCTCTCCACCCCACAATCCTTTTCGCTTATTCCACAGTCGAATTTTTTGATCAGGATACCAATTACCATGACGTATCCATTTACCTCCATAATTAGAAAGCCTGTTCATTCGATAAGCCTCAAATGGCCAGTTCTCCTTAACCGCAAGAATAGATTTGGTTAGCTCTTCAGAGAGATATTCATCAGCATCTAATGAAAGAACTACATCATGTGAAGTTTGGGTTACCGCATAATTTTTCTGATCTATGTGACTCTTGAAGGGATGCTTTACCACACGCGCTCCTCTCTCCAAAGCAATGTCACACGTCCGATCGGTGGAGTAAGAATCGATTAAGACAATTTCATCCACTACTGAAATAATTGACTCAATACAGCGCGCAATATTGCGTTCCTCATTATATGTTATGATGACTGCACTGATCTTAACCATGATATTTTATCAATCAACTCCAAATTTCCGCTTAATTATGCTTCTTACCAAAAATGATGTTTCCATGCTTAAATCGATTTGGTCTGACTTACTAAGCTGGCAAAACTACCTCGCTGAAATTATGCGAGCGGTAAAGTATTATTGTTTCCCAATTCATTATTCTTTTTACTTTTAGGAAATTGTTTAATCCCAATTTATACCCTATCGCATGAGCTTATTCATTAAAAAACCCCTCGAACAGTTAATGTCACAAGTCGGAGATTCTGACAAAGGACTAAAGCGCACACTTGGAGTTGGGAACCTGATTGCCT
The DNA here is from genome assembly GCA_031416795.1 of Cytophagales bacterium. Classification (GTDB taxonomy): domain Bacteria; phylum Bacteroidota; class Bacteroidia; order Cytophagales; family Cyclobacteriaceae; genus ELB16-189. The sequence continues at coordinate 12,172 of JANOUH010000378.1, read as the reverse complement.
TGGGCATAGGTGCCATCATCGGTGCCGGTCTTTTTGTTCGAACAGCTGCCGCTGCCGGTGAAGCCGCAGGCCCAGCCGTAGTGGTTTCTTTCATAGTTGCAGCGATCGGTTGTGCCTTTGCAGGGTTATGTTATGCCGAGTTCGCTTCCATGATTCCTATTGCTGGTAGTGCCTATGCTTATGCTTATGTAACCATGGGTGAGTTTATGGCTTGGATCATTGGCTGGGCACTTGTATTGGAATACGCGCTTGCTTCAGCTACTGTGTCCATTGCGTGGAGCGAATATCTGAATAATCTTCTGGGAGGGGCCATACCCTATGAATTGTGTCACTCCCCTTTCGAAACTTCATTAGACGGAGTAAGCGGTATTATTAATTTACCAGCGCTATTTATTTTGGTGATTCTTACGATGATATTAATCAAGGGAACAAAAGAATCAGCCAACCTAAATGCAATTATCGTTTTTATAAAAGTTGCCATTGTACTCTTGTTTATTGGACTCGGATGGGGATTTATCAACGAGGCAAATTATACTCCTTATATGATTCCGCAGTCCAGTCCCGATCATGATACATGGAACCGATTTGGATGGGGGGGTGTGCTTGGTGGAGCAGGAATTGTATTCTTTGCCTTCATCGGTTTTGATGCCGTTTCCACAGCGGCTCAGGAAGCAAAAAATCCTAAACGTGATATGCCGATTGGTATATTGGGTTCATTGGTTATATGTACTATTCTTTACGTATTGTTTTCTTATGTGCTAACCGGTGTAGCTAACTATGAGGAATTTAAAACAGCTGGCAAGGAAGCATCGGTCGCTTACGCCATTCAAACCTATATGCATGGTTATGGATGGTTGGCCACATTGATTACCGTAGCCATTTTAGCAGGGTTCTCCTCCGTAATATTGGTGATGCTCATGGGGCAATCGCGCGTATTTTATTCGATGTCGAAAGATGGTCTTGTACCAAAAGTATTTTCAGAATTACATCCTAAATTCCGCACTCCTTTTAAAGCAAACTGGCTCTTACTAATTTTTGTAGGTGCTTTTGCAGGTTTTGTTCCTGGCAGTGTTGCCGGTGATTTGACAAGCTTCGGAACTTTGTTTGCCTTCGTACTGGTGTGCGTAGGCATTTGGGTGATGAGGGTGAAAAATCCTGAAGCGGTAAGGCCGTTCAGAACGCCATTAGTTCCTCTGATCCCAATTCTTGGTATTATCGTGTGTTCAGGAATGATCATCTCATTGGGTAAAGAAACCCTTATCTCCGCGATGATCTGGATGGTGGTGGGATTATTTATCTACTTCCTTTACAGCAAGAAAAACAGCAACCTGAGAAAAGGAATCAATAATGACTAAAGTATAAATGTGCTTCACTAACAATGTGCTTTAACCCACGCCAGATAGTTTTCAATCTGAGACACCCCGTAGTAAGGAAGGTTAAGTAAATGATACGGTTTGCCTTCTGGTGTCGTGGCTTGGGTGATGGATACTTCTCCGGCATAAAACCGAACCGCTATGTTGTGTGGTGCTGCATCCATGAACAAATGCAATGAGCGAAGCCTTCCCTCGCTACCTGACTTTACTTCAACCGGTATGAGTTGGCCTTCAAAGGGAAATAAATAATCTACCTCGGCAACGGAAGTTTTCTTTTCGCGCACCCAAAAATGCAACGCGCTTAATGAATGATGCTGAAAGGCAAGCAGCTCCTGGCCCACAAGATGTTCAATCATGTTGCCTTGATACACTTTGCATAAGTCATCCGTGCCTAAAATTTCTCTCTGTATGCCCGCAAAATAATTCATCAGGCCAGTATCTAACACATGAAGGCGCGGAGATTTTTTAAGATCAGGAAGTAGTGGGAGCATATAACCCGTTTCAGGATAAACAATGTACAGCAACAAGGCTTTCTGCAAAGTTCGTAAAGCTTCACCCATTTCTCTTGATCCGTAATTTGAGTTTCCGAACCCCTGAAATTTAATTCGCTTTCCTGCCTGGGCAAATGATGAACGGATGGCGTGCCGTATCAACTGCATCTGTATATCATTCCGCGCATACTTCTCAGCATCGTCCATGTATGACGTGAGTAATGAATCGTATATGGGAGCAAGTGTTGCAAAATCTTTATGTGTACTGTAATGCTGCACGGCTTCAGGCATGCCACCGATTAAGGCATAGGTATGGAATAACGAAAGTAATTTTTTGTGGGCAAATGATGCTACCGGGATTTGTTGCAATTGTTCACGAGCAGCCGTTTCACTCATAGCCGATAAGAATTCAGGGAACGAAACGGGACGCAGCACTTTGTACTCTACCCGACCCACAGGAAAGCTAATGTTCTTGTCAAATAATGTTTCCAGCATGCTGCCTGCAGCGATGACAGCAATAGCCGGCTCCTGTTCATAGAAATATCGGAGGAGGTTTATTGCTTCCGGGGCAGCCTGTATTTCGTCTATGAATAAAAGTGTCTGTTGCTTTTTTAACAGGCTTTTGTTTTTCAAAAAGAATATCGCCTGAATCAGGGTATCTATGTTAGCGAACTGCTCAAAGGGCTGCCTGTCTTCAGGTAGCTCCAGGTTCAAGTAAATGTACTGGCCAAAATTCTTAGCGAACTGACTGATCACGGTGGTTTTACCCACTTGCCTTGCTCCCCGTATTACCAAAGGCTTCCTTAAGGGTTCAATTTGCCACTTTTCAAGATGTATTTGTAAATCCCTATTAAACATTGCATAAAGTTAGGGCGAAATTTTGTATCAATTACCATAAAGTTAGGGCAAAATTGAGGCAAGTTCTACACAAAGTTAGGGTAACTTTAGACATTTAGAGCGGTAAGAGATTACCCTTGAATTGTGATTTTTGATTTATGATTGTGTTCCAATTGTAAGTTATGAACAGCAAAGAACTAGAAAATAGATTGATCGATTTTTCTATCCAGGTAGTTAATCTCATCAAATCATTGCCCGAAGACAGAATAACCAATCATCTCAGTGGGCAATTGCTACGATCAGCCACCTCTCCGGCATTGAACTATGGAGAAGCTCAAGGGGCTGAATCAAAAAAGGATTTTGTTCATAAGTTAGGCATTGTTTTAAAGGAGCTTCGCGAAACGCTGAACTGCCTTAAAATTTTGGCAGGCACAAATTATATCAAAACCGAAAGCCCTGTCATGAAAGAATGCAACGAACTGGTTTCAATTTTTGTAAAATCAGTCGAAACCAACAAAAAGAAAATGGAAGATGGCAAACAAAACTCAAATAAGAAATCACAAATCTGTAATCACAACTCAACACTCGAAAATCCCGGGAAATTCATTTGATTCACTCCGTTTTTAAATTCTATAAACCTGATTTGTGTGGTGGTGTGGTCAGCTTTAATCAAAAGGATTACTGTGCTCAATTAATCACTTCACTGCTGATAGTAAGGGTTATCCCATTAAGCTGGGTGCGATAGCGTACGAGTGGACTCCAGGCGGGACCCCCTGTTGGATTGCCATCCGAAAAATTAAAGCTGGAATTACAACAAGGATCAACCATGAATAATCCTGAATTGTGAACATTTACTGTAGCGCATGCCTCGTTAGGGCGAAAAGAACAGTTTCGCTCATAGGCAATATAGGTGGATGAGTTTGCCCTATATAAAATAATTCCTCTTACGCCACCATTAATCTGGACATAACCACCATCTGTTCGCAGGCCATTAAATTCTGGTAGGTTCAGGGTGATTACGATATCAACAAACGGAATAAAAGGAACGGGGTCATCTGAACGACTTGGACTGCAAGCCGAGATGATTACTAACAAAAACCAAAATCTATTTTTTCGGATCATACTTTTTTAATTAGCCTCGAGCCATGAGCCTTGAGCTAATTACTCGCAGCTCACAACTCGTAACTCACCGCTATTTATATACATAAAAACCCCTTCCCGTCTTCCTGCCTAAAAATCCCCTATCAACTTTCTCCTTTTGGATTGCGCTTGGTTTAAACTTTGGATTGCGGTTAAACCCTTCATAAACCGAAGTAGTAACTGCGAAGTTCACATCTATACCGATCAAATCCATTAACTCGAATGGGCCCATTTTAAATCCTGACGAGCGCAACAATTTATCAATGCCCTCCACATCCGACACCCCTTCTTCCAGTAACTTAAAAGATTCTACATAATAATGACGAGCCACCCTATTAACGATAAATCCAGGAGAATCTTTTACTTCCACCGCTGTTTTGCCTAATGACTTTGAAAAATTCATCATCGTTAAAGCAATATCCGGATCTGTCTGCTTACCCGAAATTACTTCAACTAACTTCATCAGATGTGCGGGATTAAAGAAATGCAATCCTATGAACCTGGATGGATTTTGTAAGGCAGAAGCGATTTGTGTAATCGAAATGGAAGAAGTGTTTGTTGCTAGAATGGTTTGTTCAGTATTTATCTTTTCGAGATCAGCAAATAAATTCTGTTTGACTTCAAGATTTTCAATGACCACCTCTATGATAATATCGGCTCTTAAATCCGGCAAGCTCTTTACGCATCTAATACGACTTAAGCCTTCCTCTCCAGCTTCTTTTGTTAGTTTACCTTTTGATACCGACTGATCTATTGATTGGTGAATAAGTGGAAGTGCTTTTTCACAAAGGACAGTATTTATATCAAAAAGTAGCGTCTCATATCCCGCTAGAACACATGAAATAGCGATACCTCGCCCCATCGTGCCTGCACCAACAACGCCTACTGTTTTGATTTCACTCCTCATAGAATGATTTGATCATTTGGCATACATAAAATATTTGCTCTTCTGAAATCTCAGGAGAAATCGGAAGTGACAGTACTGTATTTTGCAATTTACTGGAAACAGGAAAGTCGCCTCTGCTATGCGACAAATGGTCGTAAGCAGGCTCATACGGCAATGCCTTAGGGTAATGTATTAACGTCTGCACCCCTTCACTCTCCAGAAAAGATTTCAATTCATCGCGCTGTTCAACTCTTATAACAAACTGATGGAATGTGTGTACCGTATCGTTTCTTAATTTTGGTAAGCCTAATGATTTTATTGCTGATAGATTTTCAAAATATAGCTGTGCATTTTTGATTCTTCTTGAATTCCACTCTTTTAAATAATTCAATTTGACATTAAGGATAGCCGCCTGCATGGTATCCATGCGACTGTTAAAGCCTTCAATCAAATGATCATCTTTACTTAACCCACCATGATTGGCTAGTCTTCTTATCTTTTCTGCCAATACATCCTGATTAGTAATCACGCAGCCTGCATCACCAAAAGCTCCCAGATTCTTAGTCGGGTAAAAACTGAATACACCACAATCACCAGTCGAACCAGCCATGAAATCAGACTGAGATGAAAGATGAGCCTGAGAGCAATCCTCTATTATAAAAAGGTTTGAATGATCACATAACGCCTTTATTGAATTCACATCTGCAACCTGACCGTAAAGGTGAACTACTATAACAGCTTTTGTACGAGAAGTGATTTTGCCCTTTATATTTTCCTCCGTGATTGTAAAATATTCCGGATCAACATCTGCAAAAACAGGCTTTGCTCCTGCCAGGGTAATAACTTCAGAAGTTGATATCCAGCTCCATGCAGGAGTGATCACCTCATCGCCAGGACCAATACCAAGGGCCTTTAATGAGAGAAAAAGTCCTTCCGTTGCGTTGCCTACAGCGATACAGTTTTTTACACGGCACAATGAAGAAAAACTTTTCTCAAATTGCTTTACATAGCTACCTCCAATAAAATTACCGGTATCGAGAACCTCTGCAATAACTTTATCAATCTCCGGCTTAAGTGTTTTATACTGAATAGCCAGATCTGCAAAAGGCACTTTCATGCTAAAAGTATTTAGATGACAGGCTTGAACTGCTTCAGAAATCGAATGTCATTTTCAGAGAACAATCGCAAATCATTAATGCTATAGCGAAGCATGGTGATGCGCTCTATGCCCATCCCAAATGCAAAGCCCGTATACTCTTCCGGATCGATACCACAATTACGCAGCACATTCGGATGAACCATTCCAGAGCCGGCAATCTCAACCCAGCCAGAGTATTTACAAACATTGCAACCTTTGCCATGGCATATCAAACAAGAGATATCAATCTCTGCAGATGGCTCTGTAAATGGAAAGAATGATGGTCTCAATCGGATCTTAGTATCCTTACCAAACATCTCTTTCGCAAAATGATAAAGGGTTTGCTTCAAGTCAGAGAAGCCAACATTCTTGTCTACATAAAGCCCTTCAACCTGGTGGAAAAAACAGTGGGCTCTCGCAGATATTGCTTCATTGCGATACACCCTACCCGGCATGATAGCACGAAAGGGAGGCTTCCTGTTTTTCATCAACCTTATCTGCACATTCGAAGTATGGGTGCGTAACAACACGTCCGGGTCCTTTTCAACAAAAAAAGTATCCTGCATTTCACGTGCTGGGTGGTTTTCTGGAAAATTTAATGCCGTGAAGTTATTCCAATCGCTTTCAATCTCAGGACCATCTTCTACATTGAAACCGAGTCGTTCGAATATTTCAATGATGCGGTAGCGCGTTAGATTAAGAGGGTGTTGGCTTCCGGTTTTGTTCGAAACAGTTGGAAGTGTCAGATCACCATCAAATAAATTATTCGAAGAATTGCCCTCCATAGCTTCTTGTAATTCCGCAAACTTATTCTCGGCCGACTTCTTCAAATCATTCAACACCTTACCCAATTCTTTCTTCTCTTCAACCGCTAAAAGTTTTAGCTGATCAAAAAGGGTAGATACTTTCCCCTTTTTGCTTACAAACTGAAGTCTGAATTCTTCTACACTTTGTTTAGTTGAAGAAGTGAATTCTTCTATCTCTTTTTTAATTTTCTCTATTTGATCTTTCATGAGTGAACCTTTAAAACCATTAAGCTTTTGAAGAAAGCTTCCTCGTTATTAATCGATCTAAAATAATACTTAAAATTAAAGCCAGCACAATAATCCCTGGCAACATCCATACATCACCTACACCTCTGAACATCCAGGCCATTATGAGAAAAAAAAGGTTGACAGATCCTAAAATAATAGCTGTTTGCGCGTGCGTCATTCCCAATCTCATGATGGCATGATGGATATGGCTTTTGTCTGGACTAAAAGGGGATTGCCCACGTAACAATCTTAAAATAATTATCCTTGGTGTGTCACAGAGTGGAATTATTATGAAACAAGCTGCCGTAGCTATGCTTGCTGAAAACTTCATACTATGACCATCCGGTAAATTGTAATTGGTATTCATAAAATGGATAAGCAATAAACCCAGAAACATACCAATGACCATAGCCCCAGTATCACCCATAAAAATTTCCGAGGGATCCCAGTTGAAAACCAAAAATGCAAGTATACCACCCATCATAGCAAAGCAAAGCAGTGCAAAAACTTCATCGCCCACAAAATAAAACCATACTCCAAAGGCGGACAACCCAACCATGGCAACACTGCCGGCTAATCCATCAAGTCCATCAATTAAGTTAAAGGAATTAGTAATCACTACGATCACAAAAGCAGTAATCATGTAGCCTGCAACTTCTGGTATTTGCACGACCCCAAATAGTCCATAGAGAGAATCAATATGAATGGTCGAAAATAAAAGTATAATTACTGCCACTATTTGACCCAATAGCTTTTGAGTAGCCTGAAAAGGCACGATATCATCGCGCACACCCAGTAAAAAAACAATGAACAAACTAGCAATCACGTAGCGTGAAATTTGCCATTCACTAAAATCCATCCATATCAAACTGGCAATCAAAAAGCCAGCGAAAATTGAAATCCCACCCATCGAAGGGGTTATTTTCTTATGGACCTTTCTCCTACCTGGAACATCGACCAGATTCTTTCCCAGAAAATATTTAATGATTACAGGCAGCGTAATGAATGAGATCAGAAATGCGGTAATACAGGCTGCCAGATTAACTGCCATACAAATAAAATTTCAGCAATTTAAGGTTAATTAAGGCCTATTCAAACAGGCTCCTTTGAATCCAGATGGTATTCAAATTTCTTTCTGGCATATAGAATAAGAAGCGGACAAATAAGTTCAAAAAATGTAACTCCTTTTTGCGCACTGAAAACGTTTTCGAATAGCGCTGTAATGGCAAACAGGATAATAAACACAGCCAACAAAGGGCTCCTATATTTCAAGGCATACTGAAAAGGAACAATCAATAATGCTACAAAAAGTAACAAACCGAAAATTCCATGGCGGTGCATTTGCGCCAAATATTCATTATGGGAGTCAAGTCCCTCTTCATAAAGCGTGACATAATTTTTCTCTTTGTAACACTCACGTAACACATCGCGGAAATCGCCTGTGCCATAACCATAGAAAAATTCAGGGCCTTTCAGTAATTCAATTGAACAATCCAGTATCTGCTTACGCGATATCAGCGTATAGATATTGGGATCCTCCGAATTAATAGATACCTCTCCGCTTAAAGCCAGTTGGGGAGTATTAAAAAATCGCTCCCGGGAAAATGGAACCAAATAAATTACAATAAAGAAAATGGTTAAAATGGATAATGCCATGATTCTGGCTTTTGACTGAAATCTATAAAAAGAATAAAAAATAAATGCGATACAAAAACTGAAAATACCTGTTCTGGAATTGATCCAAATCAAGTAAGTGATGAGAATGACAAGGCTGAAAAGTATCCATCCTAACTTACTGCGATTGGCGGTCTCCAGAGGAAAATACTGATCTATTAAAAAGAAAATACAGAAAGACAGATACAGAGAAACAAAAGCCGGATGAATCTGAACTATGCTATTGTTAGCGAGGATAATATTCGATTGAAGATTTTTTGCATCCCAAAGATCGTAGGAAATAAAAGCTAATGACGCGAGGTTCAGTGTAATGACGCCTGCAACAAAACTGATAAGTGTATATCTTGTTGCTTTATTATCAATAATCTTCTCAGAACTAAAGATAATCAGTGGCAAAATCAATAATGGTGCAATCGATTCGATGGTAGCTAATCCAGATTTGGTGTTTGCGGAAAAAAATAAGCCTGTAACTTCCATCAGAATAAGTGACAGAATAAAGATGAAGAGATGGTTGTCCTTAAACACATTGGCAACCCCTTCTCTTCTTAATGACAAAATCCTAAGCAACCCTAAGAGTACAAGAAGTTTGCCGTGCCAACTAGGGAAGAGAAGGGGGAGACAAAAGGCACTCACAAGGAGTGACATAATGAATATTTTATGCGTAATCGACTTCAATATAAATAAATTTAACTATCAAAAACCTCTGCAAAACGTTGGAAAGTTAACAATCTAGGTCTGTAAGTTCGTAATTTTGATCATTTGAAAAGAAAAAGTCAATATTAAATAATTCATGGCCTATCAAAAAAGTCTACTAAGGATCAACTTAGTTACCGAATATTTTTATCCTGCTAATAATGCTCCTGGCGCACGATTTAAACCCTTGGTTGATGAACTGCTTGGTTCGTCCATTGATGTAGTAATCTATACATCAAAAATCTCAGCTAACGCAAAGGAATATTCGATAAAAACCAACTTAGTTAGTTTCCCCTCGAATCAACGAAGTACCATTATACGACTAACTCAGGAATTACTTTTTGGCCTGGAGACATTCATTCGCCTACTGTTTTCAAAAGGTGATCTCTATTATATCACCAGTCCATCATTCATAAATTGTATCCTTGCTTATTCGTATTGCCGGTTGCTTAACAAAAAATACATACTGGATATTCGTGATGATTACCCCAGGGTTTATTTTGATTCAAACCTTATATCAGAAAAAGGAATTATCGGTAAAATGTTATCCTGGATCGAGAAGTATATATATAAACATTCCTTCATTCTTATTGCCGCAACAAAGGGGTTAAAGTCTAACATGGAAAAACTCTATAATAGTAATAGTGAGGAAATTTGGTTGCTTCGAAATGGCTATTCTGAAAAATTATTCTTTCCTTCAACAACCAAATATGAAGAATTTACACTTGTTTTTCATGGCATCATTAGTAAGTATCAGGACATTGATTTATTGATTGAACTAGGTCACCTCATCGACAAAAGGAATCTGCCATTTAAAATTATTGTTGTTGGTCAGGGTAATCAAGATTACAAACTTAAAGGTGAAATACCCAAATCTATTAATTACCTGGGACCTCAACCGTATGTTAATATACCGGAGATAATAAGTAAAGCGCATATAGGTTTGTCGTTTCGGCAGCCTGGTAAAATCAGCGAAGACTCTTTTCCTGTTAAAATCTATGAATACATTGGAGTTTCAGTTCCAGTAATAGTTACTCCCGCAAGTGAAGCAGGTAATTACGTTGAAGAAAATAAAATCGGATATCAGTATGACCCCGAACAAAAGGAGATGTTATTAGAGAAGATAATAGAGATTAGTAAAAATGCACAACTATATAACCAACTACTATCCAATCTTATTAAGGTAAGGGGTCAATTCTCGCGTGAAAAGAATAGTCAAGATTTGGTTAGCTTTATTCTAACTAAGATTCATAACAGTTCAATAAATTAGCTTCTAAAAAAAATCCTAATCTTATCGGCTATATAGTTGATCTGATTAGCATCCAATTCAGGATACATTGGAAGGGAGAGAATCTCATCCTGATAAGCTGAGGCTACCTCAAAATCTTCTCTTCTATGATTCAAATACTTATACGCTTGCAGATTGGGAAGTGCTGTTGGATAATGGATGGCTGTCTGGATACCCTGTGATTCCAAATACAATTTAAGTTGATCCCGTTTCTTAGATCGTATTACATATAAATGAAATGTGTGTTTGGTATTGCCTCTAACTACCGGAAGACTAATCGCATTAACATCTTTAAGCGCTTCATTATATAGTGCGGCCTTTTCGATTCTGGCAGCAGTCCAGTCTAATATATATTTTGATTTTACGCCCAACACAGCCGCTTGAATGGTATCAAGTCGACTATTAATTCCCTCGATTTGATGTTCGTGTTTTTTGAGCGCACCATGGTTCGCATACATCCTGCATTTTTCTGCCAGCATATCATCATCGGTGATAATACATCCTGCATCACCATAAGCACCTAAATTTTTGCCCGGGTAAAAGCTAAAAGTGCCTGCTATCCCAAATGTGCCAGCTAATTGACCGCTCTCAGCACTGAAGTGTGACTGGGCACAATCTTCAACCAAAAACAAATTATGTTTTTCACAAAGATTTTTGATCTGCGTGATATGAGCAACATGGCCATATAGATGAACAGGAATAATAGCCTTCGTCCTTTTGATGATCTTAGATTCAATCAAAAGTGGATTTATGGTATATGTTTCTGGATCGATATCAACAAAAACAGGTGTAGCACCGGTCTGTGAAATAGTTTCCGAAGTAGATATCCAGCTAGCGGCCGTGGTGATCACTTCATCTCCAGCCCCGATACCTAACATTTTCAAAACAATATAAATCGCATCCGTACCATTGGCTACTCCAATGACATGCTTTGAACCATAAAGGGCAGCAAACTTTGCTTCAAAATCCTTTATCGGTTTGCCTCCGATAAAATTGGTTTCGTTCAATACATCGAAAATTGCACTATCGACTTCGCTCTTAATACTATTGTATTGCGCTTTTAAATCAACAAAAGGAATGTTCATGTAAATAAATATTAATCTGATTTTTTAATTAAACGAGCAGGATTACCGGCATATACTCCAGGTTGAAATATATTCTTTGTAACAACAGATCCTGCGCCTATAACAACATGATCACAAATCGTAACAGGTAAAATGGTCGCATTAGAACCAATTGATACATTATTTCCAATTTGAGTACGCTTCCAAAGCGCCTTATTTCCCCTCGCTGGTCCTCCATTCGAAAACAAATCGTTAATAAACACAACTCCATGTCCAATAAAACAATCATCTCCAATTTCCACTAGTTCGCAAATGAATGCGTGTGATTGTACTTTCGTTCTATTACCAATTCTTACTTCCTTCTGTATTTCAACAAATGGTCCGATAAAACAATTATTGCCAATCTCACAACCATATAAATTGACGGGTTTAATAACTTTTACATCGTCACCAAAAGACACATCAACTATTCCCGCTTCTAGAAGTGTAACACTCATGCGACTACTTTTGCAGCGGAATAAATTTTATCAATAATCTCCACGGTTTTCAATCCC
>JANOUH010000377.1:0-12597 GCA_031416795.1 Cytophagales bacterium | reverse complement strand
GGAGACAAGGCTCTTGCGATTTTTGTGAAAGTGCCTTCCATTGAAGTTTTAAGAGAAAGGTTGCAGGAACGAGGAACAGAAAGTGAAGAAAGTCTTTCGCGCAGGTTATTTAAGGCGAAATTTGAAATGTCTTTTGCTGATAAATTTGATGTGGTGTTGGTGAATGAAGATTTGAATACGTCTCTGAGGGAAGCTCAAAAACTGTATGACCGGTTTAAGGCACAACCTTAATGGAAACAAATCAGAAAATCGGTCTTTTCTTCGGGTCATTTAATCCCATCCACATCGGGCACATGATTATCGCCAACATCATGGCCGAAAATACAGACTTGAACAAAGTGTGGTTTGTTGTTTCACCTCAAAATCCATTTAAGCCAAGCAAAGGACTCCTTCACGAGTTTGATCGCTATGATATGGTGAAGGCAGCCATTGCAGATCATTACAAACTAGAAGTTTCTGATGTGGAGTTTAACCTGCCCAAGCCGAGCTACACCATACATACACTGGCCTACCTTACTGAAAAATTTCCCGGCAAGGAGTTTAAAGTAATAATTGGCGAAGACAACCTGGAGAATTTTGCGAAGTGGAAGAACCATGAGCAAATATTAGATCAGTTCGGATTATATGTTTATCCCCGGCCTCATGTAACAAATTCTGAATTGAAACGTCATTCAAACGTGAAAATGATTGAAGCCCCTCTTTTGGATATATCGGCTACCTACATACGGAATTGTATTAAGAAAAATAAGTCCATCCGCTACCTCGTTCCAGAATCGGTTGAACAAATGATCCGGCTAAAGCATTTTTATAAGTAATTTATTTTTGGGAATTACAACTTCAGTCAGCTTCCTGTCGTCTATGAGGATAATGAGACTTATTTTACTCCTGATTTCTTTCCTTTTTGTTTCTGCCACAATCCAGGCAGGTGGTATTCGTGGAATAATTAAAGCGGATGATGGTTCTCCGCTGGCTTACGCTTCCATTTTTGTTAAACAAACAGGCACGGGCAGTGCCACAGATTTTGAAGGGAAGTACGAAGTGGTACTACCTCCCGGCCGATATGATGTTCTGTTTCAATATTTGGGTTATGAGTCGGTGAGTCGCGTGGTAGAAGTGGGCAATGATTTTATTGAAATTAACCTGACGCTAAAAACACATGTGATGATGTTGCAAAACGTAGTGGTAAGAGCGGGTAAAGAAGACCCGGCCTATACGATTATGCGAAAAGCTATTTCAAAAGCTAACTATCACACACAACAAATTGATCAATATTCCGCCAAGGTATATATCAAGGGAAAAGGTCAGCTTAAAGATTTTCCTTGGCTGGCAAAGAAGGCCCTTGAAAAAGAAGGAATCACCAAAGATCGTGTTTTCATTTCTGAATCCGTAAGTGAAATTAAATACACGCGACCCAATAAGTTTGAAGAAAAAGTAATAGCTGTGTATAGCAACGGGGGCAATAAAAACACAGCCCCCAATGCCTACGTATTCGGAAGTTTTTATCAACCTGAAATAGCAGAAACCGTTTCTCCACTTTCTCCAAAATCATTTTCCTATTACCGGTTTGAATATCTCGGATCATTCAAAGATCAGAAATATGAGATAAGCAAAATTAGAGTAACCCCCCGCTCACGTGGCGATAATGTTTTTGAGGGCATGATCTATATCGTGGAAGACTGGTGGAGCATACATAGTTTGGAAATGAAAGCCAGCAAGATGGGAGTCAATTTCAACATCAAACAACTATATAATCCTATTGAAGACAAAGCGTGGTTGCCTGTGTCTCAGCAATTTGTTGTCGATGGAAAAGTTTTCGGGTTTGAGTTTGAAGGTCAATACCTGGCCACGGTGAAAGAATACAAGATTAAACTTAATCCTGAACTTATTGTGGAGATGACGGTGATTGATGAAAAGGTTCAAAAGGAGGAGGCAAAGAAAGTAGAGCAAAAGTTTAGCAGGAAAAATCAGGAATTACAGCAACGATTAAGTAAGGGTAAGGAGGTAACGAGCAAAGAACTTAACCAGCTCGTAAAGGAATATGAAAAGGAGGAGATCAAAGAGCAAAAAGAGCCGGATGTAATTATGGAAACCAATTACACGGTTGATTCGCTGGCATATAAGAAAGATTCTACATTTTGGGTTGACATGCGCCCCACACCACTCAGTAAGGACGAGCAACGCGGTTATCATGTTAGCGATAGTATGACAGAAGTTGAACGGAAACACGAAGAGGGTGATACCCTTCGTTCATCAAAGAAAGGAAAGAAGGGATTTCAGGTTTATGATATCGTTATGGGTGATACCTATAAGATGGGTAAGACATCAGACTTTCGCATCCATACACCTTATGGCGGATATAACACCGTGGAAGGATTAAATCTGATCTATCGGGTAAGTTTTTATAAAAGATGGGTAAAGCGAGACACGTTAGATAAAAGTAAGAAACCTGAAACTTCACGATTGGAGATTAGTCCCATTGCACGTTATGCGTTTTCGCGAGAATTATTGACAGGTAAACTTAGAGTAGATTATCGATTTAAAAATCAGCGGCTCACCCTGGAAAGCGGTCGATATGTAGAGCAGTTTAATTCAGGAGTCCCCATTCATCCTATCATCAACACATTTTCATCGCTGTTGTTGGGAAACAACTGGATGAAGCTTTATGAACGAAATTTTGTTGACTTGAACTATTCCATTCGCTTCAATGATAAATACACCTTTAGAACCAATTGGTCGTGGGCGAGACGCTCAGAATTATTTAACACCACAGACTACACTTTCTTTAAGACAAACAAAGAAAATTATACGCTCAATGCTCCGGTCAATGCTGAATTATCTTCCACCAGTTTTGATCCCAATCGGGCGTTCATCGGATCAGTTACTTTTGAAGCACGACCTTGGCAAAAGTATCGTATTCGCAATGGGAATAAATCAAGAGTGGAAGGCTCATCACCACTGTTAACTTTTAATTATCGGAAAGGAATAAGGGGTGTAGCGGATAGCGAAGTTGATTTTGATCAGGTTCAGGTTGGGTTTAAGCACATGATGAAAATGGGGATTCGTGGAAACCTTGATGTGGCGTTTCAAGCAGGTAAGTTCCTGAATAAAGACAACATGTACTTTATGGACTACAAGCATTTCAATGGCAATCGTACTTATTTCATCACCTCCGATCCCGTGGGCAGTTTCAGGCTTTTGGACTATTATCAAAACAGCACGACTGACCAGTATTTTTCAGCTAATATGCATTATCACTTCCGCAAATTCTTAATAACGCGCATCCCTAAAGTTCGAATGTTAGGCATCACTGAAAATGTTTTCTTTAATTATTTGGCTACTCCATCATCTCAAAATTATATGGAAGTGGGCTACGGCCTTGAGGGTATTCTGCGCATTTTTCGTTTGGAGGTTGCTGCTGCTTTCCGCGATGGCAAATATGTTGAAAATGGTTTCCGTGTAGGAATTGCCACAAGCGTGACAATTAATTTTAATGATTAAGGCTTTCATGGTTAGTTAACCTGATGATCGTTCGCGAAATTTGAACGATGATCATTTCCATTGAAGATTTCTTATCCCTCCGTAAGCAACTACCTGTTGTTGATGTGCGCTCACAAGGTGAATTTCATGAGGGTCACATCCGAAATGCTATCAATATCCCATTGCTCAACAATGAAGAACGGGTGCAGGTAGGTACCGATTATAAGCAGAAGGGTCAGAAGGAAGCAATCAAAACGGGATTTAGGTTAGTCGGTCCTCGATTGTTGGATATTGTAAACGAGGCCGGGCAAGTAGCACAAGAAAAGGAACTACTGGTGCATTGCTGGCGAGGAGGTATGCGATCCAATAACTTCAGCCAATTTGTAGGTATGGCAGGGATAAAGTCTCACACCTTGAAGGGTGGTTATAAGGAATATAGAAATCTGGCTCTTGACTCTTTCAAAAAGCCATTTCAAATAATTTTACTGACGGGCTGCACAGGCAGTGGAAAAAGCGAAGTATTGCGGGCTTTGAAAGAACAAGGTGAACAAGTGCTTGACCTGGAAGACTTGGCTAACCACAAAGGCTCAGCATTTGGTGGCTTGTTGATGCCTGCACAGCCCACTACAGAGCAATTTCAAAATAATTTATTTGAGGAGATTCTATTGCTGGATCCTTCAAGGCGAGTTTGGGTGGAGGATGAATCAATTGCGATTGGAAAAATATTCTTACCCACAGATTTCTGGCAAACAATGCATCAAAGCCCCATGGTGCAAATGGAAGTTCCAAAGAAAGTTCGGGTTCAGCGATTAGTAAATGAATATGGCCCTGCTGATCGTGAAGAGTTTTTAGCGATCATGGGAAAAATTGTGAAACGACTTGGCGGCAAGCACTACAATGAGGCTAAAGAAAAACTTCTTCAGGGTGATATAGCTTCTACCATTGAGATTCTTCTCACCTATTACGACAAAGCATATTTGCAGAGTATTGATAAAAGGAGGGACAAAGTTAAGTCGGTGCTTCCCTGGAATGGAGAAAATGTGATGGAATATGCTAACAGTATACGGGCTTAAATAAAAATGAGTTGATAGTAAACGAAAAATCATCAACCATCAACTCATTTTCTTTTGAAAACTAGGCTAAACTAAAAATGGCAAGAATAGCGGAGTAGAAAAGGGCCATAAAAGCAATAACACCGAAAGATCGTGCCCGCTCAAAATACCTTGTAATAGGGTCATTGGATTCAGCTTCAACTATAGACGTAGCCTTACTTTTTTCCATAATAAGTAATTTAAGATAATTATAATTCAAATGAATAAAAAAAATGGATTTAATGACTTACTAAATCGGTGATTAACCTATTGAGGTAAGGTTTTCGCACTTTTTGTCGCTGGACGGAACGTCTTTCAGTTCATATTGATGGAAAAGGCATTCCCAAAATAAGACAAGAAAGTTTTAAAGCCCCTTCATTTTTAATTGGATTCAATCAATAAGACACGTGGCACATTTTTTCTGTGAAGGTAGAAATAGAAAAATATTCTGGGTATGGAAAAGTATGCATCTTCAAGATTTATAAAAAAACACGCACTAATACTTGAATCCTCTAAGCAAAGCAGGATAATCAGAAGGTTATATACGCAGTTTTTAGAAGTGCTGTCAAGAAAAACAAACGCTGAAAAACGCATTGAAATTTACGGGAAAGATCCTTTTAAATAGGTTGGTATAGAATCCTTATCTATGGTGAGAAATCTTTTTTCCAATTGTAGGTATCTGGTCGAAATGATATGAAAAATCCACCATCGCTGCAGGCTGATAAATGTCATGTTCTAATTGGATTAAGTTTTCTTTATTCATGGTATGGGTAAATCTAAAAAGCTACTTTTGAACTTCGATTGGTAGTAATCTATATCTTGAACTTTATAATTTCCAACAATGAGGACTCTACTCTTTAAAACTCTTGAGCAAAAGGCTGCTGACTCTAACTTTTATTTTTCTAAGGAAGTGAAATTGATTTTAATAATCTTTTTCCTGGCTAATGTGTCCTTAGCACAAATCAAAACCAGTAAGCTTTCCGGGGGGCGATGGAGTGACGCTTCGACCTGGGTTGAAGGTTCAATTCCTGGACCGGGAGATGCTGTTACCATTGTAGCTGGTTCCAGCGTAGTGATTAGAACCTCTACGGATAACCTTATTTCAAATGGAGTTTCAAATCCAGCCAACTGTACCTCTTTGATAGTTAATGGCGTACTGACATTGGGAAGCGGTGGAGGCAGCGGATCCAAATACCTGAATGTCTCAGATTTTGTTACTATAAGTAATGGAGGTGTTTTGACTAATGATGCGGTTGAACTTCACCGCCTTAACATAGGTGGTAATTTTACTAACAATGGTACATTTAATCCGATTATTGGTTCCGGGTTAATTCAAACAACGTTTAATGGAGCTGGAGCCCAGGTAATAGATGGTTTATCGAGTACCCAAACCTTTTATAGTTTTATCGTTCAAAAATCTGGAGGAGCATTAACAACAAGCTCCAACGTTAACAATCTTGCAACCTCATTTTTTACGCTCACATCAGGTGATTTTGTAGCACCGTCAACCCTTTCTTCAGGGTCCATAATATTAACAGCTGGAACATATACGGCTGGCGCCAATACTTTTCTTGGAGGGGACTTTACAAACAATGGAGCATCATTTATTGCAGGAACAGGTACGGTTACATTTAATGGAAGCGGTACACAAACTATTCGAGGCAGTAGTACCAATGTTCAATTTTATACTATTGCAACCAGTGGCTCAACCACCACAATATCTGGCAGTTTAACGAGTGTTGTCACTTTTATTAATGGAAATTTATTGATTGGAGATGGCACTACATTTCGAGTAGCGCGTCCATTAACGGTAAAAGGAACGACAACCGTAGGAAATGGTACCAGTGGTAAATTGCTGATCAGCTCAGCTGATGGTAGAAAGACTTTTAAGGGTCGCGTTACTGTGTCGGCAGGAGGAATATGGGATAACAGTATTGTATTTGGTGGTGAAAATGCACATTTTGAAAATGGAATTACCAACAACGGGACATTTGTTGCAGGCAATGGTTTACACTACTTTGAAGTTAATTCTCAGTCAATTGAAGGGACACTTTCAATTCCCAATATCGATGTTGCTACTGGTGTTACATTAACAAATAATGGAACATTTACGGTGTCAAATGATTTGGCTGGCCAGGGATCACTGACACAGGGAAACAATGCAGTGTTAAATGTTGGAGGAGCACTTGGAATTCTCTCTTTCTCAGCAGCAGGAACTAATAATGCAGTAAATTATACCGGAGGTGTACAAACTGTTAAAGGCGTCCCTTATGTTAATCTTGGGCTTTCCGGAAATGGCGCAAAAACCTTGACTGCTCTAACCGTAACCATTTCAGGAAACCTGACATTGAGCGAGACAGCCTCAGCGACAACTGTAAATAATTTAACCATTGGTGGTAATCTTTCAATAGGAGCCAATACTTCATTGAAAAATGGTGTTTCAAGAACATTAACCGTTGTAAATTCTCTTTCCGGAGATGGTACATTATCACAGTCTTCTAATTCTATTTTAAATATTAATGGAGGGTCTATCCTTACTTCACTCAACGCTTCGGCAACAGGTAACACGGTAAATTACAATGCGGCATCACCACCCATTATACCGGCCTCGTATCACAATTTATTTTTGAATCAACCTGGTGGAAATGCTTCACTCAATGGAAATACTTCCGTTGCAGGTGCACTGACATTAAATACTGGTAGTCTTATTTTGGGGGAAAATAATCTTACTTTAGGCGCTTCAGCTGCTCTCTCTATAGCTAGTCCGTCTGCATCAAGAATGATCATTGCCTCAGGAGTAGGAGAATTAAGAAGAACATTTTCATCAACGGGTAGTTTTGTTTTTCCTATAGGGGATAATACAGCAACCCTTGAATACTCCCCGGTCACAGTTAATATAACTTCAGCAGCTGGTTTTTCTTCAGCCTATGTTGGGGTGTCAGTGGTTGATGCTAAGCATCCTTCGAATGCAAGTACCACCCACTTCTTAAGCAGGTATTGGAACATCACTCAGTCAGGTATTACTACTTGCGTTGCCACTATTTCAGGAACTTATCTGACAGCAGATATAAGTGGAACTGAGAGTAGCATCAACGCGGCTCAATTGAATGGGACCTTCAATCAAACCATTAACCCCTGGATTAAATATGCATCCTTGACTTCAAGCCCTATGGTAGTTACTGGCGCAATATTAACGGGGTCTACCTCTACTTTCACAGGTATTACAGGTGCGAATCCGGTAGTTACAATTGGTGGAGATGTAGCAATTTGTTCTGGAAGCTCCTTCCCATTGGTTTCCTCCGTTACCGGAGACCCTGCCATTCTTTATTCATGGAGTCCCGCAGTTGGACTAAGTGCAGTTGATGTGGCTAATCCCACCGCGACACCTTCTACCACGACCACCTATACCTTAACAGTCTTAGATGGAAATGGAAGTTCTGCCTCCAAAACGACAACTCTAACTGTTACGGCAGGTCCAGTAGTTAGTACATCATCGGCTACTTTATGTAAAGGCGCAACAATAACAGCGAGTCCGGGTACAGGCGGCACGTGGGTGAGCAACGCTCCCGGTATAGCGACTATTGACAACAGTGGATTAATTTCGGGAATATCAGCTGGAGATGTCACCTTCACCTTTACCCTTGCGGGGGGGTGTAGCAGTACAACATCCACTGTGACTGTGCAGGCTTCTACTGTGAGCACTCCTTCTTCTTCACTGAAAACAGGAACAACGATGACAGCTAGTCCAGCGGCAGGTGGTACATGGGTGAGTAACGCTCCGGGTGTAGCAACCATTGACAACAATGGTTTAATAACAGGAATATCCGTAGGAAATGTCACCTTCACCTTCACGCAGACATCGAGTGGCTGCAGCAGCACAACAACTACGGTTGCTGTCAGTGCTGATCTTAACGTAAGTGTTCCATCACCCACATTGTGCGTTAATGCAACAATGACAGCTTTTCCAAGCTCAGGCGGCACGTGGGTGAGCAATAATCCTGGTGTTGCCACCATTGACAATAATGGAGTAATAAATGCTATTGCACCGGGTACTGTTGATTTTACCTTTACTGAGAATTTAACCTCAGCAACAAAGACGACTTCAACGGTAACCGTGAATGCATTACCGGATCAAAAAGCAATAAGTGATGCCGTTACATGTATTGGTGCTACTGTTAATATTACGTTAGCCGGATCGGTATTAGGGGTAAATTATCAATTGCGTCTGGACAGCGATGATTCAAATGTGGGTACGGTCGTAGCAGGCACGGGTGGCGATATCACATTCTCTGTTAACCCGTCAGTAACCACTGTTTATCATGTGCTGGCTACGGGAGATGCAACATCATGCAGTTTAGAGATGACAGATAAATCAACAGTAACCGTGAATGCATTGCCGGATCAAAAAGCCGTAAGTGATGCAACTACATGTGCAAGCACAGCTGTGAATATTAAGTTAACGGGATCGGTATCAGGGGTAAATTATCAATTGCGTCTGGACAGCGATGATTCAAATGTGGGTACTGTGGTAGCGGGCACGGGTGGTGATATCACATTCTCTGTTAATCCGTCAGAAACCACTGTTTATCATGTGCTGGCTACAGGAGATGCAACATCGTGTAGTTTAGAGATGACGGATAAATCAACAGTAACCGTGAATGCATTGCCGGATCAAAAAGCAATAGGTGATGCCTTTACGTGTATAGGTACCGCAGTGAATATTACGTTAGCAGGATCAGTATCAGGAGTAAATTATCAATTGCGTTTGGACAGCAACGATTCGAATGAGGGTACGGCAGTAGCTGGTACAGGTGATGATATCACATTTTCAGTAAATCCTTCTGTGACCACCGTGTATAATGTATTGGCTACCGTGGTTGCAACGTCATGCAGTTTAGAGATGACGAGCAAATCAACGGTTACTCTAAATGCATTGCCAGCAACACCATCAGCTATTGTAACAGCACAGCCTACGTGTACAGTTTCCACAGGTGAGATTGCTGTTAATTCAAGTCTGACCGGATTATCGTTCAGTATCGATGGAACTGATTTTTCGAATACTACGGGAGTGTTCACGGGATTAACTCCTGGCAATTATAGCTTAAAAGCGAAGGATGTAGCAGGATGTATATCGGCAGCCTCGCCTGCTATACCAATAAATGTAGCTTCTGGGGCTCCGGCAATCCCAACCTACACTGTAACACAGCCAACGTGTACACTTTCAACTGGACAGATTGCCGTAACATCAACTCTTATCGGAATTTCGTTCTCTATTGATGGATCTGATTTTTCTAATACCTCAGGCGTGTTCACCGGCTTAGTGGCTGGTAATTATAATGTAATAGCGAAAAATGGAGCAGGATGTATCACAACATCATCAATAATTACGATTAATGCTCAACCTGCAACACCAGCCGCTCCAATATCCAGTGCCACATTACAACCGACATGTAGCGTTACCACGGGGACAATTACCGTAAGTTCTGATCCAACTGGATTATCGTTCAGCATAGATGGATCTAATTACACGAATACCACAGGAGTATTCGAAGGATTGACTCCTGGCGATTATACCATTACTGCTAAGAATGCGGTAGGATGTATTTCACCCGCTTCATCTACCATTGGGATCAATGTTCAACCCGCAACTCCATCAGTAAATACACCATCAGCTGCATTATGCGTGGGAGCAACAATGACCGTGAGTCCGAGCACGGGTGGTACTTGGGTTAGCAGTACTCCAGGGGCAGCAACCATTAATAGCACGACAGGATTGGTTACTGGAGTTTCAGTGGGTACGGTGACTTTCACCTTTACATCGACCGCGACTGGTTGTAGCAATACAACAAGTTCAGTAACCGTATCTCCTTTACCTGGAAAACCTGTCATCACCACGTCAAACATATTAACCGATACCCCGACACTTACATCCAGTAGTAACACGGGTAATCAATGGTTCAAAGATAATGTAGCCATTACTGGAGCTACTAGTAAGACACTTACAGTCTCAGCTAGTGGTTCGTATACTGTTCAAGTAACAACCAATGGATGTTCAAGTGTCTTTTCAGATGCTGTGGCCATCGTTATCACGGGTATTGAGCAAAGAATTATTTCGAACCGTTCAGCGATTTATCCGAATCCAGCCAAAGAAGTTATTCAAATTGACTGGAGTGATTTTGCATCTGATTCAGGAATTGAGATAAAGATCTATGACCAGGTAGGTCGCTTAATTATTACAAAAGTAATGACAAGTTCAGATAACTCACTTGATGTGAGGAGTCTTGAACAAGGATCTTATGTTTTTATGGCGAGACAAAACAGGACACTACTCATTCAGAGGTTTATAAAGAATTAAAACTTTTTAAAACAAACAAAGGATAGCTGTGCCGGGAAAATATGCTTTTTAACTCAATTGATTTTGCACTATTTCTCCCAATAGTTTTCTTTCTCTATTGGTTTGCAACAAAGGGAAACTTAAGAGTTCAAAACATATTATTACTTGTCTCGAGCTATTTCTTTTATGCGTGCTGGGATTATAGGTTTTTGTTTCTTCTCATATTCTCCACCCTGTTAGATTATTATACAGGAATTAAGATACATGAATCAAAAAACTTAGCCTCAAAGAAGCTTTGGCTTTGGATTAGTATAGGAGTTAACCTGGGATTCCTTGGCGTTTTTAAATATTACAATTTTTTTGTAGAATCTTTTGCCGATGGCTTATCACAATTAGGCTTTCAAGCCAATTTCCCAACCTTACAGGTGATCTTACCAGTAGGCATTTCATTTTATACTTTTCATGGATTATCCTATGTGATTGATATTTATAAGAACAGGATAAATCCAGAAAGAAATTTTATCAATTATTCTGTTTTCGTGAGCTTTTTTCCACTGCTTGTAGCGGGGCCTATAGAAAGAGCCACACATCTCTTACCTCAAATTATAAAGAGGAGAGAGTTTGACTATTCAAAAGCGGTTAATGGGCTGCGTCAAATATTGTGGGGCTTATTTAAGAAGGTAGTGATAGCAGATAATTGTGCAACATATACCAATACTATTTTTAATAACTCATCCGACTATTCTGGTAGTACACTTTTTTTAGGTGTACTATTTTTTGCTTTTCAAATTTACTGTGATTTTTCGGGGTACTCAGATATTGCCTTGGGAACAGCCCGCCTTTTTGGAATAGAATTGTTACGGAATTTTGCTTTTCCATATTTTTCAAGAGACATCGCTGAATTTTGGAGACGATGGCATATCTCACTATCCTCATGGTTTAGAGATTATCTCTACATACCATTGGGTGGAAGTAAAGGAGGTAACTGGATGAAGATTCGGAATACTTTTATCATCTTTTTAGTGAGCGGCTTTTGGCATGGAGCAAATTGGACTTTCATTGTTTGGGGTTTACTCAATGCCATTTATATAATGCCCTCGATAATCTCTAAAACCAACCGAAACAATCTGGATATTGTAGCCAGCGGAAAGTATTTTCCAACGCTGAGAGAGTTTGTTTCTATAGGAATTACGTTTGGCTTAACACTATTAGCCTGGGTTTTCTTTCGCGCTAATAATCTGGAACATGCATTTAATTACTTATCCCAAATATTTTCAAGCACATTATTCACCATTCCAAATTTCCCTGAAATTGAAAAATCAATACCCATTCTAATATTAACGGGAATATTTTTATGTATTGAATGGCTTGGAAGAGAGCAGCAATTTGCAATAGAATCTATTGGTAGCGGGTGGAATAAACCGGTAAGATGGACAATGTATTACGCAATCATTTTGGTGATTTTTTACTACGCAGGGAATGAGCAGCAATTTATCTATTTTCAATTTTAAGCTTTTTGATTTATGGGTAAGTTTTTGTTAGGGTTAGGATCATTTTTTATCCTCTTCGCCTTACTAATATTTTCTTCATATTGTTTTAATATCCTTCTTTTAAGGAAGTCAGATCTTTTCGAGTCGCACGCTTCGAAACACATTCTAGTTTTGGGTGACTCTCACACAAAGTATGCAATTGATG
>JANOUH010000376.1:0-7600 GCA_031416795.1 Cytophagales bacterium | reverse complement strand
TGGGAAATTTCGCACTGTGGGCTTCTCACCGAAGAAGACAAACGTAAAAGTTTTATACAGACTCGCCACTATTCATTCCGTGCCGATAATAAGCAATTCTACATCAACGATTTGGAAAATCCTTATCATGAAATCAAGCGTTATGATTGGATAAGAGGCGATGTGGTGGGTGGCCGCTCATTACTTTGGGGCAGACTTTCCTGGCGCTTGGGTGATCTTGACTTTGAAGCAAACAAAAAAGATGGACATGGTGTTGATTGGCCGATCCGATATAAAGATCTGGCACCATGGTATGATTACGTGGAGTCATTCATTGGAGTGAGTGGAAAAGCAGAAAATATTCCGCATGTGCCCGATGGAAAATTTCAGCCTCCCATGGAAATGAATTGTGTGGAGAAAGATTTTAAAACCAAAGTAGAAGAAAAGTTTTCGGGTAGAAAATTAACCATTTGCAGAACGGCCAACCTCACTGAACCCGTAAAGGGCCGGGGCCAGTGTTTGTATCGTGATCTCTGCCACCGAGGGTGTCCTTATGGAGCATACTTTAGCACCAATGCGAGCACATTGCCGGCAGCTTTCGCTACGGGCAATCTTACTCTACTCCCAAATTCGCTTGTCAATAAAGTGATCTATGACGAGAAGTTGGAGAAAGCCATCGGAGTTGAATTGATCGACACTTCTACCAATGAGGTATTGGAGTTTTATTCAAAAATTATTTTTCTGAATGCAGCAACATTGGCCACCGCATTCATCTTGTTAAACTCAACCAGTGCCCGTTTTCCCAATGGGCTGGGAAATATCAGCGATCAGATTGGTAGAAACTTGATGGATCATCATAAGCAAGCAGGCGCTAATGCGAAAGTTGAAGGGTTCGATGATCAATATTTTTCAGGCCGAAGACCGACCGGTGTATACATGCCACGCTTCCGTAACATTTCAGAACAGCGTAAAGATTATATCCGGGGCTTTGGTCTGCAGGGTGGAGCAGGACGCGGAGGATGGAATCATTCTGATAAAATTGGTAAGGAATTAAAGATAGCGGCACAAACACCGGGGGGTTGGCAAATGAATTTAGGAGGCTATGGCGAATGCTTGCCTTATGCTGAAAATCGGGTTACGCTAAATACTGACTTAAGGGATAAGTGGGGAAGACCCACGTTAAGCATCGACTGTGAGTTCAAGGAAAATGAAAAAGCTATGCAACTGGATATGGCCAACTCTGCAGCGGAGATGATGGAAGCAGTAGGGTATAAAAATGTGAAGCCTTATATGAACACCTCTTTTCCTGGCAATGCCAATCATGAGATGGGTACGGCACGGATGGGAAGAGATTCGAAGACTTCTGTACTAAACGCGTTCAATCAAATGCATGAAGTGCCCAATGTTTTTATTACGGATGGTTCATTTATGGCATCTTCGTCTTGTTTAAATCCATCGTTGACGTACATGGCCGTCACAGCACGTGCTTGTGATTATGCTGTTCGGGAATTAAAAAGACAAAATATATAATGGAAAACAAGAGGGTTAATCGATGATAAAATTAGCCTGGAATATAATGGTAAATAGAAACCGATTAGATTTGATATTATAAATTGAATTATCCCCCATGAAGAAAGGCCTGATTTTTTTGAGTAGCATTTTATTTCTGTTGTATTTTAACTCGTGTACTAAAAATACATCAATAGACACCAGTTCTATTCCCACCGATTCAGCATCGATTGCCATCGGTCAAAGTAAGTTTAGTCAAAATTGTGCTTCGTGTCATACGTTCAGAGAGGATGGCATCGGTCCGCAGTTAGGGGGACTTACAAGAACAATGCAAACAGAATGGATCAGAGACTTCATTAAAGATCCGAAAGCAAAAATTGCATCGGGCGATGAACGAGCTAAAGAGCTGTTCGATCAATATAAAACTGAAATGCCTTCGTTTGGTTTTCTTACTGCGGATGATTTGAATTCTATCGTTGCGTTCATCCACACTAAAAAAGCGCCTGTTATTCGCGAGGCTCCCATAGACCCGAACGCGTTAAAGGACCCAATTCCTGAAAAGATACCCATGTCAAACCTGGTGGTAGAACTAAAGCCTTTTATGCAGATTCCGGCATCCGGAGAGAGCGATCCTTTAACCCGTATTACTAAGATCACGAATCAACCTAATACGGATAAATTATTTTTGAATGATCTCCGTGGCAAGTTGTATTTCCTCCATGGCAATAAACCAGAAGTATTTCTTGACATGGAGAAAGAAATGCCAAAGTTTATTCACACTCCTGGATTGGCAACGGGTTTTGGCAGCTATGCTTTCCATCCTGAGTTTGCGAAAAACGGAATACTGTACACGACACACACCGAACCTCCAAATTCTGCCAAAGCCGATTTCAGCTACCCGGATTCTATCAAGGTTACTCTACAATGGGTGGTGTTAGAATGGAAAACAAAAACACCAGGAGCATTTCCTTTTGCAGGAGAAAGTCGTGAGCTTTTCCGTGTAGATATGGTCAGCCAGATTCATGGTGTTCAGGAAGTCACTTTTAATCCGCAAGCTAAACCGGGTGATCAGGATTATGGGTTATTATACATTGGTGTAGGGGATGGCGGCAGCGCAGAAAAGGGCTACCCTTTTCTTTGTGACAATACTGAAAAAGTGTGGGGAAATGTTTTACGCATTGATCCAGGTGGAAATAACAGTGTAAATGGTCACTATGGTATTCCTGATACTAATCCATTTGTTAAAGATGAAAATCCGAATACGGTAAGGGAAATATTTGCCCGTGGTTTCAGAAATCCGCATCGCATCATCTGGGATCAATCCGGGAGAATATTTATTGCTAATATCGGGCATCATCATGTCGAGAGTTTATACTTGATTCAGGCAGGCAATAATTGCGGTTGGCCCTATCGTGAAGGAACATTTTTAATTGACCCATCACAAAACATGCATAACATTTATCCACTTCCAGCTGACGATGCTAAAAGCAACATCACCTATCCAGTTGCGCAATACGACCACGATGAAGGCAACGCTATTTCGGGTGGTTTTGAATACGTTGGAAAAAACTTACCGGAACTAAAAGGCAAGTTTGTGTTTGGCGATATTGTAAAAGGAAGAATGTTTTACATTGAAATGAAAGACATCAAGCCAGGCACACAGGCGCCAATTAAAGAATGGCAGGTTTCTTTGGATGGAAAAACTACTACGCTTTCCAAACTTTGTGGTTCAGATAAAGTGGATGAACGTTTTGGTCAGGATATACATGGTGAACTTTACCTTACCACCAAGCCCGATGGAAAGGTTTACCGTTTGGTGAGTTCTAAAATCACCAAGCAGTAAGTTGACATAGGAAACGATTCATGGCTGAAACGGATTCTTCATCCTTGTATGTGCGAATAGCTGCTGATGAAATGCAGTCTGTATTTTATAATGTACTCATCAGACTTGGCTTAAGTGAACAGACTGCAAAAACATGTGCTGATGTGTTCACTCAAAATAGTGTAGATGGTGTTTATACACATGGAGTAAATCGCTTCCCGCGCTTTGTAAGTTATATTAAAGATGGCTTCGTCAATATCCATCATGTTCCTGAAAAGAAAAGTGGATTTGGTGGGATGGAACAATGGGATGGAAATCTGGGACCTGGAATCACCAACGCATTGGCGTGCACAGAACGTGCTATGGAAATTTCGAAGACACATGGCATCGGATGCGTTGCTCTTGCCAATACCAATCATTGGATGCGCGGAGGCACCTATGGTTGGCATGCTGCCAAGGCAGGTTTTGTATTTATCGGCTGGACTAACACCATTGCCAATATGCCTGCCTGGGGTTCCACAGAATCTAAACTTGGAAATAATCCTTTGATTATAGCAGTGCCTTATAAATCGGAAGCGATTGTGCTGGATGCTGCCATGTCGCAATATTCGTATGGCGCATTAGAAAAGCATCAGCTGACAGGTGAAAAACTTCCTGTTCATGGTGGATATAATACTGCCGGAGAACTCACCACTGACCCAGCAGAAATTTTAAAATCGCAACGTACACTTCCGATTGGTTACTGGAAAGGTTCTGGTCTTTCATTGTTGTTAGATATTTTGGCTAGCATACTTTCAGGCGGACTCTCTGCTCATGAGATTTCAAAGAAGAAAACAGAGTATTCCTTATCGCAGGTCTTTATCGCCATCGATATTTCAACACTCAGCAATCACAAAAGCATTTCTCATGCTGTCGAGCAAATTATAGATGATCTTCATCAATCAGCGCGAGAAGATGAGTCAAAACAAATTCTTTATCCTGGCGAAGGAGTACTCCAGATCAGAAGAAAAAATACATCGGATGGAATTTCGGTTATACGATCTGTATGGGAAGGAATAATCAGTCTGTAGGTTCTTTGCTGTGGATAAAAAAATAAGGGTTGAATGATTTTTCATTCAACCCTAAACCCAATTCAACTAATTTTGATTACACCTTTTCAGGCACCGCATAGGGAGCTCTGTACTTTCTGCCAAGCATTGTATTGGCTTCATCATCGCCAATGAACTTCTCAGTTTTAGGATCGAAATTCAATACGCGTCCAGTTTGATAAGCGATATTACCTAAGTGCGCCAGGCCTGAAGACAAGTGTGCAGTTTCCACAGGAGCATTGCACAAAGCAGGATTTTTGGCGATCACTGCATCAATGAAATTTTTGTAATGGTCGCCACCTTCTTTTCTTGTTGGACCAGGTTTTTTCTCGCGGCCTAGGAAGGTCTCATATTTATCATAGCCATTGACGACCATGTACCCTTCGCTGCCATAAAAAATATTTCCAATACCAACACCGTCTTCAGCATTGGTCATCCAGGGTCTTACTTCAAACTGGATGATTTTTTTCTCTTTGGGATAATGATAGACAGACGTAAGCACTTCCGGTGTTTCTTTGCAATCGTCCCACAGAAATTTGCCACCCATCGAAGTGATTTTTTCTGGTAACCCAACATTCAATCCCCACATGCAAAGATCAGTTTCATGAATACCTTGATTGCCAACATCTCCGTTACCATAATTCCACGACCAGTGCCAGTTGTAATGAACATAGTTCTTTGAAAAAGGACGCATTTCTGCTGGACCAGTCCAGATATCATAATTCAAACCATCAGGAATAGGCTCGGTTTTTTTATCACCAATGTCGGGCCGCCATTTAAATACAAGACCTCTTGCCATATACACATTGCCGATCAGTCCTTCTCTTAAATGTTTGATTGCTTCCTGCATGGCAACGGAGCTGCGCAGCTGAACACCATGCTGCACGACACGCTTATATTTTTTTGCTGTTTCGATAAGCTTCTTCCCTTCATAGAGATTATGTGTGCCAGGTTTTTCAACATAAACATCTTTGCCTGCTTGCATAGCCCAAATGGCGGCCAATGTGTGCCAATGATTGGGAGTGGCAATACTTACTGCATCAATACTTTTATCATCAAAAACTTTGCGCAGGTCTTGCTCCATGTTTACTTTTCTGCCATACTCTTTTTCAAATTCATCAGCACGAGTCTGCAGGATAATCTTATCAGGATCGCAAAGGCTGACTACCTGTGCATTTTCCTGTTTTTGAAAACCCTTGATATGATCTTTGCCACGTCCATTTACTCCGAGAACGGCAACCTGTACTTTGTCGTTGGCGCCAAAAGCGCTTGAAGGAATAATGGTGGGAATGCCCAAAGCGATAGCCGCTCCAGTCGTGTTTTTAATAAAGTCCCTTCTGGAAATTTTATTTTTTTTCTTCATAGCAGAGAGAGTTTGAATTATTTTTTGTGTTTAACCTGTGCCGCGTTCACCATGGAATTGAAAACAGCACCCTGTTCAATGATCGCTTTCACTTTATCAGCAGGCTCAGTCCTGCATTCCAGTAAAATCCATCCTTTGTAATCCATATTCACAAAAAGATTCATAAGCTCCTGATAGGGATAGGTGCCGATGTTCATCTCGCGCACATGCACGGTGTCACCCAATCTGTTTTTCACCAGGTTGAAATTATGCTCAAGTCCTCCACCTATAAGATCCTGATCATTACAATTCCAGCATACATAAACATGGGGGTTGTTAGCCACATCCATGATGGCTTTGATGTTGGGCAGCTCCTGGGTTTCTTCACCATGAACTTCAAGCCTGATTTTTTGTCCGTGTTCTCCGGCAAACTTTCCCACTTCGTTCAGCGACTTCCCGATTTGTTCGATCGTTTTTTCATGGGGCACATCTTTATGGAAGCCATTCGGTTTTACTTTCACACCTTCACCGCCAATCGCAGCACTGAGTTTGATAAAAGCTTTCGTGTCTTCAATGGATTTTTTCAATTTATCCTGATCAGGAAAATCATATTGTTGATTGGTGCCCATGCCTATTATTTTTACGGCACTGTCGGCAAATATCTTTTTTACTTCTTTGCGTCTGGCATCGGATATGGTGGGCTCTACACCATGCGCGTGCTCTACGCGGAGTTCAACGCCATGAATATTAGAGGCTGAACAATTTTTAATGAGCGTGGGCACATCCCAGTCTTTACCCCATTGGTAAGTCACCAGGCCTAATTTCATTTTAGATTTAGCCGCTTGTGGCGAAATGAAACCATTGGCCATAAAAGCCCCGGTGAGCAAGGTTAAATCCCTGATAAAAATTCTCCGGTTTTGATTTGAATAGAACATAAGGTTTCTGGTTCAGAATTTTAGTTGAAAGTTGAAGTGGCTGTTACAAAGGAGACGTAATTTCCCTTTACAGACCCTTATATCCGCACGAAAAATAAACCAGTCTATTGTAAGGATATGACAGTTAAATTACGTCATCATCATTACAAGGCATAGTCTTGTAATAAATATAACCCTGAATCGACCGATGATTAAAAAACTGACCTTACTAGTTGCCCTGTTCGCTGTCGCAGCATCTACTTTCTCGCAAGGAAAAGAGGAGTGGGAGAATCTCTTCAATGGAAAAGACTTCAAAG
Organism: Cytophagales bacterium; assembly: GCA_031416795.1. Taxonomy (GTDB): domain Bacteria; phylum Bacteroidota; class Bacteroidia; order Cytophagales; family Cyclobacteriaceae; genus ELB16-189. The sequence goes on along the minus strand of JANOUH010000376.1, from coordinate 629 downwards.
GATGGAAACAGCTCAATGGTAAGGCAAAATATGAGATTCAAAATGGAGAGATCGTAGGTACTACGGTCGCCAATGAACCCAATTCATTTATGGCCTCTGAGAAAGACTACGGTAATTTTATTCTGGAGCTCGAGTATAAAGTGCCGCAGGGCATGAACTCCGGCATTCAGTTTCGAAGCTTGAGTAAACCCGATTACATGAACGGTCGTGTTCATGGATATCAGTTTGAAGTCGATCCATCGGATAGGGGTTGGACCGGTGGCATCTATGATGAAGCACGCAGAGATTGGCTCTACACCATGGAATATAATACCACAGCGAAGACAGCATTCAAAAAAGATCAGTGGAATAAAATACGATTGGAATGCATTGGCACCAGTTTGCGCACGTGGGTGAATGGTGTGGCCACAGCTCACGTGGTGGATGATGTCACATTAAGTGGATTCATTGCCTTACAGGTTCATGCGATCGGCAAAGACGATCAACCCGGCAAGCAGATTCGGTGGCGCAACATTCGCATCCAAACAAAAAAACTTAAGCCTTCCCCTTCTAATAACGCCTTTGTTATGAATTTTATTCCAAACGATTTATCCGAAGCTGAAAAGAGTTATGGCTATTCATTGTTATGG
>JANOUH010000375.1:0-15339 GCA_031416795.1 Cytophagales bacterium | reverse complement strand
TTTGGTAGGAGGTGCTTCGTTGAAGAGCAGGGAGTTTGTTGAGATTGTAAAAGCGATATAATTTTTTTGATAAGAAAGACAATGAATTAATTATTGGCTTTCTTATTTTATTTGGAAACTTGAATAAAAGGACTTTGAAATTTTCTTATAGTCATTGACCTTAATATCTAAGGCAAACTTGCAACTGTAAGAACCTGTACTAAGGGCTGGGGTCTCAGCATATTTATCCCAAGGAACAGAAAGATAATAGCCATTACCGACATGTAGAATAGTAGGCATATCATTACATTCAATAGGAGGTGAAATCGGCTTACCTATATAATCATAGATTTGATTTTGGAGATTAACCAGCTTGAAAACGGAATACACACTGTTATTTTGAAAAATTTCACAGTAGTTATACCACACAATATCATGAACTGAATGATTATTTATTTTAAACGCAAAATATATTTTATCACCAGGAGAAAAAACGGAAGCTGGCTCATACATGGAATTGAGAGTTACCAATTCAATTTCTATCGGCAATGTATCAGAATCCTCATTGCATGAAATAAGAGATGGAATTAAGGCGAATTGTAGAAGTAAATAGGAAAGAAGAACTCTCTTCATAACTATAAATCTACTAATTTTAACTTTCATTAATTAGCCAATACATTCTCCATTCTCCATTGTCCATTTTCCACTATAAATTATCATGTATTCCACCCGCCTTCAAGTAGTCTGTGATCCTGAGTTTTCTGAAATTCTGATGGCCGAAATAGCTGAGGCAGGATTTGATACCTTCATCGAAATAGAGAAAGGATTTGAAGCCTATGTAGAAGGCAATGAGTTTGATCAAAGCCAGCTTGATCATATTCAGGAAAAATATAAACACGTGAATCCACTACTGTTCTTTCATGACCGCATTGAAAAAAAGAACTGGAATGAAGAATGGGAAAAAAATGTGGAGCCCATTATTGTGGATGATAAGTGTTTGATCCGGGCATCCTTTCATAAGATCGAAAAAAAATATTCCTACGAGATCATCATTACACCCAAGATGTCGTTTGGCACAGGCCATCATCAAACCACGCACCTGATGATCAGCCGTCAGATGAAAATGGATCATCAAAATAAGCGTGTGATGGATGCCGGTTGTGGCACTGCCATTTTAGCGATCATGGCTTATAAACTCGGAGCGAAAGAAGTGGAGGCGTTTGATATTGACGCATGGAGTGTGGAGAACGGAGAAGAGAATGTGGAGAATAATCAATGCAAAAACATTCACATTCAACTGGGTAAGATCAACGAAGTGAAACTAGAAGGAAAGTTTGACATCATCCTCGCCAACATAAACAAAAACATTTTGCTGGCCGAGATGAGTCAGTATGCATTCTTTCTCAACTCAGGAGGGCAACTTTTGTTGAGTGGATTTTATGATGTGGATATTGATGATCTTCTTCAAGAAGCCAGAAAGTATGGATTGAATGAGCAAGCGCATGACGTTCGTGAAAGCTGGGCTTCGCTGCTTCTTCAACTCAAATAATGGGAAGATCATTATTTCTTTTTCGTCCTGATTTTTCATTCCCATCGGATAAAGAATCGGTCATCACTGCTTTTTGGGTGAAGGCCCATCGCAACAACAAACTTCATAGCGAGGTGCCCTCTTTATTGGTGGTAACCAACAGGCGGTTCATGATCTACCGCACGGAAAGTATTCGGGGATATTGGTTTAAGCTGATCATTGCCACCACGGTTGGAAAAATTCCTGTGATAGGGTCGGTAGCTTCATGGGTAACAGAAAAAATGATCGATGGAATTTTATTTGTTGTGGGAAAAGTGAATCGCAACGAGCGTGCTCTCAAAGAGCAAATAGCCGATCTTACTTCAGATGATTTGCTTCTCAATAAAAAATCATGGCCGATCACGTTCGAAAAAGACCTGAAGACCCTGCAACAGGAACTGAAGCAGATCCATATTGCCAACAAACGATTTATGCGTTTCATTTTACTAGACACAAAAAGCTATTGGAAGAGTTTACGATACCCGATGATCAAATATCTTGAGCCCGAAGATTTTCTTTTTCTTTGCTTACAAGTAAAGAATCAGGAAAAGGAATTGAGCTCGTGGTTTAATATCTCTTTTCAAGATCAGGAGATCAATCTTAAGCCTCTTAATTAATAATCTTTTATATCGGATAATGAGCTACGCCCTGGAGCGTTTCTAAGAGCGTAAACTATTCGTACATTAGCCTTTTCAAAACAAATTTCAAGGTTTTTGACCGTGTGAAGCAGGTTTTAATATACATAGCAACCTTTCTATTGGCCGTTGGCGCAACCCGCGCGCAACCCAAAGAAGACTACAAACATAGTTTTCAGGATAGTGTGCGTCTGGTGTTGGAAAACACAAAGGGCACGGAAGCGATGGCAATAGCCACTGCATTTAATAATGCTTGGACAAATATGGGTCCCGATCAGCAGTCTAAAATCAGGCAACAGGCAGCGTTGATGAAGAAGAAAGGGTATAAAGTGCGCCCATACCTGGTTAACTATTATGGGGCCATTGCATCCGCCATCACCATCGAGAAAACAGATCAAAGTACATTATCCAGCTACCTGAATGTTGCAGGAAAAGTGATCGAAAAGGAACCATTGAATCAGGCTAATCTATTCTTTCAAAGCAGTCGCGATTTTTTTGAAAACCATGCGCTTCACGTTGACAAAGGGTTCAGATTACGCGCGCAAGATGATGAATATGCTTTTGAGTATCTCGAACAAGAAGTAGTATCCGACACCGTGCAAATGGTTTATTCAGAGCCAGACACCACTGCCTATAATCTTCCGCAATGGCAACAACCTATTGTGCAGCCTGAAGTATTTGGTCCCGTAATTAAGTTCAGAAAACTGTCGCTCAATTTTATTACACCGTTTGATTCTGCTTTACTGAAAAACACGTCAGGCGTTTTTTCATTGCGAACTAAATTGTTTGTTGGCGAAAGAGGTCGCTTCGACTGGACACCCGCTGGGATGCCTGCTGATGAAGTATATTATGATTTGGACACGTACAATTTTAAAACCATGCAACCTTATTTCAGGGCAGAGCAAGGTAAGTTAACACATACGGGCCGATTGACACGACCCGTTGCCGGTATCATGGAATTTAAAAGCATCAGTCACAAGACAAAATCTTCTTCCACGTATCCGCGCTTTAAATCTTATGAATCCAACATCAGTATTAAAGGGTTGGGATCTGATAAAATAAAATATAGCGGTGGCTTTGGTATGCAAGGCAATGCCATCAACAGTAATTCAGTAGCAGGGTTGCCTGCCACCGTTGAAGTGTTTGGAGACTCTGATAAAAAATTTAAGGCCATTGCTTCTTCATTCGGATTCAAAGACTCCTTGATTGTTTCCGCTAAAGCAAAGATCACCATATACCAGGAAAATGATTCCATTGTGCATCCTGCCATGGAACTCGAATATGAATTGAATAAACAGAAACTCGTGCTTACCAAAGAGAGCAGCCAATTAAGAAAGGCTCCATTCTCATCTTCTTTTTTCGATATTGATTTCACAGCCGATCGCCTTTACTGGAATCTGAATACCGATACCATCACCATGTATATCATGGGCAGTAGCAAAGTAGCGCCTTTGATCATTGAGTCTCAGGATTTTTATGATCCGGAAGGATATAGAGAACTGAAAGGTCAGGGATTTTCTTTTCACCCGCTGGCGTTGGTGGTCAATTATTCCAATGATATTGGAAGTAGTGATTTCACCGTATTCGATCTTGTTGTGGAGGGGAAAAGAAGTCTTAACCAGATGAAAATGGTGGCCGACTTTTTATCTCAAAAGGGAATGATTGATTATGACGCCACCACCGGTAAAATTCACGTGAAGGATAAGGCCATACACATGTTGCAAGCCGTGAAGGGCGATGCTGATTATGACAACCTGAAAATCCATTCCTATACGGACACCATTGCTAATGCGATCATTTCATTCTCACAAAAGAACATGCAAGTGTACGGTGTGGAAGAATTTAATGTAAGCGACTCATTGAATGTGATCATCAAACCAGACAGCAGCCGCATCACTTTTTTAGAAAACAGAGACATTAAATTTAATGGTACGATCACCGCAGGTAACTTCGAAATCTCGGGCAAAGATTTCACATTAAAGTACGACAGTTTTTTTATAAACATGAATCATATCGACTCCATACGATTTTATATAACGGATAAAAATGGAGTGCGCAGACGAGTAAATAACTCGATGGTGGGGGCAGATTCAACCGCTGCCGCATCCAGTGGATTTCAATTGGCGGCACTGCATAAAACGGCAGGCACCTTATACATCAATCGTCCTGATAATAAATCCGGCAAGATAAAGTATCCTAAATTCCCCAGGCTGGACGCTTCCGGTGGCGGGGTGATTTATTTCGACAGGAAGGAAGTATTGAATGGTGTGTATGATCGTTCAGTTTTTTTTGCCGTGCCTCCATTTAAACTGGACAGTTTAAATGATGCCGATCCCGGGTCGATCAACTTTGAAGGCACGTTTGTATCAAGTGGAATGTTCCCGGCTTTCAAAGAGAAACTGCATACCATGCCAGATAAATCATTGGGCTTTACACACGTGGTTCCTTCGAAAGGATATAAATTATATCAGGGTGATGGTAAATTTTTTGGAGAAGTGAAACTGGATAATTTCGGTATTCGCTCTAATGGTAAAATTGAGTTTCTCTCCACGCAAGTCGCTTCAAAGGATTTTACTTTTTATCCTGATTCTGTTACTGCCCGAGGCAATGTTGGTGAGATCAAAGAGCAACAAATTGGTGCAGTTTATTTTCCTCAGGTTAGGTTAGGAGATTTTCAAATGAAGTGGTTGCCAAAAAAGGATAAGATGAGTTTACGAAACCTTAAGGAGCCATTTAATCTTTATGAAAACTCAGCTACCCTAAATGGGCGATTGATTGTATCTAAAACCGGTGTGGGTGGTGATGGCCGCTTAACTACACGTGGATCAGAAGTGGTCTCAAAAGAATTGAGTTTTGCCGCCAAAGACTTTAATGCGCGCCATGCACGCTTTGATGTGAAAACCGAAAACCCTGATAAACCAGCTTTACTAGGAAGTGATGTGGCTGTGAAGTTTGACCTTGACGAAAATTTTGCAACCATCAGTCCGGAAACCGAAGGAGAAGCTGCTATTGAATTTCCCTATGCTCAATTTAAGACATCGATACCGGAAGCCAGGTGGGATTTGACCACGCAAAAAATTGTGATGACCAAAGCAGCCGATGTGCCTCTTGAAAATTCTTACTTCTACACCACGCGCAAAGACCTTGACTCATTGAGTTTCAATGCAGAAAAGGCAGAGTACGACATCACTACTCAGCAGTTAAAAGTAAGCGGTATACCCTACATCATCGTGGCTGATGCCAAGATTACTCCTGAAAATAATGAAGTGTTGATTTTGGAGAATGCAAAAATAGGTCAGCTAAAAAATACGGTGATCGTATTGGATACGATCAATGGGTATCACCGTCTTACTCATGGAGTGGTGGATATTATTTCACGTAAAGAATTCACAGGCCATGCCACATACCAGTATGTAAATTCTGTGAATGACACATTTGCCATTGACATGACTGATTTTAAATATGAAGTAGTCACAGATCAAATTCAAAGTAAAAAACAGCGTGATGCTGGTCCGTCTATGCAAACCGTAGCCAACGGTGTAGTAACTGAAAGCAGCAATATTATTGTAGCTCCCAGAATTTATTATAAAGGTGACATGACCATGTATGCCACCAGGCCAGCGCTTCAGTTGAAGGGATTTGTGAAACTGGATTTGAAAAAAATCAAAGACTATAACACATGGCTTCGCTACGAGCAAAGTGGTGATGAGAAAGATATTTATTTGAATTTCGATAATTCACTTACGGAAGAGAATAGAAAACCAGATGCTGGTCTTCATTTTACGGAAGACAATAGTTTGTATATCACCTTCATGTTTGATAAGAAGGACCCAGGTGATGATGATTTCTTCTTGCCCAGTGGTTCATTATTTTTTGATAAGGAGACCGGGGAATTTAAAATAGAAGACCGGCAAAAGTCTGCTGGTGAAAAACTCTCGGGTAAAGTGTTTGCATACAACGAAGAAAAACAGGAAGTGAGATTTGAGGGTCCTGTAAATTTCTTTCAGAACACGAAAGATTTCAACCTGACAGCAACCGCACTGGGTTCAGGTAGTCTTGAAACAAATGCCATAAAGATGAACTCGTTTGTGATGGCAGATATGAATATTCCCCCTGCAGTATATCAACTGATGGCCACGAGCCTTTTGGAGGTAATTAAAAATGAAAGTGTGCCCGAAGGCTTGGGCGATCAAACTGAATTGCTATATAAAATTGCTGACATTGTAGGCGAGAAAGTTGTAAAATCATACGAGGAGCAATCGTTGAAAAGTTATGTGTCACTGAGCACCATTCCGGCCTTGGTTAAACCGATCGTGCTCGCCAATACAAACCTCAAATGGTCACAGGAATATAAATCGTTTTACAGTGAAGGTCAGTTGGGAGTAAGTCATATTAGTCGTTATGATATCAATGGAGCCTTTGAAGGATTTATGGAGATCAGAAAAAATGAAGATGGTGCACCGGTGTTTCATTTGTTCATCAAAGCTTCGCCTGATTCCTGGTTTTATTTCGGCTATGAAGATAACCGGTTGATGGTTCACTCTTCGGTTCTTGCTCTAAATGATGTGATGATCAAGAAAGCCAATGCCGGAAAAGCAAAAGTAGGGGAATTGGTATTTATTCCCGGCACCGATGATGAAACACTTGCTTTCATTAATCGCTACCGACAGAACTACTATGGAATTGAAGCTCCTTATGATCTGAGTGCCGGCTCATCAGCAGGCAAGAAGAAAGAGAAAAAGAAAGAAGGAGAGGACGATGGATTCTGATCTCTTGCCCATCTAAACCACTTGTCACATTTTATTTTCCGTCAATTTTAGATTGAGTAATTTTTACTCCTAATTCTCCCTTATGAAGAAAATCATAATTCTTTTAGCGTTTTCATTTTGTTCGATAAACATCTTTTCACAGAATACCTATTTCTTTCCTTCCGGAGTTTCATTCGATCCGGCTATTCCTTCACCCGAACAATTTCTGGGTTATCCGGTTGGTGATTGGCATACACGTCACGATCGCATCGTGTCTTATTTTCAGGAGTTAGCCCGGGTTTCTCCCAAAGCACATTTTCAAATTATTGGTTACACGAATGAACGCAGACCTCAGGTAGTGCTTACCATCACGAGTCCTGAAAATTATGCCCGCATTGAAGAGATACGCAAAGAACATTTGAAGCTGACAGATCCAACTCAATCCGTGACGATTTCTTCCATGCCCGTGATCATCACACATGGATATAATGTTCATGGCAACGAACCAAGTAGTAGCGAAGCCGCGATACTTACCGCATATTATTTAATAGCGGCACAAGGTGAATTTGCAGAACGTACATTGAAAGAGGCCGTGATTCATGTTGATCCAAACTACAATCCTGATGGCCGTGATCGTCATAGCAACTGGGCTAACATGCATAAAGGATTTCCTCCGGTATCTGATCCGATGGATCGTGAACACAATGAAGTGTGGCCAGGGGGAAGATTCAATCACTATTGGTTTGACCTTAATCGCGACTGGCTACCATTGGCGCATGTGGAAAGCAGAAATCGTGTAGAATTTTTTCATCAGTGGCTGCCCAACGTGTGCACCGATTATCACGAGATGGGAACGAACGCCACCAACTTTTTTGAGCCTACTAAACCATATGGATCAGAAAACCCTGTCGTGCCCCGCGCCAACTACGATCAGTTAAATCCACTCTTTGTAAAATATTTCGTGAAGGCCATGGATGAAATTGGTTCATTATATTTTTCAAAGGAGAGCTTTGATAATTCATATCCCGGCTACGGCTCTACCTATCCGGATATTCATGGAGGATTGGGTTTGGTATTTGAGCAAGCCAGTTCACGCGGCCATGTTCAAAAGAGTTCAACTAAAGAAGTTACGTTTGCTTTTACAATTCGCAATCACGTGCGCACCAGTTTAGCCACAGTGAAGGCGGGTGTTGAGAATCGTGAGTTGTTATTGAAGCATCAGCAAGAATATTTTAAATCAGCTCTTGATGATGGAAGAAAGTCAGCGATCAAAGCATATGTGTTTGGCGATAGCAAAGATCAGAGCCGCACCAAGGCATTTGCCGATCTGTTATTAAAACATAGAATTGAAACTTATCAATTAGGTGCAGATTTATCGGTAGGCGCAAATAAATACGAAAAGGGAAAAGCATTTATAGTCACCACCGATCAAACCCAATACCGTATGGTGCGTAGCTTGTTTGAGAAAGTGACTTCCTTCCACGACAGTGTTTTTTATGATGCATCAACGTGGACGATGTCGTTGGCTTATGGTATTCCCAATGATGCATTGAACGCTACCATAAAGTTTTCAAAGGGAGGCCGCATCAAAGCGGAGGACATTGCACTTAATCCTGCTCCGGTGGTAAAAACAGATTATGCATACCTGATCGAGTGGACGGAATACAATGCTTCGCGTGCGTTGTATTATTTATTATCAAAAAATGTTTTTGTGAAAGCAGCCTACAAACCGTTTACTTCAGAGGTGAATGGGGTGAAGAAGAATTTCGGATATGGCACGTTGGTGATTCCAGTGGCGGATCAGAATATTTCAAGTGATGTACTGTTTGCTTTGGTGAAAGAAGCATCAGGTACTTCTGGTGTGGATGTGCTTTCGGTTAATACTGGTTTTAGTTTAGAGGGTGTTGATATGGGAAGCAACAATGTGCGCACCGTGCAAAATCCTAAAGTAGCCATGTTGATTGGCGAGGGTGTGGCCGCTACGGATGCTGGTGCTATCTGGTATCTGCTCGATTCAAAATTGAAAATGCCGATCACGAAAGTGAACACCAGCCAGTTTGGTCAATTGCGCATTACCGATTACAACACATTGATTATGGTTGCTGGAAACTATACGATGTTAGGTGAGAACGGAGTTACAAAAATTAAAACTTGGGTACAACAAGGTGGTACATTGATATTGATGAAGACTGCGATCAGCTGGGCAATTAACAATAAGTTGATTGATGAAGAGCTGAAAAAAGAAGATGAGAAGAAGGACACACAACGATTAGACTACGTGACCGCTGCGGATTACCAGGGATCACGCGCCATTGGCGGATCGATTTATATGACGAATGTAGATATCACCAACCCGCTTGGGTTTGGATATACGAATCGCGAGTTGCCGGTGTATCGTAACACTTCTGTTTTTATTGAACCTAGCAAGAGTCCTTTTAATACGGTGATCAAGTACACCGCTAAACCTTTGTTGAGCGGATATGTACATCCAACGAATCTGGAGAAAATAAAAAACTCAGTATCACTTCAGGTTTCGAACATAGGGCAGGGTCGCGCTATTTTGTTTGTGGATGATCCTGCCTTCCGTGGATATTGGAATGGCACCAACAAACTATTCTTTAATGCCTTGTTTTTTGGATCAAACATTGGTGTAGGGAATTTTGGAGCAGAAGAAGAACATGAATAGACAACTAAATTTTATATGACGAAAACTAAAATCACAGTAAACAACAATGGCTCTTTGAAAGTGGATGGAGACTTTGAGATTGTAGATGCACAAGGCAATGTGTATGGATTGCAGGGAAGAACCGTTCTTTCATTATGCCGTTGCGGAAACTCGGGTAACAAGCCTTTCTGTGATGGTTCGCACAAAGGAAAATTTGAGCACGAGGCCAATGCATTTGATCTTCCACCAAAAAAGGTTTAACTAGTTAGCGTTAAATCAGATTAGCATATGAACAAGCGAACGTTTCTGAAGCAAGCCGCCATGGTTTCACTGGGAGGAATTCCATTTTTTAATTCCGTGGAAGCAGCCGTGGAAAAATTTGGCCATGTTCCTGCTGCTGATCTGGCTAAGGATGAAGATTTCTGGACAGTCATTCGCGGAGGCTATAAATTGAAGCCTGATTATATCAATCTTGAGAATGGTTATTACTGTTTTCTTCCACAGGAAATTCTGGAGCATTACATCAATCACATTCGTGAAGTAAACTATCAGGGTTCGTATTACATGCGCACCGTGCAATGGGATAACAAACGAAAGGTGGCAGCAAGACTCGCAGAATTAGCAGGATGTTCTGCGGAAGAATTGATCATCACTCGCAACACCACTGAATCATTGGATATGGTGATCGGTGGAATTCACTGGAATTCAGGTGATGAAGCCGTGATGGCCGAACAGGATTATGGTTCCATGCTGAACATGTTCAAACTCGTAGAGAAGAAACATGGTGTTGTGAATAAAATCATTTCAGTGCCCAATCATCCATCTTCCGATGAAGAGATTGTTGATCTCTATTCAAAAGCGATCACAAGCAAAACCCGTTTACTCATGGTGGGGCACATGATCAACATCACTGGTCAGATCATGCCCGTGCGTAAAATCTGTGACATGGCTCACGCGAAAGGTGTCGAGGTGATGGTGGATGGTGCTCATGCCTTTGCACACATCAATTTTTCCATTCCTGATTTAGGTTGCGATTACTATGGAGCGAGTTTGCATAAGTGGTTGAGTGTTCCGCTTGGTTCTGGGATTTTATATGTGAAGAAGGGCAATGCATCGCATGTGTGGCCTTTGCTGGCGTCTGGTGTTGAAGATAAAAACGATATCTATTGGCTCAATCAAATTGGCACACATCCGGTGCATACCGATCTGACCATTTCTGATTCTATTGATTTTTATCTGAAGATTGGCCGCGATCGAAAAGAAGAACGTCTTCGCTACTTACAGAATTACTGGACTAGCAAAGTGCGCAATCTTTCACATGTGATTCTAAATACGCCAGCCGATCCGAAACGATCATGCGGAATTGCTAACGTAGGAGTAAAGGGATTAAAGCCACAAGAACTGGCCGACACTCTTTTCAAAAAATATAAAATTTATACCGTTGCTATTGATGGTGCTAATGTACACGGATGTCGTATTACACCTAATCTTTATACCACCACCGAAGAGTTGGATACGTTTGTCAAAGCGTTGAAGGATTTAGGGTGATTGATTTTTAATCTGTGCATCTGTGACTTTTGAATTTGGAAATAGTTTCACCCTAATCGAGGCACCACCACTTAGGAGTTGGATGCCTTGTAAAAGTGTTGAAGGATTTGAGGTAGTAGATTTTAGCCACAGATTCACTGAATGATTTTTAATCTGTGGCTATTGAATTTAAAAATCAGAATGCAAACTCTTTATACTATCACCGAAGCGTTGGATACGTTTGTCAAAGGTTTGAAGAATTTAGGATAATTGATTTTAGCCACAGATTCACAGATTAATAAATCAATCTGTGCATCTGTGGCTATTGAATTTAAAAATCAGAATATGAAGTTGGATTCAACAAAAACTGCGTGTTCTTCGAAACCGTGTTTTGATATTGTGGCAGCACCACCATGGCTTTCCATTCTGGCGCTTCACCAAAAGATTTCCAATGCGCATCGCGATCTGCTTTATTTTCAAAGCTGGTCATGTACATCAGGTTGGGCATACTGCCTCCGCTTAGCACTTCTCCATAGAACACTGCATTGAAGTTAAGCCTGCTGAATAGTTTTATTTCACCGCCTTCGTTGAACATGTGTACTTTGCTCTGATACAATTTTTCAGTAGCACCTTCGTAGCTGCGAAGCTCATAGATGCGGTCTTGTTTAGTCCCTTTCAGATTAGGCACTGCAGGCTCAGGCATAAATTTAAATGCTTTCAGCAAGGTGGTTTCAATGCGCGTATAAGGCGGATCAGTATGAGCAGCATGGATGTAATCACTTCCTTCGGCTAAGTATTGAGCATCTTTTTGCAGAGCAGCGGTAGTCTTTTCAAATTCATTTAATGATTTGTAAGGGATCAACACATAAATACGTTTGTTGTAGATCGTATCGGCTTTGATCGGTTTGAATACACCTACTTTTTTTATTCCGTTTCGGTGAAGGGCAGGTACTAATGCTTTTTCCAGGTAAGCATCCATGCGTGTTTCATCGGCAGCATCAGCCAAACGATAAACACGGATTTCATAAAACCAGGAACTTGGTTCTTTTGCTGCCACCGATACCAAGAGTACCAAACACACAATCATTATATTTTTCATAAAAATTGAAGAGTTAATTAACGAGCGCGAAAGTAAGAGAATTCTTCTTAGGTCTTTTGCTTTTTCTTTTTAGCGGAGGGGAACAACACATTATTTAAAATTAGCCGATAGCCAGGGGAGTGCGGGTGCAGGTTAAGATCAGTGCGCATTCTTCCTCTGCCGGGATTTCCTTCCGGGTCATGACCGCTGTAGAACGTCCAGTGGCCGCGACCGAGTTCGCCATAGATGTAGCGCACATTATTCGCTTGTTTATTTTCTCCTAGAATTAACGCTTCGGGTTTTACCACCGCTGCATTAAACGCAGAAGTTTGTCCGCTGAATTCTTTAATCACATAGTCATGATTTTGTGTAAGCATCGTAGGCACGACATCCCACTTGGCAGAGAAATTAAATAGCCGGAAGAAATCACGACTCTCCTCAAAGAAATTGGGGCGGCCTGTGTTGATGTTAGAAAACTTTCTGTTTGTGCTGGGCTCCAGCGTAAAGTTTTCAAAGGCCAGAGTTTTGGTAAAGTCAAGAGCAGCTTCTTCATCGGCATCATCTCCGTCATACATATAATCAATGATGTCTATTCCCTCTGCAGACAAGGCGATATCAAATGTTTCAGCTCCTGAGCACATGGCAAATAGATATCCCCCACCAGCACAAAAGCCTTTAATTTTTTTAGCCACATCAAGTTTCATCGCAGATACTTTTCCGTAGCCAAGGCGCTGCGCAGTGGCCTCCTGAATTTTTGCTTCTATGATGGCAGATTCCCTGCGTAGAAACCTCCCATGCTGTCCTGTGAAATCTTCATGATGCAGATGTACCCAATCAAACTTTACCAATTCATCTTTCAGAATTTCTTCATCGTAGATAATCGTGTAAGGAATCTCAGCATAATCGAGCACAGTAATTACGGCATCAGTATCATCATTTACCAGTTCATTTTTGGGTGAATACACTGCCACTTTGGGTGCGCTTTCCAGCCGTACAATATTCATGTTTGCTTCCGGATTAGAAATCTCCTGAAGGATGGTATTGGTCTTGGCCGATGAAATTAGTTCAAACGAAATTCCGCGTATTGTACATTCGTTTTGAATAGACTGAGAATAAGGAGCAAGAAAACTTCCACCCCGATAGTTGAGTAACCAATCTACCGGAATGTTTTGTTGTAACATAAAATAAGTAATGCCATAAGCCTTTAAGTGATTCTGCTGCATTTCATCCATGGGAATAAGAATAGAATTCGCCCGGCTGTTGGTGAATGCAATGAAAATCAGTAAGAAGACGAACAATCTTTTTACCATATTAATTAAAGCTCGCGTTTTTTATGGACTTGCGCAATTCGAAATAGACAACGCGCAGTGGTCAGGAATAAACTGAAAATTTTGCCATCGGTACTACAATCTTTGGCAATCCAAGAGTCTACTCTTAGCTTAGGCGCTTAATTCATACGATCTATGATAAAACCATTTACCATTAAAGCATGTGCGTGTTGGCTCGTAGTGCTTTCTATGTGCTCGATTCCATCTTTCGCACAGAAATCAAAAAAAGATGATAAAAAACCGGCTACTGCTGTTCCAGTCAAAGCGGATACAGCCAAAGCTAAACCCACCAATGGGATGAAGCCCTACAAGCAGGTGATTACGGCTAAGGCCAAAACCCAGAAGGGTCTTTTTACCGTTCATAAAATCAGTGAAGATTATTTTTTCGAAATCCCGGATAGCATCATGGGCCGCGAGTTTATGACAGTGACCCGTATTTCTAAAGCGCCCACGGGAGCAGGCTATGGTGGTGAAGAAGAAAATCGCCAGGTGTTGCGATGGGAGCGTGGACCAAATAATAAAATGTTCCTTCGTGCGGTATTAAACATCAACACAAGTCCTGACGAGACAAAACCCATTATTGAAGCCGTTCGCAATTCCAATGTTGAGCCAATCGCAGCTTCGTTTGATATCAAAGCGATTCGTAAAGACACCTCGTATGTGATAAACGTAACGGATTTTTTCAAAGGAGATAATCAATTGATCTCATTAGATCCCCGCACCAAGAGAAGCTTTAGTCTCACCGCTATTCAAACCGATCGCTCTTATATTCAAAGCATCAAATCATTTCCAATCAACACGGAAGTGAAAATGGTGAAGACATTTACTTCGGTATTGCCTCCGCCTTCTTCAGGCCCGGGACCACAACAAGTGAGTGTGCTTCCTGCTGGAGCTAGTGCTGGAGTAGTTACCGTGGAGATCAATTCATCGATGATTCTATTACCAAAAACTCCTGCGCGCAAAAGACTCTTTGATCCGCGGGTAGGATATTTCGCTACTGGTTATACCGTGTATGGTGAAGAATCTCAAAAAGCAGAGACCGAAGTTTTTGCAGTGCATTGGAAACTTGAACCAAAGCCAGAAGACGTAGAGAAAATGAAGCGTGGAGAATTGGTCGAGCCCATCAAACCAATTATTTATTATATCGATCCGGCTACGCCTGTGAAGTGGCGCAAGTATTTAATATTGGGTGTACAAGACTGGCAGAAAGCATTTGAGCAAGCTGGTTTTAAGAACGCTGTTTTGGCGAAGGAAATTCCTGCCGGAGATACTACAATCAGCACGGAAGATGCACGGTATTCATTCATCCGCTATTTCGCTTCGGATATTCAAAATGCATACGGACCTAATGTAAACGATCCGCGCTCAGGAGAAATTCTTGAAAGTCATATCGGATGGTATCACAATGTGATGAGCTTGCTGAACAGTTGGTATACCATTCAGACCGCAGCGATTGATCCACGTGCGCGCAATCGCAAGTTTGATGATGAGCTGATGGGACAGTTGGTTCGCTTTGTAGCATCGCACGAAGTAGGTCACACCTTGGGATTGCGTCACAACTTTGGTTCAAGTTTCTCTACACCCGTTGAAAAATTACGCGACAAGGAATATCAGGCCAAGTACAGTCACACGCCTTCCATCATGGACTACGCACGTTTCAATTATGTGGCACAACCAGAAGATGGCGTAACCAATCTTTTCCCGGGCATAGGTGCATATGATCGTTGGGCCATTGAGTGGGCATATAAACCCATCTTCGACACAAAAACTCCTGAGGAAGACAAAAAGATTTTGAATAAGTGGGTGCTGGCT
>JANOUH010000374.1:0-5783 GCA_031416795.1 Cytophagales bacterium | reverse complement strand
ATACCGTATCAAATTGCATGGACACACCAATGGCAATGGGCAAGGAAAGATCATCTCTATGGGGCCAAGTAAAAATTTCTTTGAACTAAGCTCCGATGTAGTAAAAGGCTCAGGTTCGGCAAAAGAGCTTTCGCTTCAGCGCGCAAATACAATAAAGGATTGGCTGGTGTCCAATCAAATTGCTGCAGACCGAATCGAAACCAAAGGATGGGGAGGCAGCCGAATGTTACATGACAAGAATAGTGACAAAGCGAGAAGGAATGTGCGCGTAGAGGTTGAGGTGCTTGCAGAATAGCTATAATTGGTTTCATCTTCATTATTTCTTAATAGCCTGATAGCAATTTGGTAATCTCATTCCTTTTCTGAAAATTCGTCCGTTTAATGCTTGAACCATGAAAAGGATTTTTAGAAGTTTTTCACTCATCATCAATTACAAAACATTTATCATCACTGCGTTAGCCGTTTTTTCAACGTATTTGTGTGACTATTATGGTCTCACGGCCAAGTTTCCAGATATGCTTGTAGGTGTGGCTATCGTTTTCCCTGTCGTGTTTTCGATTGGATCAGCTTATACACGAAGAGAAACCGCATTGCAACGTCTGGCTGATTTCAAGGGCCATGCTGTAGCTTTATATTACGCAGCCCGTGATTGGTCAACGGATAAAAATCATGATTTAGCCGCCCAAACCAGAACAATTATTCATGAGATGATGAAGCTCATGAAGGATATGTTTAAAACTTCCCGAGGACCGACCTGGATCAGCAGCGAGGCAAAAATGTATCAACTATTTTCTAAACTCTCTTTGCTAACCATGGAATTTCGCAAATATGGAGTACAGAGTGGTGAGGTATCAAGAGTGAGCCAATATGTGAGTAAAATCATTATTGCTTTTGACAACATGAAGATCATTCATAATTACCGCACGCCCATTACACTACGGATGTATAGCAAAGTATTCATTTATATATTTCCGATTATATACGGACCCTACTTTGCCAGTATGGTAAAAGAATTTTCTTTATCACTCGAATATGTAATGCCTGTATTATACAGTTTTATTCTGGTAAGTCTGGACAATATTCAAGATCACCTTGAAAATCCTTTTGATGAAGTGGGTGAGGATGATATTGTAATTGATGCCGATGAGACCGCTAATCTTTTATCCTGATCCAAGATAATCCGTGATTTACTTACACTGAGCAGCAAAAGGTTCTGCTTCTTTATTACCCAACTCAGCCGCTTTTTTAAAGTCCTCACAAGCGCCAATTTGGTCTTTCATATTTTGTTTCGTAACAGCGCGATTATAAAACGCTGAATCATTGCTGGGGTCCAATTCAATAGCCTTGGTATAATCTTCGATGGCTTCTTTTTGAAGCCCGGCATTGTCTCTGGCATCACCCCGATAGACGTAAGCAACGGTATTGCCTGGATCCATTTCAATGACTTTGGTTAGGTCACTGATGGCCAAATCGAATTTCTTCAGGGTGTAATACGTGTCACCACGCTCTAAATAGAGAGAAGTCAATGCTTCCTTGTTTGCTTCATCGGTGGGCCACAATTCAATGGCTTTATTGTAATCTGCTAATGCTCCATCATAGTCTTCCAGGTTATAGAATGCACTGGCACGAGTAGCAATGGATGAAATATGATTACTCTGGTTGAGTAACGCAGAATCTAAAAGGGAAACGGCTGCCTCATAATTCTCCTGATCAAAATACACCTTCGCTCTTTTAAAATAATCATCTGCTAATTCTTCATTTTGATTTTGAGAATTACTTTGTTCCGACTTATTACAAGCAAAAGTCAACAAGAGAATACTTATGAATGTTAGTATTTTTTTCATGAAGGATATGATTTAATAATTTAGTTTAATGTCTTTGATTTTTCTGGGTAGCCAAACCTGCATGGGATTGCTTCCACGATTACACCAACTGTAGTATGGAATGGCGGTGATTGTTTTTGTTTTGGTGTTAATACTTAATCCATCAGCACCGATTGTTACAGCAGGAACATTAGCCTGAATGGTAACAATGCCATTGAGCAAGCCTGAATTAAAACTACTTGTATATTGAGTATTTTCAGGAACAACAAAGTTCCAAGCCTGACCATCATTATCGGCACCCTCCACACAATAAACCAAAGGACCGCGTTGCAAAGCTATGCGTCCTTCATTGGCTTTAATGGTCTCTTTCGAAGAAACTTCTTTTACTTCCATGGGTATTGACATGCTAATCAGATCTCCTTTTTTCCATTCGCGTGAGATTACGGCATAACCTTTATCTGCTGTGAAGGCAAAATCTTTTCCATTCACTTTTACTGTGATGGTTGAATTCGTAGATTTTTCAACGTGATATAAACCACCCGGCACAGTCTCTCCGGTAGCCCAGCCCGGCAGGCGAAGCATCACGCTGAATTTACTTTTCTTTTCAGGATTCACGGATACAGTAACATCTCCATCCCAGGGATAATTACTTTTCTGTTCAATCGTAACAGGAGTTTTGCCCATGGCAAGTTTAGTCGTACTGCTTACGTAAAGATTAATCCAGACGGCATCAGTTGATTTATTATAAATGTAATCTCCTAGGGATGAAACTAATCGGGCAATGTTGGCGGGGCAACATGCTGTGCCAAACCATTCTCTCCGGAAATGTTTTCCATTCGAGGCTAGTGGATTTCCATAAAAGAATTTATCGCCACTCAGTGATAATCCATCCAATGCACCATTATATAGACTGCGTTCTAGCACATCAAAATATTTGCCTTCGCCTGTGAGTAAGTTCATGCGTTGATTCCAGAACACCATTCCGACAGAAGCACATGTTTCGCAGTAAGCTTGTTCATTTGGCAAATCATAATCGTTCGAAAACCCTTCATTGCTCCCGGATGAGCCGATCCCTCCAGTAATATACATGTTGCGATGAACCACATCTTCCCAAACGGTTTTCATCGCTTTCATATATCCTTCATCCCCTGTTAGTGAGGCAACATCAGCAGCGCCTGTGTACATATACATAGCGCGCACAGCATGGCCTGTGATTTCAGTTTGTTCTTTTACCGGTTTCACATCTTGGGCGTAAGCGGTGTCTTTCCATTCCGTCCAGGTGTAGCCTTGTGCATACTTGTGCCCTCGCTCATCGAGCAACCACTTGGCCATGTCGAGGTATTTTTTGTTCTGTGTAGCTTTATAAAGTTTTACAAGAGCAAGCTCCAGTTCCTGATGACCAGTAACCCAATGTTTTTTTCCCGGACCAAACAATGAATCAAAGTGATCGGCAAACCGGATGGATACATCTAATAATTTTCTTTTTCCTGTGGCCTGATAGTAAGCAACAGCCGCTTCTATTAAATGGCCACCATTATAATCTTCGTGCATACTCATGTCTGTCCAGCGCTTGTCGAGCCCATTTAGGGTATAGTACGTATTGATGTAACCGTCTTTTTGTTGAGCTGCGGCAATCTTATCAATCCACTCATCGGCTTTCTTTTCGAGTGTAGGATTAGGTTTATTTTTTAAAGAATAAGCAATGGCTTCCAAAGCTTTGAACACATCCGAGTCATCGTAAAATATTCCTTCAAACTTTCCTTGACGGGTGCCTCCTACAATTTCAAAGTTTCTGATGCGGGCTGTTTTTACTTCCGTTTGATAAATGCACGCTTCGAGTGTGGTAGTGGCGACCTGTTCGATTCTTGGTTTCCAGAAGTTGTCTGTAATGGTTACTTCTGAGAAGCTTACCGGCTCGATGGTTTTGAGTTGAGCATTTAAGACGATAGGGATAGCAAAGGCCAACAGAGGAAGGATTCTTTTCATGAGGTTCTGTTTAGAAATAGAAAGCTATGAAAAAAGCTGGTGATTTATAGGTGGGGGAAAGTGAAGTTTTTATTGTGGCCTAACCCTAAGTTAAAGACCTGAACCGAGCAGAATCTGTTATGGTTGCGGAGTTAACCTATACCAGGACGAGACAGACATTGTTGTGTGTAGGGCCACATCAACTCACTTTAGTTCGTGAACGTCCCTTTTGATTTCTTTTCAGCTTGTCAGCAAGTATAGCTTTCTTAAGCTTGTCCTCCTTGATAAAGTCACTTATCCTTTTTCTTTCCGCTTCAGTCAACGGTCTTGGATCAACTACAAAGTCCACGCTTAAAGGTTCTTTAATTAGTCCCATATAAATACACGTATTCGTGTCTATGAGATACCTTTTCAAAGGTCTTCAATTTGTCTGTTAAAAGTTCTGCTATTACGAATTTCATTTATAATCTGTTCGGCAGATTGTTTTGTATCCCAGGCACCAAAGGCATTGAAAAATGATTTTTTCTTTTCTGCAATGTCAGCTTTTACTGAAAGAGTCAGTTTTGAAATCAGATCAAGTTTATTACCTGGACTAAGATTATCCAGTAATCGTATATAACCGTCAACTATTGTAGTATTTATATCTGTTGCTTTCATTGTCTTTATCATTTAATGTTTACAAAGATATTGGAAAAGCGAGGACTTATCAATCTGAATCATTCATGCTAATTTTTGTCAAAAGTAAACAAGGCATGAACAATAGAACTCAGGAAAGGAAGTATCATGTTGAGGAGCTTAGTTTAATCCTTATTATCGCCCACGCTTTCAGTAAAACTATATCCTCGAAATTGACCTCTCAATTGTCAATCTCCACTTCTATTGGTTGATCTTGAATCTCCACCTTTAATTTTCCTCCAATGATTGACCAACCACCTACCTCTTCAATGTTGACGGCCATTATACTATTAGTGCTGACAGACTTAATCGAGACATCAATCGATCCATCTTTGTTAATTGGAACAAGTCCATAGTTCACTCCGCCAATTGAAGGTAAGTCGGAATCACTCGCATAAGCTTTTGGAACAATATCTAAATCTTTAAGGGACAAAAACGTAAGATTGATTGCAATAATAGTTAACACAATCTTTAAATATCTGTCAATTTTCATATGGTTATATGGTTAAAGTGTAATTAATGTCTTTGTCCAAATTTCTTTAGTCTTTCTTCTCTCCAAGCTTCTAGATTGGAACTAGAAAGAGCTGGCCAGTAGTCATCTGGACTTTCTTCGTCTCTCAGCTCACGAACACCCGCAAAAAATCCAATCATATTTGAAGGGTGAATATTCATGTCGCACAGCACATACAATATCTGTGAATCATCCTTGTACACGTACCCCTTAAAGATGTCAAAAAGGAGTTTTATAAAATTGTCTATGTCAACCTTCATTATGCAGTATAAGGGCAAGAAATTGAAATCATTATTAGAAGTCGTCCCTTGCCAGGCCATTCTGGATGAGTTTCCCTTAGTAAGCCTACACAACTTGTCGTCAAAATATGGATTTTGATAAAAAGACGCTATCCTGTCGGATGAGTTTCGCTTCTCTTTATTAATCATATTTCTTTTTATCCATTGTACCGAAACGAGTCTTTGATCTAGGCGATGAAGTGGCTTTAGATGGCAATTTCTCAATCAGGAACTCATTAATCTTTCGTTTTGATTTCTTGAAACTATTTTATTCATAATTCCAAAAGTCAAACTAAGAACATCATTTGCTAATTGTACACTCGCTGCTTTTAATCTTTCTTCTTCATTTTTATCATTAGCTTGTGGATATAATTTGAATAGCAATACATTCTTTTTCTTTAAATGGTTAAAGCATGTGACAAAAGAGTTAGCTTCAAAAAGATGCATGAAAGTATTTCGAATTTCCATAAATGCCTGAAACTTCTTTTTGTCTTCTTTACCTAATGCACCTAAATCAATTAACAAATCGAC
>JANOUH010000373.1:0-7240 GCA_031416795.1 Cytophagales bacterium | reverse complement strand
GTATAATCGGTTCCACGATAGGCATCTCCATATTCATAACTACGATAGACATCCACTACATTATCATAAGGTCCTAGTTGAATCCCCTTATCAAGAATCAACTGAAACCATTTTCCTCCCTGACTCACGGCCCAGTCCACTAAACTTGCAGCCGATTCAGTAAATCCAATGGATTCATAAGGGCCATATTCCTTACCATTGAATAAAATGAAATAGCCATTTGCCCTGGATAAAAATAGGAGATGGCCAATGCCCGTGTTTGTTACCAACAACCGGTGTTCGCCCAGGTAGATGATGCGTTCATTTTCTTTGAGTGTATAAACCAACAACGAATCGGCTGGCGCAAATCCAATAGCTGGCCTGGCAACACCCAAACAGTAAAAGAATATAAGAGCGCTCAGCGTGATTAGGGACCTCTTGTTGGATATCATATTTTATTCTGATTGTGATTTTTGAAATCTTATTCTTTCTGTTTTACTGCCGATGATATGGCCTTCAAGATCTCACTTACCAATTGAGTGGGATCAGTGGTGGAAAGCGTCTTGTCAAATGAACTAACCTGTACTTCATTTTTATAAATGACCACATGTAGTGTGGTAGAACCATTTTCAACTTTGTAGCGCCCGTACACATTAAATGCTCCTGGAAATTCCTGCGCATCAATAAAAATAAGTGAAGATCCTTTTCCCAGCAAGGCTTGCTCACCAAGGCTCTGGTCGATCAACTTGCTAAGGCCGAGGTCGTCACGCATCTTCACTTCATTCTGAAAGGAAGAGCGTACAAAAAAAGGTTTTGCTTCGGTAAGTGGAATCAGCTTTCTATCATCATCATTAAGTAAACCAATGTCGAATGATTCACCACCATAGGGGCTAAATACTTTTGGCTCCTGAATGCCACCAACGTTTTCAGCTAGTCGCGGCACTTCTTCCTTGGCATACTGAAATAGTTTGAGTACGTCTACAAATTTATTTTCTCGCAAGGCAGCGCCTTTCATGCCGCTCAGCAAGCTATAGGTTAATAGCCCTTGTCCAAACTGACTGGCTTCATAGCTCACAGCATCGGCTGCGCAGCCCGATAATATATAGGTGCCGGTGCGATCTTTCATTCGTTCCATAGCACGCAGGGTGCTGGTGGGCACATCGCGTTTGGCCAGCATGTTTTCAACCATGCGTCCGGATGCACAGGCATCAAAAATCAAAACAAATTTTTGTGCGGCAATCGTCTTCATAAATTCAGTGAGCTCTGTGCTGGAAAGCGTTGTGCTTTGTCGGATAGCGGGATCTGTAAACGTAAAACCGCGTGCATCGGCAGTGAGATAAAGAAAATCAGCATCGTCTCCGCTCTGGTTGGTTCCGTGTCCGGAAAAGTAGAGGATCACGAGGTCATCCACCTTTGCCTTTTCAGAAATTTCTTTTAGCTGGTGATTGATGTTCTCTTTATTAGGTTTTAGAGCGGGGTCAGTGGCATCCGAAGAAAGCAGCGTAACCGTGGCGTGCTTTCCAAAAAGCCTGTTGCCTGCAGTGGAAATTGCCGCAGCAAAATCCTGTGCATCTTTGGAAGAATACTTCAAGTCAAGCTCATCATTGGCATAATCAGAAACACCAACGACAAGGCAATAAAGGCTAGGCTCATACGCTTGCAGATGTTGTTCTTTTAAAGGAGCCTGATAATAAATTCTTTCGGCCGGGCTTGAAATATAGCCGCTGGCATTAAATGCTTTTACACCAATGTAGTTATCCTTACCCCAAACCAACGTTTTGAATTTTGATAAATCCACGGTGATGGTCATCGTACCTTTACTTTGTGCGCTTGCATTCGTGATCAGGCTTCGCACATCTTCTACAGCTTCTTTACCATTGATAGAAACTGAGGTCTTGCCGATGCCACCGCCCTGATCAACAAGATGAATGGTTAGTCGCGCATTGAGTGTATCGAGCGTAGTGCGAATAGCCGGATATAAATCGATGCGATCCAGACCCGAAACAGTTCGCAGAATTTCACCACTCATAATTTTCTTGAGCAGGTTAGGCTCATAGAAACGATCTTTCAACTGTTCAAGGCCAATCGTTTCAGAGCCAGAGGAGAAGTAGAGAAAATTCATGGCCCCGGGCGTAGCATCAAATAATCCTGATGGATGAAGTACCACCCAATCTTGTTGAGTTAAAGTAACGAGAGTGGCAAGCTCTTGCCTGGTTTCTGCATTCCATATTTTTATGGTGTTGTCTGTACTTCCGGAAGCCAGCAGTTTTCCATCGGAAGAAAACGCCAATGAAGTTACGCCATCATTATGACCAGAAAATGGTTTCAGCTCTGACTCTTCCGCAAGCTGAAAGGTGCGTATGTCATTGCTATATTCGTTCGTGGCTGCAAACCATGGCTGATGAGGATGAAGCGCTGCTGTTAACGGCCAAAAGCCGATGTGTTTTTGTTTTGCATCATACCAATCGTCAGTACTCTTCTCTTTCGTAAAATCGATCCAGAATAGTTCATGGTTAATTCTGCCCCAACCCATATCATTGGTAATCGCAATAGCGAAATCACCCGTAGATGACCAGGATACTTTTTTTATGGTGTTAAAAGAAAAGGATCCGTTCGAGGAATTATAGCCGTTGTTTTTTGATATTGGATTTCCCTTTAGTTTATCATTCAAGGTTTGTCTGTAAAAATAGACTCTATTCCAGGAATCATATTTTATATCCATCACGCTGTATAGGTCAGGTTGATTGGGAAAGAAAAAATGTTCCATGGGTGGAGTGTCTCCCAGGGAGAAAGAAGTATACTCTTTACTACCCTTAATAACAGCTTGGTAATAAATCCATAAACTATCGGTCTTTGCCTCATAAGAATACCAATCCAGATTATTCCAATTTATTTTTTTTGTAAACGTTTGGGGTGTGTCATCTTTCCAGAGAAGAAATTTCTGATCAGGACTAACCTCAATATTTTTTACCTGGGCAAATGGTTTGTCGTCCTTTGAAACAAGAGTGTAAATAAGATTTCCAGTTTCTGCATGTCGAAATTCAATTTTACCATTCGTTCCTACTAAAATCATTTTCGGTAGCTGAGGTGGGTTTAGTAATCGAAATACGGCACTGGAGTCGCTGTCAATGGTTACTAATTTTGATTGACTGAAATTCCATAGACGAATTGATTTATCGCGGAAAGCCAACAGTTGATTGTCGGGCGAGAAGCTAAGCTCACTTGGCGCATTAACAGATAGTCCAAGCAGTTCTTTTACTATTGTGCTGCTTTCCAGATCAGTAATTATTATAGTTTTGGATGCACTACTGGCGATTCGGTTTTTAGTATGAAACTTGGTTGCCACCATGGCATTGATGAGCAATGGCTCCTTCGCGTTTCTATCTTTCCAGTAGGCAAATTTCGATTTTCTTTCTAATCGTTCTAGTTGATCGCGATCACTATTGACCCACGCACGAACAGGTAGACTATACAAACCACTTTTCCATTCTAATGCCACGGCTTCTGCCGATAGCCAATAGTTAACATCATGAAGACTATCCAGTTCACTTGCTTGTAATACCGCACCCAATTCTTGCAGCCCTTCTGAGTATTTACCAAAGAGACTGTTATCGGATGCCTTGAATGGTGTGACACTATTTTTTGCCGGATTCCATAGGCGTTGTCCATCGTAGCAATTAAGTTTAACAAGTCCGTTGGAACTGATGTCAAAATGGTCGAGCCAGATACCCTGCTTGGCTGTAACCATTAGCTGCTGGGTGGAAGGAGCATAGGCGAAGACAGCGTTACCTTGATCACCCACCAATGCTAATGATCCATCTGGAGTAAAGCCAAGTTGATTACCATTTGAAATTTTTGCTTTGCGTAGAAATTTTGATACACCTGTTGAAAGATTAATGAGGTAAACATCTACCGGGGCCATGAAGTCAGTGCCACCCCAGTAACCATAGAACTCTTTAGCTTTAGATTCACCCATGGCGATCAGATATTTTCCGTTTGGCGATAGCGCCACTTTGAAAAATCTATTTTGCGGTGCAACGATTTTAGATTGTCCGGGGCGCCAGGTATGCAACTCACCTTCTTTACCAATCCAGCAAAATCCATCCTGTTCACTGGAAGCATACAGTTGCTTTGCTTCATTCACGAACACTGAATCTAATGTGATGCCCGACATCACCTCGCGTACAAATCCACTTCCGGTATTATCTAACGACAAAAAGAATTTTCCTGAGTGTGAAAAAAGGAGGGTGCTAATGGACCCCGAATGCCCACGGTAGGTTTTCAGTAAACGACCTGCATCGGCACTCCAGAGGTGGACCATATTATCGGCACCTCCGGATAGTATGAACTTATCATCGGGTGAAATAGCCAATGATGTAATAGGCTGAGTGTGGCCGATGGGAACAATAATCCTGAGTGACGATTGAGCATAACACAGATCAATCATGAACAAGAATGAACAGACCAGAAAAACCTTTTTCATAAATGCGATTTCAATTTCATAATTCAACAGATATAATTTCAAAACCTATTGATAGCATGGACAAGGCGAAATAAGAAGGTATTCAAACTTTGGCGACACGGCCCATGTGCCATCTTTGCGAATGAGGCCATAAAGACCATTTTGTTTCACCGGAGTAATGTCATATTCGAATGGGTGATACTCCTCCAGAGTAAATGGAATGATTTCCTTACCAGTAATATCTACATAGCCTGCTTTACCATTCTTCCAAAAAGCGGTCAGTCCATTAAAGTACATGGGTGGTGTGGCATCATATTCTTTTGTAGATAATTGGGTTTCGCTGATTACTTCACCATCGCGATCAATAAAAATCCATTTATCATCTTTCTCTACGGCAGCTACACCATTGAAGAACGGATGAACTTTCTGTCCTGCAAAATTGAATAAAGGATTCACCAAATATTCTCCATTCAGGTTGGCGGTATCGTAAAATCCTCCAATAGTAAAGTCACCTAGCTCTTCACGTCTATCTTCCGGAATTTCCATGGCGATTGTGCCCGCACGGATACCAAAGGAATCATCAGAAGGTTGCATGCCCTGTGGAAAGGATAGCGACTTGCCTGTTAACACATCAAGTACTTTGAAATTCGCATATTGAGGACCGCCCTCCATCGATTCCTTTAATATCAATTTACCCTCGCGCACGATTGGCCAACCTGCGGAATAACCATTTGATTTCTTTTCGGCATAACCGGGCAGGAACAACTGGGTGCACTCATACTCAACCCACGATTGTCCATCTTCTTTTTTAGCCTGCCCCACCTGAAAAACCACTTCATTTTTTTCATTCAATACAGTAGGACATACCATCCCTTTATATCCTTTTTGAGTAATGTACTTTCCGGCCACTACGTAGCCATTTGCAAATACCGAGATGTAATCATAGGAGAGCGGAATAATAATTTTGCCCGACCGATCAATGACACCCCATTTACCGGCTTTCATGACACTCACCTTACCTTCAGGTGCGTAGATACTGGCATCATCGTAGATCGGGTTGACAAGGAATTCACCTTTCGCATTGATGATCCCGAATTTCTTATCCTTTTTAACAACAGCAATACCCTGATAGAAGCCACCGGCTTCGTCAAACGTGGGAGCGATCACGTAACCACCTTGTTCATTGATATAACCATACTTTTTACCCTTTTCCTTGGCAGCGATCAGCAGGGATTGGCTGAAGAGAGTCAACGTGCTAAAAACAAGCAGGAAGAAAATTAAAATTGATTTGCTGTAATTCATGGGGTATTTATTTTGATTAATTTCTAATTTACCATAATAGCATAGACTCACAAAATGGGAAACTACAAATACTACTTTTTTCACATTGTGGCTCCTGATTCACATCATCAAAAGGATTTGGTTTAAGCAATATTGATAATATAGGAATTAATCCTTTACGTTTTTACCAGCTTCCCCTACGGTTTGGGTTGGATGACGATGGTAAGCATGTAAGCATCAACAACACTATTTTAGCAATATGGTCAGCGAGGAGTATCTTTGATAAGAAGAGTTCCGCTCTTGTGTTCTGTTTTTACTTTGACTTTTTATACATGATAGCAACGTTGATCGGCTTAGTACTATCTGTTATTTTCTTATTGTTATCTGCCATTCATGTTTATTGGGGTCTGGGTGGAAAATGGGGAGTAGATATTTCCGTACCGACCAAAGTGAACCATGAGAAAGTAATGAATCCAACATCGATGGATTGTTTTGTTGTAGCGATAGGGCTTTTGGCTTTTGCCTTTTTTACGCTCACTAAAATTCGATTTATTTCTTTTGCTCTCCCGTCCTTCATCCTAAACTATGGCCTACTGGTTATTTCTGGCCTATTCACCATACGAGCTATCGGGGATTTTAAGTATGTAGGTTTTTTCAAAAAGATAAAGCATACACCATTTGGCCGATTGGATACCCGATATTATTCCCCGCTGTGTTTAGCTCTTGCAATTATGGGAGTAATTTTGGAACTATACACGTTCTTATAAAAACACTATGAAATCTTTAATAATGTCAAGACAACTCCGTATCGTTTTTCTATTCGCTTCCATCATTTTCTCATGTCAGTCTCCAAAGGAAAAGACGACCATGAGCCTGTTCAATGGAAATGATCTTGTTGGCTGGCACATTGATGTGCCGGATATGGATAAAGACTCTACACTACAAAGTCCGTTTTTAATTCGTAATGGAATGCTGGTCAGCATGGGCACACCCAATGGTCATATCATTACCGATGCTGAATATGAGAACTTCAAATTGGAAGTTGAATATAGATTTGCCGGAGTGCCTGGCAATTGCGGGGTATTGGTATTTGCGTCTACTCCACGTGCGTTGTATGAAATGTTTCCCAAGTCCATCGAAGTGCAAATGATGCATGAAAATGCTGGTGATTTCTGGTGCATTGTTGAGGATATATCAGTGCCGGACATGGAAGCCAGACGAGGCCCTAAAGAAGAGTGGGGGATAACCGAGGGCAAGGGAAGAAGAATTTTAAACCTTACCGATGGAACAGAAAAACCGGTAGGCGAATGGAACAACATGGTGATCGAGTGTGCCGGCAATACCATTCAAGTTTGGGTCAATGGCGTTAAGGTGAATCACGGAACAGACTGCACCGCCAGCAAAGGACATATTGCCTTACAGGCCGAGGGATCTGAAGTGGAGTTCAGAAAAGTTGAATTGACTCAGCTGAAAAAGTAGGCAGTAAGCAGGTGGCAGTATGAGTTGACAAAATTGCCA
>JANOUH010000372.1:0-13032 GCA_031416795.1 Cytophagales bacterium | reverse complement strand
AGAAATTTCAATTATCGAATGGAGAGGCCTTGAATGAATGCTATTTAACAGATTTGTTTCCATTAAGTGCGATGAGAGGAAACGGGGTAAGTGTAGGAAGTGCGGATAAACTCCAATTTTTAATAGGGAAAAACGATAACTGGATTGATATCAGAAGGAAGTATGCAAAATCAAATCTGGCAAAGGAAATTAAAGCGGTTAAACCTGAAATAGTAATAACTCAGGGTAAAGAAGTTTTTAAAGAGGTTTTAGTTGCTCTGGATATCAAAGGAAAAGTAACGGAATTGTTTGTTCCGTCATTAAAAGGCAAGAGACAGTTTATTCGGAAGGTACAATGGAATGATACATTGATTGTTTCAGTTCCACACATTGGTTCAAGAAGAATGAGAACTTTTTGGAGGAGTAACTTAGAGCAAATAAAGAAAGTGTTTTCAGAGATGTAATCTGAAAAATGACAAGATAATTTTACACCACACACATACATTATGAAACAGACACATTTCATCCTGGTCGTGTTTTTACTGTTTAATTGCACTGATAACAACATTGCGCCTACACCTCCTGATCAGGATGCGGCTTCCGCCCGGAAGGATTTCTATACCTTTATCTCGAAGGGTGAAAAGCCTTATTCATTGAATCTGAAAAAGGCTAATATTTACTATGTTTTTAACGGAGATTACTCGGCTGGCCCCTCTTTCCCCATTGGTAACATTAAAGTAATTGTTATTACAGACGGAGTACCTAATGGTCAAGTACCAGTAACCTATCTCGATACTCCTGAAGATTATAAAGGAGAAACATACATCATAATTATTGGTTTATTCTCAAAATATGATGATGTTGTAATACCTGGTACATTCAAACCTTTACCTGAATATATTTATGAATACCCAAATACAGTTGGATTCCTTGGCAAGGAAAACTCGTATGTAGTTTATAGCTACGACTACAAAAAACTAGTTTCTGATCCTGCCAAGTATGGTGATAACAACTGTCCAACACAAACTCATATTGAATATCTTGCAAAAGAAGCAAGTGATCTGAAATTTAAGGCAAACAGCTTTGCCAATGGAGAGGCGGTGACCATAACTTTTAATGCAGACATGGAAATGAGTTTTTGTACATCGGATATTCCTGCCTATAATGGTATATTAGGCAAGGGAAACTTTAATGCATCAGGAATAATAAATGCTGACTATTTAAAATCAACAGCAACTAATTAGTCTATCACGATATTCCTTCTATGCTATCTGTTCAGCCGGTCAACCCTGTATTGGTCACTAATGCAAAGATGAAAGAGCTTATCAAGCACCACTAAAATTCAGTTTGCCAAAGCTGATTGTTTGAACTTACAATCTACTCCAACACCTCCGCCAACTTAGTATGATACCCCACAAAATCTCTCAAATTGCGATGTCCGCCTTCAGGAATAACAATAAACTGGTCTGTCTCTTTTAGCCAGGGCTTAAGTCGCTCGGCAGAAGCCAAACTCACGACCCAATCATCAGTACCATGAAAGATGACAATCTTACCTTTTACTTTTCCCAGATATTCTTTGGTGGCGAACTTTGTCTTGAGTGGGACAATATAAAACAGGTAACGCAACATAGACGCATTCTTCAATTCATCAAAAGGAGTTTCCAATATGAGTAACTCAGGTTGCACTTCAGCAGCCAGGTGTGTGGCAATGGCGGAACCCAGAGATCTTCCATAGATGATTATCTTATCATGTTCTGTTTTTTCTTTGGCCCAATTCCAAACTAACGTGGCATCATCATAGAGCGCTTGTTCATTGGGCGTGCCGCTACTTTTTCCATAGCCCCGGTAATCAATCATGAGCACTTCATAGCCAAGCTGTGTGATGTCAATCGCATATCTTCCCCAGCGTTGAAGATTATCGGCATTGCCATGAAAATAAATGACCAGTCCTTTTGCTTGCTGTGATGGCTTAAACCAGACGGCATTGATTTTCTGATTATCCGGAGTGGGTATAAAATACTCTTCGTAAGACTGATCAAAAGAAAAGTGATACTCCTGATCTAGTTGGTCAGCCTGAAAAATCAGTTTGTCCTGAAACACATAGCAGGCTATCGCGCCAGCGAATAGAATAGAAATCACTATTCCGGCAATTTTTCCAAGTAATTTCATGACACGGTATTGATCATCCTTTCGCAAGATGTTGATTTTTTATTTTTCGCATTACGAAGAGTAGGCTTATTTTCCTTTTATTTGCGCTCGATTTAAAATTATAACATTATGAAGTTGTTTGCTTTTGTATTGGTGATATTCCTCCACACAAACCTGATTGCGCAATCAAAAAAAGAATTGGTGGCCGAAGTAGCTCAACTGAAAGCTGAAAACGAAAAGCTGAGGTCTGAAATCGTACAACTAAAAAAGCCGAAGGAAGTGGTGTTAAATAATGAACATCAGCGCGCCAGTTATGGTGTAGGCGTGATCATGGCTTCAAACCTGAAAGGCCAGGGAGGCGATTCGCTGGATGTGGAAGTGCTTTCACAAGCGATCAAGGATTTTTATGAAAACAAAGAGTTAAAAATTAGTCAACAAGAATGTATGCCGATTGTGCAACAATACATGCAAGCGGCATCAACAGAAAAAAGCGAAAATATGAAAAAAGAAAACCTGGCGTTTTTAGAACGCAACAAATCAGCAGAAGGAGTAAAAGTGACTGCCAGCGGACTGCAATATAAAGTAGTTACCTCATCGGGTGCCGGTAAGTCTCCACTAGCTACCGATAATGTTACCGTGCATTATGTTGGAACGACCATTGGTGGAGTCGAATTTGATAGCTCCGTGAGGCGTGGACAACCAGCTACATTTAGATTGAACGAAGTGATTGGCGGCTGGACCGAAGGCGTGCAACTGATGAAAGAGGGCGACAAGTTTATGTTCTACATCCCCCAAGAGCTTGGATATGGAGAGCGTGGTGCAGGCGGACAAATACCACCATTCGCTACGCTTATTTTTGAGATTGAATTAATTAAGGTAAACTAAATCACCAACGAATTAAACGGAGGCAAGCTTGAAAGTAATGGGTAATACCATCCGTTGCTTCACGGGCTTGCCACGTTGTTTGGCAGGGTTCCATGCAGGGGAGCTCATGATAATTCTCACGGCTTCTTCATCACACCCCGCTCCAATACCCTTTACCGCAGTGGCATCGAAGATCTTACCATCTTTGCCCACTACAAATTCAACATATACTCTGCCCTCTACGCGAAGCCTGCGTGCCTGGGCTGGATATTTTATATTACTGCCGATATATTGATAGAATTCAGAAATTCCTC
Organism: Cytophagales bacterium; assembly: GCA_031416795.1. Classification (GTDB taxonomy): domain Bacteria; phylum Bacteroidota; class Bacteroidia; order Cytophagales; family Cyclobacteriaceae; genus ELB16-189. The sequence continues at coordinate 9,727 of JANOUH010000372.1, read as the reverse complement.
CTCTGGGTTGAGCATTTTGTTCCACTACCAGAAAGATTTCATCTGACTCCTCTTCCATTTTAGGAATCTCAATAGGTTTATATTCCTCTACTTTTGTGTCTTCCGTTACCTCAACGTCAAAGACAAATTTTATTTCTTGCTCGATTTCTTCTTCATCGGGCACGGCTACCAGTTGAGGCTGCTGAACGATTATTTCTGGCGGAGGAGGAATAGTGGTTGAAGGAACTTCAATCATGGTTTCAAATACGTTCGTTTGCTTAGCCGTTAACTCCATGATAGAGCTATCGTATTGCTTCCACTCAAAAGCGTAAAGCATCATGGAAAGCGTGATCACTAAACTAAGGCTAAAGATTAACCCTCTCTTATTATTCAAATCCACTTTGGGATTCTTTTTTATCTCGAGTGCCATAATATGGGCGTTTAAATCCTATACTATAGTCGCAATCTTTAAATACAAATTCTATGATTTCCATCATCTAAAGGATTGACTGTTAGCAGGTCTGTTCCAGTTCAGGAGGCCATTCAGCAAAAATTGTATCTTTAAAGGACTTATCATTAAATCCAGCATCATGGAAACAAATCTATCTTCATCAGCCTCAAAAAAACTGCTTGTTTTTTCTTTGATAATGCTCTTGATTAGCCTAAGCGCGATGGCGCAGAATCTCTACACAGCACGAGGCTACTGGCAGGAATCAACCAAGCCATCGTTCCTCACCATTAAAGAAAAGAAAGATAAAGGCCAGGCTTTAACAACGGATGAAGAAGCTTATGTACAAGACTACGAAGCCTATTTGCTCACCTACTACAATCGCCTATCTGATGATGAAAAGCAGCAGTATCAGCGAATGAAAGATCAATGGGATAGAGAACTGGTTTTGCCTTTGGTAGCGCCACAGGCACCTCCACAACAACAAACTGAGCAAACAGAATTTGAATGGCGCGGTCGCGACAGGTTTATTAATGCAGCATATGGTATTTACTACGGAGCATCATTTGCCGCCATAGTTGGTTTAGAAGATGCAGCTGCTGTCGGGGTGCCTCTCATTACGGGTGGATTGTGGATGCTGGGTCCTGCTTTTAATTCAAAGAAATACGAGGGAATAACGGAGAGCACCATGCGCGCAGCCAATACCGGAAAGATTCTGGGGTTGGTAAATGGACTTTCACTTGGTCTTGCCATTGGAGGCGATAGTGAGAACACCGGCAAACTGGCCTTAGGAATATCCACCGTTGCCAGTATTACCTTGGGGGAGATTGCCTTTCAAACTCAAAAAAAGAAGAATATTTCTGATGGTAAGATTGAAATGATGCGGCATTATGGTTTCGTGGGGCCCCTGGTTGGCGGTTCTATTCTGGCAGCAACCAATACAGATAATGTCAATTTAATTGGATTAGGATTACTGGCCGGTGGTGTAAGTGGTATAATCGTGGGTAACAAGGTTGCCAACAAATATGATTATACACGTGGCGATGTAGATGCGCTAAGTTCCCTCAGTGTGATTTCCACAGGATTGGGTGTGGCTATAATTATAAATGAGTTAGATAACAACACTGATCCACCAGGTTCACTATGGCTGGTCCCCGCATCAACCGCTGTGGCCGGCACGCTCATCGGCCAGCGAATGGTAAAGAACGTACACCTTACTAAAAGACAAGGAAGCACTATTAGTCTTTCTTCGGCCGGGGGTGCACTGCTTGGATTAGGGGTCATGTTGATCATTGATAGTGAACCTCCAGCGGCATGGGTCGCTGTTCCTTCGTCATTGGCATTGCTTACCCATCAGATCGTTTTTAATCGATATAAAAAAGACAATCTTCTGAAGGGCCTGAAAGGGCAAAGCTCGCACAACAAGAAGTTTGATTTCTCCATGAAGCTGATGCCTGAAAACTATTTTGTGAATAAGAATACTCCCCAACGATTTATTGCCGATCCACGTTTAGCAGCCTCTGCTCCACTGGTGAACATGACCTTAAAATTTAAGTAGCCGAATCTGAACGACTCAGGATCAGAAATTTTCTGCCAGGTTATTGTATTAGGAAGCAACCCCGAGTTTCTTCTTTTTCTTCTCTCACCATTCATCAGCGTTAATTCTCAAACGGGTATTGTTGGTGGTCGTGTGGTTGATAAAAATACACCACAGACCAGGATTGGATTTATTTTTGAGTTTTGATGTGAGGCATAGCATGCTACACATTCGTGACGTGAAACATCTGCTTTTTTTTCGCACCAGCTAAACCAGTAAGTTTTTGTACTTTCAATTTTGGAATTGATATGTAGGATATGGCTGTCTTATATATTTATGGTATAGCTAATTTATGAATGTAAAAATCTAATACATGCCTTTATACATGGACATTCATACAGTAGATTCAGACTCGTTTTCGGTAGAAGACGTTGTTAAAGCCCATATGGAGGATCTTGCCATTCAAGAACAATTTGGTGTCACACAACTAAAATATTGGGTTAATGTAGAAGCCAAAACACTATTCTGCCTCATGAAAGGTCCAACTGTTGAGGCTTGCAATGAGGTTCACAAACAATCTCATGGAAATACGGCTTGCAATATTATTGAAGTATCCGATGATGAATTTAATCTTTTTCTAGGCAAAGGGAACCATATAAATGATTTGGCTCAAACAATTTCGGGTGAAATTGATACGGGCTACCGGACCATTCTTTGCATAACTCTTTTGGACTTTACGAAGAGGCATCAGCACCATTCGAGTGAGGTTTATAAGGTTATCGAACAGCATGAAGGGGTAATTATTCTGCAGCCTCAGGATGAAATAATGGCTTCTTTCATTTATGCTTCCAGCGCCCTTCAATGTGCCTTAAGCATTAGCAATGATCTGGATGCTTCTTCTGAAAACGTTGAATACACGATAGCACTCTCAAGCGGAAGACCAGTTGATGAAAAAGGCAACACGCTATTTGAAGTAACAAAAAAGAAGACTCAGTATTTGTGTACGGCAGGTTTGAAGAATACGATAAACCTTGACCATGAAACCCAATTGCTTGCCGAAAAAGAAAATATTTCTCCTGCCCTACTTCAGCATGCTGTTAAAATTATTCAGGCTGAAGATTTCAATTTGTTGTTTGGGTTATTTGAATTATTTGATAAAAATCTTAACGCCCCGGACTTTAAAAGTAAAAGTTTATACACGGCATTAGGATGGAGTAAATCCCAGGTGTACAGGAAACTAAATACATTAACGGGAATGGCTCCTAACCAATTAATTCAGGAAGTACGGCTTCGCCAATCTTTGCAAAGAATAAAAAGAGGAGATCAAACCATTGCCGAGGTAGCTTATAACTCAGGCTTCAACAGCCCAACCTATTTCACGAAAGTCTTCCGCAAGCGATTTGGCATTTCCCCAAGGTCCTTCGTCAAAAATCAAGAGTAAAGAAGGCCAGTCTCTATTATTGAATCAATCCTTTCAGGTTTTGGTTCGATCGTGCTATTATTCCGCAAGAAAGGCCCGTAGCTTTATTGCAATTCTTTTTAACACACACAAAATAGCATGAAGGAAACAACAAAAATAGCGGCTGCCCAATGGTCGCCTGTTTTTCTGAATAAGGAAAAAACGGTTGAGAAAGCCTGTAAAGCCATTGCAGAAGCTGCCAAAAATGGTGCAAAAGTTATTGTGTTCCCCAAAGCATTTATTCTCGGCTAACCAATAAAAATCAATAATTATGGAAAAAGTATTTGACCCGGAACATTACAAGACCACCACAAGAGAACAATGGCAAACGGCCGCTGAGGCCTGGCATCGATGGCATCCAACATTAAAAACATGGTTAGGACCCGCAACTGATTTAATGCTGAATATGGCACACGTAAAAGCAGGATATAGAATACTGGATGTAGCTGCGGGTGCAGGAGAGCAATCCATTACCGCAGCAGAGAAAGTAGGTCCTACCGGATATGTATTAGCTACTGACCTTGCTCCAAAGATACTCGAATTCGCTCTGGAGTTAGCCGCTGAAAAGGGAATGAACAACATAGAAATAAAAGAAATGGACGGAGAAAATCTGACTCTTTCTGATAATTCCTTTGATACAATTATCTCGCGAGTAGGCCTGATTTACTTTCCGGATCAGCAAAAAGCACTTGGGGAAATGATGAGGGTATTGAAACCAGGTGGTTATGTTGCAGCAATCGTTTATTCAACAGCAGCAAATAACAAATTCTTTTCTACGCCTGTTTCCATTATAAGAAGACGGGCGCAGCTTCCACCACCATTAGCCGGCCAACCCGGTCCTTTCAGCCTGGGAGATGATGGTGTTTTAGGGGATGTTCTTACAAAAGCTGGTTTCGTTAATATAAAAACCCAAAAGGTAAATGCACCGGTGAAACTGCCTACTGCTAAAGTTTGCTTACAATTTGAATACGAATCATTTGCCGCATTACATCAAATGCTCAGTGGTTTGTCAGAAGAAGAAAAGGCGGCTACCTGGCAAGAAATTGAAGATGAGTTGTCAAAATTCGAAGATGAAAATGGATTTAGCGGCCCTTGTGAAATGGTCATTGGAGTTGGACAAAAGCCAATGGAATAAAACCTACCGACAGCAGAGAGTGTTTGTGCCACTCGCTGAGGTCGACTAATTATTTAATACCTTAGAGAATAACGAATATGATTCACACGTAATAAAAAACATTTGCTTTGCAATTTTGACACAACCAGGAAATAATCAATTCATTTTGAAAAAGACAGGCTTTATAATCATTACACTATTTCTATCAACATGGTTGCAGGCTCAACAGCTGGTAACAAAAGACCAGCAGCAAGTGCAGCAAACGGTTATTAATTTTTTTGAAAGTTTATCCAACAGGGATTCCATTAGCTTAAAAAATTGCAGTACTCATGACATTGTTTTATTTGAAAACGGGAAAATCTGGAATGCAGATACACTTATCCTCAAAACAATGATATTAAATACCGCTACTGATTTCAAGCGCATTAACACCATTGATTTCATCAACACAATCATTAATAAAAGTACAGCCTGGTCAACCTATAATCTCCATTCGGAAATAACAAGAAATGGCAAACAAACAACCGTGCAATGGATGGAAACCGTTGTTCTGATAAAAGATAAAAAGCAATGGAAAATAAATGTATTGCACTCCACCAGACTTCCAAAAAATTAAAAATCTTATTATGAAACTCATATTCATTGCATTATTCATGGGGCTTTCACTGGTAAACTCAGCACAAACAAACATAGTATATGACATTGTACTGCAGGGTGGCCGTGTTATGGACCCTGAAACAAAATTAGATGCCATTAAAAATGTAGGCATCATCAATAACCGCATCGCCCAAATAAGTTCTGAGTCCTTGAAGGGTAAGAAAATTGTAAATGTAACCGGACTGGTGGTTGCCCCCGGATTTATTGATTTACATGTTCATGGAAGAAGTAATGTGGAACAGGAATACCAATTGCACGATGGCGTTACCACGGCTTTAGAACTTGAATGGGGGATCGAGAATTTAAAGGAATGGTATACTTCAAGACAGTCAAGGGCATTGATCAACTATGGAGCCAGTGTATGCTGGCCTTATGAACGCTTTAAGGCGATCAACAAAGACGAAAAGGTATTAATTGAATTACGCGAGATGAGTAGTAAAGGACAGTCGGACCTTGCCACAATGCAGGATCGAATTCAGCACACCTACACCATGGGCATCGAAAGCAATCAGGTGAGTACCGTTCTTGAAAACATCAAAACATCATTGGCTGAAGGTGGAATTGGAATAGGTGTTCCTATTGGATACTTGCCCAATACAAAACCGGAAGAAATGTATCAGGTATTCAAATTAGCAGGTGAATTAAATACCCTGGTGTTTACGCATGTAAGACAACCCGACATCATTTCGATACAAGAAGTAATAGCCGATGCAATCCTCACGCAAGCACCCCTGCATATTGTTCATATCAACAGCATGTCGTTGGGAAGTATTCAAATGGCACTTGACATGGTAAAGGCAGCACAGCAAAACAATTTTGACATCACGACTGAATTATACTCTTATACAGCAGCCTCAACACGGCTTCAAAGTGCCATGTTTACCGAAGGCTGGCAACAGAGACTGGGTATAAGCTACGAGGACCTGCAATGGGTTGAGACTGGTGAACGACTTACTAAGGAAACCTTCGAGGCCTATCGCAAAACGGGTGGAGTGGTAATCATGCACATGATGAAACCGGAATGGATTAAATCAGGCATTGCGGCACCCGGAGTGATCATAGGATCGGATGGAATGCCCTACAGCAAACTTGCCCATCCCCGCACTGCAGGAACTTTTGCGAGGGTGTTGGGTAAATATGTGCGTGAAGATAAAGTGATTGACTTGAATACAGCACTTGAAAAAATGACGTTGCTTCCCGCCAAGCGATTGGAAAACATTGCGCCCATGATGCGCTTCAAAGGAAGGATACAAGTTGGTGCCGATGCGGACATCACCATCTTTAATCCTGACACCATAATTGACAAAGCAACGTTTGAAAAAGGTTTGGAATTTTCTGCGGGTATTGAGTATGTGATGGTGAACGGAACCTTTGTGTTAATGAATGGAAAAACGGTAACAGGGGTTATGCCGGGGCTGCCTGTGTATGGAAAGTTTAAAAAATAAATCATTGACAAGCATGAGTATAAGAGCCGTTATTTTATTGACGGTATGCTTTGCTACAATCTTAAGCTGCATGGCACAGGTTACCGGTGAAGTATATTCCGAGAACATAGACGCAAATGCCTGTTATATATAAAGCGCTACATTAAATAAAAATCGGCAACCCAAGAAATGGCGGCTCGGTGCATAGTTTGTTGCTGGCAATTGACTGGTTAGGTAAAGCGGTAAAGGCAGACCTACGTTTTGTGACAGCTTACATTGAGTTGTGCAAAACCTATTGGATGTTTGATTAATCTCACCGATGATTAAAGCTTTCCATAAGAACATGTTCGATAAACTGGTCTTCTTCACAGAGGTGATGCAACATGACACTACCGCCCAGCAGCCTGGAGCGACTACGTTTGAAGAATAGGTACAGAAAAAACTAATCTTCGCTGATATTCAATAAACATTGAATTGTCTTTTTTACAATGGATGCTTTTGTTTCAGGGATAGAAAGTTCTCGTTGCTTATAATCAGCGATAATTGCCAAAGCTGTTATATCAACTTTTGATAGCTTCTCTAACAGAACGCGATCACCTTTAGAGCCTGACTCGAACAAGGTAAAATAAATAACACTCGCATTCACCTTTCTGGTGCGGGCAAGTATTGAATGGACTGTGCCATCAATAAATTTAATTGAAAGTGTACTTCCCAGTTCGGTTGGCAACTCAGACTTATCCTCGAAGTCAAGAACAAACTCAATAGTGTTGGATGAACCTTTATTATTAATTTTTAGCGTGACGTCAATATTTTCGGTAACAACAAAATTCAAAGGATATAAGGAATGCCTGATCTTCTTTCGGGATTGATCAGATGCAACATAAAAAGCACAGTCGCTTGTCTGAGCCATCAGGCAGAAATTTGCGATGGATAGAAAGAAGATAATGAATAATGATTTCATTGGTGAGAAGTGAAATCAATGACTCTTGGCTTTTCGAATGACTCTCGGTCCATACCACAACCAAAATCCGGTTATTGCCAGTATGAGTAATCCCCAGCCAATATAATTCGTGTAAATGACTTTAAAGAATTCACTGATGATCGAGCCATCATGAATATGTTCAATCCAGTCGGCATGGCGTTGTGCTACCGATAATGCTTTTCCGGTGGTAGCATCCACCTGCACTTCCCAATAGCCTTTGGTAAATAATACTTTGATGATTCCTTTATCGAAGCGTACATCCAAACGGTCAATGGGATTTTCTTCATGCGTTACCGAATCGATGGCACGTAATGCGGATTGAGATACGGTTTCAAAACTAACCCACTTTGTCACGTCTGTTGATTCGCCTTTCAATGTAGCAGGCTGTAATAATTCTACATTTTTTTTCCAGCCCAGCATGACACCGGTAAGACTGGTGATCAGCATAAACAGTGCGATACTGATACCTATCCATTTGTGTAGTGAGCGAAATTGACGAAGACGGTGAACTAAGTTTCTAATAATCATGATTCGAATAAAATAAGGTGTCCGACTTTAAGAGGAAAGACACCTTTTCTTGTTTAAAATTTAACTCTCAATGTACCAAAAATATTTCTGCCTGGTGAATTAATGCCCGATGCAAACGTGCGGTATTGAAGATCCAAAATATTATCAACGCCCGCTTGCAAGGTGAACATCGTACTCAGATCATACGATGCGCGAATATTAATCGTATACCACGAAGGCATTCCATCAGCAGTGGCATATTGTAAATTATCCTCTCCGCTACTGCTATAATTTCTCAGGTATTTCCAGCCAGAGAAATTCGTAAACAATTCGGACTTAATTTTCTTTGTATGGTATTGAATGCTTGCCCGGCCAAATGCAGGAGCAATATGATCGAGAGGAGTTTCGGTAGCGCCTTCATTTTTTACACGACCGTGTGTATAATTATGAGAGGCAGTAATGACCATCTGATCGGTGAGGTCTGCACGCAAACTTATGCTATAGCCATATAAATAGGCCCTGCCTTTGTTTTGTGATGTGTACACATCGCTAGGCGTCCCATCATAGTCAATGGTGGATTGTCCATTAAATGTGGAAGGAAGCACGATAATGGCATCGTAGAATTGTGTACCGAACAACGTACCTTCTGCCCGCACCTGATCACCAAAAAATTTGGTGATGCTTAAATCTCCATTGAGTGTTTTTTCTGACGTGAGGTCAGGATTGGGTACGATTACTCTGCCGGGTGCAGAGTCAAACACTTTTGTCATGTCATCGATGTTCGGTGCGCGATAGCCAGAGCTGGTCATGAATGAAAACTTCCACGTTGAAGGAGTATAGATAATACCCAGGTTAGCGCTGCTCACGAGATAGTTTTGCTTGACTTCATCAAAAGGAAATGGAAAGAATGTTTTATCAATGAAAGTAGAATGGAGCCAGCTTCCACCTACACGAATTCCATCATTCAATGTCCAGTTATCATTGATCAGTAACGTGTGCGTTCCGTATGCCGCGATCATGCCCATCGAATTATTTCCATCCGGATAGCGCGTGCTTTGCAGAGTGATCTCACCCATTGCTACATTGTATTTATGAGCCATTGATTTCACGGTATTGAATTGTCCATCAATTCCATAACGGAAACTGTTTTTGCCTCTTTTCTTTTGGAAGTCCACGGTGAGTCCAAACACATCTACATTTTCAACTCGCTCATTGCGATTATTGTTGTTAAATCTGCGATCGTATCTGCTTTCTTCAATGTCCTGATAGCTGAGTGTGGCCGTCATGCCATCCGCGAAAGCGCCAAGATCATTCACTTTAAGTTGATACGAGGTGAGCAAACGTTTTTGAGGACCGTAGTACCATTCGCCATAGCGCAAGCCGCTTCCTTGCGGATCCGTCAATCGGTCGTATCGAGGAACGTTGGTCGTATTGGAGTATTGAAAATTAAGCGTGTGACTTATGCGGTCACTCGATTTATACAAAAACTTTTGGAGTAAATCCCACTGCTGGTAGCCGCTGAATTTCTGCACCAACGGATCGCTGTTTTGCACCAGCACATCGCTGGTGTTGTCGGCTGAGCGTTCTGCATATTGTGTGCGCACACCAAACTGTTCGCCT
>JANOUH010000371.1:0-2174 GCA_031416795.1 Cytophagales bacterium | reverse complement strand
TGATGCAGATGGACGATATTTAAAAGGCACAGCAAGCACATCAATATCGAAACTTCTTTTCAAAAAGGATTGACCATCAACATGCGCCAGAGGAGTTTGCCCCTTGTTTGCTGGATCGATTGGGATGATCGAAATGGAATCTTCTTTAACGTCAAGATAAATTTTTGAGTAAACTTTGTCGGGCTGCCTGAGTTCGTAATAACCTGATTCAATATCAGAATCAGAGAGTGGTTTAAGCGTAGAGCACGAGAAAATAGAAAGAATGCCTAGGCAAAAAAGAGCGTATTTCATTTCAGTTTGAAGGTTGTATTCAACAATAGAATATCCCTTCAAGGTACTGAATTATTCCTTTCAGAAAGATTCGTAATGTTGAGCGTACCTTAATATCCCATCGAGGTGCGCTTCTGAAACAATGGCCGCAGGATAGTGCGATCTAATAAAATGAGAGCAAGTCCAAGATTTAAAAAGATAATCCCGTTCACAAGTATTTTTCCATTGAATGGAATCGAAAAAGTAGTATCCTGAATCCATTTGTTCTTAGGCGCATCTACGATCAGCGAAGTAGTAGTTTGATCAAACACACCATTGGTTAATAACATCAATGATATGGCCGAGGCAATGATTACTCCAACTAATAGCAGCAGTCCTTTGCGTGGCGAGAATAGTGACCTCACCGGCTGTGCATCCAATCCTTCCATCACTTTAAGCGTAAAGTTCTTGGATGGTGTTTCAAGTGTGGCCTTGCGCATTAAGAATGATCGCACGGATTGTAATTCTTCCAATCGTGTTTTTAATATCGTAGAACCCTTAATCTCTGCTTCCAGATTTATTTTCTGGTCAACATCCAACTCGCCATCTAAATAGCGCAGGAGTTCTTCTTCTTTGGCAGGTGATAGTTTGTTCATATCCTATAACGTTAATGCTTCTTGTTTTAATATCCCTTTTAATTCATCAGCCAGTCGCAACCGCGCCCGGTGAATGCGTACTTTAATGGTGTTGATGTTTTGCCCCATCATGTCTGCCACTTCTTCCATACTAAACTCTTTAATATAGAATAGCTGAATGGCCAATCGGTCGGCTTCATTCAATTTGTCCATGGCCTTCATAATAAAGACCTGTTTATCATCCTGTTCGGTCTTATGATCGGCCCGTTCAGAATATTCTACGATGCTGTTTTCTATACTTTGGAAAGCAGGCTTTCTTTTTCGCTTATAACTGATCGCGGTGTTAAAAACAATCCTATATAGCCACGTACTGAATTTTGCTTGCTTGTTAAAACCCTTTAGGTAATGAAAGGCTTTAATGAACGCATCCTGGGCAGCCTCTTCCGCATCCGCTCTGTTTTCCAGCACTTTCATGGCAAGGGTATAGGCATAGCTTTTATACTTGTCCACCAGGGTAGCGTATAGATTTCTATCGCCAGCCAAAATCCTATCAATAAGCAAATATTCCTCTTCGGTAGTGATCACGGGCCTTTGACGCTTATTTTCAATTCGAAGTTACATAATAAGATTTAATCGTTGCTGGTTGGTGTTGCTCAGTTGTTTAGTGAAGTAAGATGGGCTTTATTAATTTTTTTTGAATGGGCTGTAACCGGTGGAATAAAGGCTGCGTCATAGAGGCAAAATTTAACAACTACGATTATGGACGAAACATCATTAATCATTCCGGCACTGGGTATCATGTTGCCGATAATCATAACCCTGGGCGCATTTGTTATGGTGGTTTACATACGCAAGTATGATAACATCGAGCGAATGGCCATCATCGATAAAGGCTTGAGCCCTGATCTGTTTAAGAGAGAACGTTCTACTTCTGGTGCATTACGTGCCTCCCTGTTACTGATTGGTGCAGGAGTTGGCCTGCTGATGGGCTACTGGCTAGACCGCGCATTTGATATGGAGGAAGTAGCCTATTTCTCTATGATCTTCATCTTCGGAGGCTTAGGGTTAGGACTAGCTTACCTCATTGAGGAAAAGAATCAGAAGAAGGATTGATCAGCAGCTATCATAATTCATGATGGACCCGGTTTATTCCGGGTTTTTTTATGCAAACAACCATTCAATAAAAGTGCGTGCAAAAAGATAGATGAAAAGGATAGAGACAATATTGAGTGCGAGTCCTGCCTTCATCATGTCGGTCACTTTCATATGTCCGCTTGAAAAAACAATGGC
>JANOUH010000370.1:0-3129 GCA_031416795.1 Cytophagales bacterium | reverse complement strand
TCACCGACCAGCCGCCTTCACGATAGGGTGTATCCAGTTGTTCATCGTTAAGATTCTGAACGGCTTTTTCCAGTTTAGCTGGAAGTTCTTCTATTCTATTAATGAAGCCTGTAATATCTTCCTGTGAGTAATTCTCTTGAGCAGCGAATTTGCCGATGGGATAACGAATGTCTTCCATGTAGTTACTTGTTCAACTCGTCAACAGCTTCTTTCAGTTCGGCTTCGTCATAGGGCTTGTTGAGTTTCACAGTAGTTTTCTTTCTCTTCTTGCGAACGCGGATGTTTGTGTACTCGATTAATAGAGAGAAGGCAATGGCAAAGTAGATGTATCCTTTAGGTATCTCTTGGTGCAGGCCTTCCAGCAACAATGTAAATCCGATCAATATCAGGAAGCCGAGGGCGAGCACTTCCATAGAGGGGTGCTGTTTAATGAAATCACTGATTCCGCCAGAAAAGAACATCATCACAAAAATCGAGACAATCACAGCGATGATCATGATGACCACTTGATCGGGAGGTACAATACCTACTGCGGTAAGTATAGAATCGAATGAGAAAATAATATCCAATAGAATAATCTGAACGATGGTGCCGGCAAAGGTGACAGCTGCTGCCTTTACGCCACCTTCCCCCTCGTCATCATCTCCCTCCATTTCATGGTTTATTTCCATGGTACTCTTTGCAATGAGAAATAATCCGCCAAACCCAAGAATCAGGTCTTTGCCACTGAAGGGCATGTCATGCTCAAAAATGAAATTGGCGGGTACAGTAAACAAAGGTTCTGTGAAACCGATAATCCAGGTAATACCAAGTAATAAAGCGACTCTTACAAACATGGCCAGAAATAACCCTGTATTACGGGCACGCTTACGATGCTCATCGGGGAGTTTATTGGATACAATGGAAATGAAAATAATGTTATCAATGCCAAGGACTATTTCAAGAAAACATAAGGTAAGTAAGGCTAGCCAGGTATCGGCTTCGAGGAACATTTCCATATGCTATAGACTAGATATAGTAGAAATTTAAAAGCTGAAATTAATTAAAGAAACTTACATTTAAAACCGCAGGCTATAAAATAAAAAAGCCTCTTAATTATAGAAAAAGGCCTTTTTATTATCATAAAGCTTACATCTATTAATTTTTCATTACAACCATAATCTTCTTACGGATAATGCCCGTGTTGCCATTTCCAATCTCAAGGATGTAAATTCCTTCTGACAAATCTTCTACATTCACGGTGGCTGAATTACCACCTGAAGGAATCATCCCTTTTTCATACTTGCGCCCCGTCATATCAATCAAATGAAGTTTGACCTCATTCTGAACAATGGATGGTAACTCGACTTTGAACTCGCTGCTGGCAGGGTTAGGGTACACGTTTACTTGCTCAGGAAGGATGGCTTCGATACCCGTTACCACCGAAGGATCGGTAAGTCCTGATTTTAATGCCGCCTGGTGAACTTCTTTGGTGCTCTCATCTTGCAAGAATGCCACCGCGGCCAGATCATTTGCATTAGGGAATAATTTACCTGGATCTACTGTCCACTCAAACGGACCAAAAGTTTTGGTTTGGTCTTTCGCCAAAGGAGTTCCAAATCGGGTACCTGCCGCAGAAGGAAGTAATTTCTTCAAAACATATTCAAATTCGGTTTCTCCTGTTTTAATAAGAGGACTGGTCGAGATAATCTTTGCCTCTAAAAATCCAAGATGTAAAATGGTACTAGCCGGTAAGTCCTTTTTAGCTGTTACTGAAACACTAACAGAATAAGTATTTGAAGGCAAAAGCGTGGCTGTTATCGTTATGTCGGCTCCTGCCAGTTCCAAACTTTGAGAACCATATTTTGTCCCCCCCCATTTAGAAAAAAGTCTGTTTACACTATTTAATGGAAATGGATCATCGTATGAATCCATAAATGCAGTGGGGGTCTTTGATACATTATAATACAATGCCCGGGCACTTGGATCTGCTGGATTAGTTGTATTAAATGGATCAACTCCCGGGAAGCCTACGTGATAATTTATCTTAATGAAGTCTACAGCATTTAGTCCACCAACGTTCGCAGAGAAATCATTTTTCAAATAATCGCTTTCTGCTTTTTCATCAGCATTGCTGGTCCCTTTGTTGGTAAAGTTTTCAATCAACACCGTTCTGGTTCGATCACCGATACGGAAATTGTCAAGTGCAAAGCCTTGGTCACCGCTACCTGAAACACTACTCAATGCAAAACGGAAAACAACCCGGCTCTTAGAAGGTAAGTCCGGACTCAGAGCATGGCGCGATGAGCGTGAGCTAGAATCTTTCCTTGACCAGCCATAATCACCAGAAGAAATGATGGTTTCAGGATACTTAAACTGATCGCCAGGTTTGGAAGCAAGACCGGCTTCATCGTACCAGTTTGTTCCTTCCCCTTTTATACCCAACCGATACCATTTTTTTGTAGAGTCAGCAACGTTTAAATCATCTACGGAGAATTCAAGGGTAACACCATCATTCTTGGCCAGGTTGGCAGCTTGATCAAAACTGATCATAGGACGTGCAAGACTACTTAAATCATAAACTGGTGAATACAAGTATGACTCTTCATTTGGGTTATAATCATCCTTGATTTTGGTGATCCAAACATTTGTCTTTAGCCTTAAGCTGTCTTTCTTTGATACACCTCTAACCCAACTGGATTTTAATGTATCTGTTGAGGAGGTTTGCCATTGTTTGGTTTGAATATTAGATTCAAAATCATCCGTAGTTTGTGTCTGGGTTGCACTTAAAGTCACAGCAGGAACAATGATGACCGGCCTCTGATAACTTATTTCGCAGCCTGCAGTGGTTGTTGCTTTTAGCGTTACGGTATAATGACCAGGTTTTGGATACGTATTCGTGTTCAATGCTCCAAAAACCATCAGGTTAAGATCTGGTTGATAGGGGTCTCCAAAATTCCACCCGGAATTTGTAGTGATGCTGCCGTTAGGCGGGATGCTACTCTTCGTGGTGTTAGTAACCACAATAGGTGTTGCCGTGGATAGTCCGGTAATATCAAAACCTGGTTTTGGTATTTCGCCAACGGTTACAGAAGATGAATAGACATTGCTTCTGCATCCGTACTGAGATTCCACAGAAAATTCTACCTG
>JANOUH010000369.1:0-10167 GCA_031416795.1 Cytophagales bacterium | reverse complement strand
TCAGATTTTATCAACTCATCATCACTTATAATGAGTTGATCGTTGAAGAAATTGACCCAACAGGTGCAGCAAGTACATTCACCAGTTTTAACTAATTCCCCACCTACATACCGATATCCACTGCATGGCTTAGGCTTAGGGCATCTGGCTTCAATACATAAAGTATCATATAATTCAGGGTTCGTTTCAATCTGATAGGTTCCAATAAACTGCCACAAATAATGGAAGTTATCTTTTTCTCCTACTGAGGAATCAAAGTACACATCGAACCCGGGTTTAGTTGATCCACCCGATTCTTTAAAAGTCGATTGATTGAAATAAATATGATCTACCGTTCCTGATGCCACTAAAGTGTCGGGTATGGATTCATAGACACGTCCATCCAGTAATTCAATTTCTAGTTTATAAGCTTTGCCAACCTTACCTTGTATACCATAAGGGTCAGTTTGATATACCCCTTGCGCAGTGCTCGTTAATTGCTCTTGCGTGCCCTCATTATCAGAGATCACCATGCGCTTTACGGAGAGTGCAGTTTTGAGGGACAGTTTAGATTCAATATCAAATGCCCTGGTTACATTGATTTCGTAAGGCCCTGGCTGATCGGAAATAAATCCATCAATAACGATCGCATAATCGGTTGGCTCTTCAATATTAAAATCAATCCTATCGACACATGCCCAGATAAGTAGCATTATAATGATTAGGTAATAGCGATTCATCTGTAAAAGCAAGAATTTTTTTTTCAAAGATACAAATGAAAATCTCACCATAATTTTCGAATAAGTGCTTTGATGGAACATATTAATCTTGCCAAAAATCAGGCTTAGTATTCGTGGCATTTGGAAATAAAGTTAAACAGCTATCTTCCCATGGTGGAGTAGCTGGAATTATACTTGTATTGGGCACATCATCCCGTGTGATATAGATTGATTTTTCTGAAACGGATGTGCTGTAAAAGAAACCTAAAAGTGGCGATGATGAACCGCTTATTTGAATGAAGTTAGTTGGAATTTTTCCTGTAACCGGTTGAAACAAACTATTGACAGCCTCCTTCTGATCTTTAATTGCTTTCCAAAAAGCAAATGCCCGAGGCGACAGACTTTGCTGGCTTACGTTTACGTGAAGCTTATGCATAAATATCCATCCATTCAAGGGCACCGATTGGACTACTATATTATTGAAGCGACCTAATTGTAATAATTGATTATCGCTAAGGGTGAGCTTATCATTGAATATGCTATACCAGCATGTGCAACAATCGCAGGGTTTCTCTTGAATATAACTTGGAGGATAATCCGGATATGCCACATTTACAAGCCCGCTACAAATAGGTTTCCAATTGCATTTACCATTATAATACTGACAGCCGCCCCTGTCCTCTTTTCGCAACTCTGGATGTGTATCTGCCCGGAATGTTCCAGTAAACTTCCAGAGAAAATAAAAGTTGTTGAGGTCGCCAGAAGAAGAATTAAATAAAATATCAAACGAATATTCTGAGGCGCCTTCAAGATTCTTTTCCTCTTTAAAGTCAAAATACAGGCTATCGAGTTTTCCGGCAGCAAGTAGCGTATCGGGTATGGATTCATAAATTCTTCCGTCTCTAAGTTCAACGCGAAGGGAATAAGCGCGGCCTACTATGCCACGAATTCCATTTGATGCAGTCTGGTACTCCCCATCATTTACTTGCGAAAGTTCTTCCTGATCACCCTGGCCATTTGATATGATCACTCGACTAACATTAATAGGTGCTTTTATCGAATATTTAGATTCAATGTCATAGGCCTTGGAGATTTCTATTTTATAGGGTCCTGGTTGATCGGAGATATATCCTTCAACAACAATTGGAAACGCTGCGGCCACACCAATATCAAAATTGATACGATCTACACAAGCGGATGCGATCAGGATTAATAATGCAGAAAATAGTGAATGGCTTTTCATTTAATCAATCCAAAAATCAGGCTTTGTGTTGGTGGCTTTTGGAAATAAAGTGAAGCAGCTATCGTTCCATGGCGGAATAGCTGGTATCATATTTATATTAGGTACATCATCACGCGTGATGTACAATGACTTTTCTGAAATAGAAGTACTATAAAAAAATCCTGAGATGGGCACCAATGGACCACTTGTTTGAACAAAGTTCGTTGCGATTTTACCTGTTATGGGTTGAAACAAACTATTGATCGCATCTTTCTGATCCTTTATGGATTTCCAAAATGTATATGCCTCTGGCGACAAGCTATACTGACTTACTTTCACATGAAGCTTATGCTTGAATATCCAGCCGTTTAAGGGCACAGAGTGAAGCACAATTTTATCAAAGCGACCAAATTTTAATAATTGATTATCACTCAGCGCCAGCTTATCATTAAATATGGAATACCAGCATGTGCAGCATTCGCAGGGTTTATCCCGTATGAAAATTGGAGGATAATCTGGAGATGCGACATTTAAAAGCCCACTACATATGGGTACAAAATTGCATTTACCACGATAATAGACACAGCTAAATTGGTTACCCTCCGGGTGAGTATCAGCTTTGAATGTACCGGTGAACTTCCAGAGGAAATTAAAATTGTCGGAGTTGCCAGAAGAAGAATTAAATAAAATATCAAACGAATATTCTGAAGCACCCAAAGGGTTCTTTTTCTTCCTAAAGTCAAAGTATATACTATCGAGCTTTCCGGTAGCAAGTAATGTGTCCGGTTTAGATTCATAAATTCTTCCATCTCTAAGTTCAACACGAAGAGAATAAGCGCGCCCTGCTACACCACGCATTCCATTCTGGCTGGTTTGGTATTCATCATTTATCGCAATAAGTTCTTCCTGATTACCCACATTATCGGAGAGCACCACTTTATTAACAGTAATAGGGGTTCTTATGGAATATTGTGATTCGATGTCAAATGCTTTGGAGATTTGTATTTTATAGGGGCCTGGTTGATCGGAGATATATCCTTCAACAACAACCGGAAATGTAGCGGTTACACCAATATCAAAAGTGATACGATCCACACAAGCAGATGCGATCAGGATTAATAATGCGGAAAACAGCGAATTACTTTTCATTTATTCAATCCTCCCAAAAAGAAGGTTTTTGTGTAAACGAATTTGGATACAATGCGAGACAACTCAAAGCAATGGGTTCAGGTGGATCTTGTGTGGGAAAAACAAAAGTTTTATCGGGCACATCCCTACGTGTAATCAGTATTCTCTTATTACTGATGGAGGCTGCATAGAATAATCCCTCAATAGTGGCCGTTGTTCCACTCAACTGTACAAAATTACTTGGTATTTTTCCGGTGATCGGTTGGAACAAACTATTGTTCGCATCCTTTTGATCTTTGATGGATTTCCAAAAGGCAAAAGACTGTCTTGATAAACTCATTTGATTCACCTCGGCATATACCTTATGTTGGAATATCCATTGATGAACCGGTATATGTCCTGCTTTTATTCCTTTATAACGACCGAACTCAAGCAATTGATTGTCGCTTATAATTGGCTCTTCATTGAAAATATTATACCAGCAGGTACAGCACTCGCAAGGGCCAATCCTTTTAAATACAGGTTCAGCTGGAGTAGTACCTACATTGCGAATGCCAGAGCACTTAGGAATAATATTGCAGATGCTGCATCCGCTGCAGTCAATGTTACCAGAGCACGGAAAATTAAAATCAAATTCAGGATTAGTATCTACCTGAAACGTGCCGGTAAATTTCCAGAGATAATAGAAATCATCTCGTACACTGGAAGACGCGTCAAAGAAAATATCAAATCCATACCTAGATTCCCCTGTTCCTTGAATGCCCGTTTTGTTAAACGTATAATACACACTGTCTACAATACCAGAGCTACGAAGCGTGTCGGGGATGGATTCATAGATACGTCCATCAAATAATTCAATACGTAATTTATAGGCTCTTCCAGCCGTTCCGCGGATACCATCGGGGCTGGTTTGATAAACTCCTCTATCCAGATTTGTAAGAAGTTCGCTGTTACCCAGATTGTCGGAAATAGTAACGCTTTTTGCAGATATGAATGTGCGTTCAATTTTGTCAGTTAAATCATGCCCTGTATTTATTTTCACCGTGTAAGGGCCTGGCTGATCAGAGATAAAGCCATCTACCACTATGCCATATGCGAAACCATTGGGAACATCAAAGTTAATTCGATCAACACAAGCCGATGTGATCAAGATCAATAAAACAGAAGGTAATGAAGCACCTTTCATTTATTAGAAATTAAGTACGCTTAAACTACAATCAATCCGATTTACCTATTGCCAAAAGTCAGGCTCAGTAGTAGTAGAGTTTGGAAATAGACTTAAGCAACTATCCTCAAAAGGTAAATCCTGCACAGGTATCATGCTTTCTGAAGGAACATCGTTACGCGTAATAAATACGGATTTTTTGGTAATCGCTGTCGCATAGAATAATCCTTCAATGGGTCCTGCAGTACCACTTACTTGTATAAAATTGGTGGGCACCTTACCCGTCACGGGCTGAAACAAACTGGTAACGGCTTGCTTCTGAGCTTTGATAGCTTTCCAAAAAGCAAAGGCGCGTGGCGACAGGCTCATTTGTCTAACTTCCGCATGAACCTTGTACATAAATGTCCATTGGTTAACGGGAACATAAGCCGCTTCTACTCCTTTAAATCTTCCTCCTTCTACCAATTGATTATCGCTTACGATGGGGCTATCATTAAAAACATTAGACCAACAGGTGCAACACTCGCAAAACCTTGCCTGCTCCAATTCTCCGGAATTATTAACTACATAGCCACTACAAGTTCTTGGGCGTGGGCATTTGCTTTCACCACAGGTTACCTTATGCAACTCAGGATTTGTATCTACCTGAAACGTGCCGACAAACTGCCAAAGAAAATGGAAATTACTTTTTTCTCCAGCCGTTGAATTAAAGAGAACATCAAATCCATATGTGGTAGCTCCTTCCTGATCTTTGTCCGTCTTGAAATTGAAATACACATCATCGACCGTTCCTGATGCCAATAGTGTATCCGGTAGCGATTGATAGACACGTCCATCCAAAAGCTCAGCATTCAGCTTATACGATCTGCCGATTACTCCGCGTATACCGCCAGCCCTTGTTTGATAGGTTCCGGCAACCGTTTCAGTAAGTGTTTCGCTATTACCCAGGTTGTCGGTAATAACCAATCGCTTAACAGAAATAGGAGATTTAAGTGACTGCTTGGATTCAATGTCAAAAGCTTTACTGATATTAATTTGATATGGGCCAGGCTGATCAGAAATATATCCCTCAATAACAATCGGAAAAGTTGAGGTTGTGCCAACATCAAAACTGATTCTGTCGACACACGTACAGCATAATAGAATAATGATCACTGAAAATATTGAACGACTGCGCATATTAAATTTTAAAGCTATAGGAGATGGATGGTAATGCTGTGCCAATAATGGCTAAGCGATAAGGGCGCAAAATGCCTGCCCTGACTTCTTTAAAAAACACGGAATAAGGATTTTTCCTTCCGTAGATGTTATAAACAGAAAACGTCCAGGTGCCATCCAAAATCTTTTTTCGTTTATGATTTCCTTCAAACACCAAGCCGAGGTCTAAGCGATGATAGTCCGGAATTCTGAACTGATTTCTATCTGAAAACGAAGACACTGTAAAATTATCAATACTAAAAGCAGACAAAGGCAAAGTGATCGGCCTTCCAGTACGATAGGTAAATCCTCCTGTAAAGAAGTATCTCCTTGATATGTTATACTTCCAGCTCAAGTTAACAACATGAGGTTGATCAAAATTAGAAGGATATTCTTTTCCATCGTTGATCGTTTCCTGAGGGAAAACTCCGACAATAGTTCTTAAAGAGCGGGAATAGGTATAACCTAATGATCCTACTAATCGGCCCGTCATTTTGGACACTTGCATCTCGGCACCATAGGCCCTGGCTTTACCTTGCAGCAGATCTGTTTCTATCTGCGGATTTAAAATGAGTTGAGCGCCATCTTTAAAGTCCAATACATTTTCTATGTTCTTATAATACACTTCAAGAAAAGCCTCATACTTTTTCTCTTTAAAATTCCTGAAGTATCCTAATGAAACTTGATCCGACATTTGTGGTTTAAAATAATATCCACTCGGCTGCCAGATATCAACCGGTGTAATGGCTGTGGTGTTTGTCACCAGGTGGAGATATTGATATATTCTATTGTAACCGAATTTAATGGAAGCCTCGGGAGAAAGTTCATACCTCAATCCCAGCCTTGGTTCAGGGTTAACATACGATTTTATAGTCTCTCCTTTTGCAAATTGAAGGGTGTCAATCAGGGTTACTGTTTCGCGTGGAAGTCCCTCTTTATAGATATTTACATCAGCAGGACCAACAGCTTGAAAAATGGATAAACGCACACCCAGGTCTACAAAGAATCTTTTAAATAATTCGAATTGATCAGAAGCATAAAGACCGGTTTCAAAGGATTTCTGCTTGTCCATTTGAATATATTTTTTATCTGATGTAGGTGTCGATGGGCTAAAGGTTCCGGGATTGAAATCATAGTAGGTGCTCTGAGCGCCAAACGATACTTTATGATCACTCAATTGAAGATGGAAATCAGCCTTGGCAGATGGATAGGCAATTTTGTATCTTAAATTGAAACCAGTCAATGGATCTTTATCAGATACATCATAACTATAGCTGCCATAGCCTGCCACAAACGATGAGTTAAAGGTCTTTGAAAATTCATGATCTAATCTCAAAGAGGCAAGACCGGTATCCCAGCGGTATGTGGAATCTCCGGTTAACCGAAACTCATCATGACTTAAATATCCAGAAAGGGTGAGTTTTGTTTTTTCTGTAAATCGATGAGTAAGTTTAGCCGTTCCATCATAAAATTTAACCGTGCTCTTACTTAGATCAACATAGTTGCTGCGTACCGTATTAATCAACCAGTCTGAATACGTTGTGCGAAACGAGACCGCAATAGAGGTCTTATCTTTTTTGATGGGCCCGCTCACCATGAGGTTACTTGAAATGATACCAATGCCACCGCTGCCTTCCCACTTCTGATAATTCCCTTCCTTCGAGCGAATGTCGAGAACCGATGAAACCCGTCCACCGTATTCTGCCGGAATTCCTCCCCTAAAAAATGTTACATCGCGTATCGCTTCAGAATTGAATGAGGAGAAAAAACCGAAGACGTGCGAACTATTAAAAACCGGAAGCCCGTCATACAGAATCAAATTCTGATCGACACTACCTCCGCGCACGTTAAATCCTGAGGCCGCTTCACCTGCAGTAGTCACACCGGGAAGAGCTTGAATTGATTTAATGATATCCACTTCGCCCAAAAGAGCCGGAGCTCTTTTTATCTCTTTTAAACTAAGTTGAGTTAACCCAATTCCACTAGTCGTTATTTCACGCACCGTTCTATCTTGCACGATTACTTCATCAAGAATCTTTGCTGATTCCTCGAGCTCTAAATTAATTTTTCCATCCCCGAACACATCCACGTCAATTATTTTTTCCTCATAGTTGATAAAGGTATAGCGTATCAGGTGCGAGCCTGCAGTAAGGGTTATTTTATAGCTGCCTTCTGTATTGGTTACAGCGCCAACATTTGAATCTTCGACAAAGATATTAGCGCCAATAAGGGGATCCTTTGTTTTGCCATCCAATACGGTTCCGGAAATATTCACTTTTTGACTTTTCTTCTGCGTTGAAGAAGGACTCCCGATCAGCACTTTATTTATTTCCTTTAGCTCACGCTTAGCGCTGTTCACTACGGCTTGTCGCTGAATGGCTTGTGTTGGATCTTTTATCAGTATGACAGTATGCTCATCGAAGGCAACATAATTTAAATCAGAGCCAAGAAAAAGTTCAGTCAAAGCATTTGCGAGAGTTTGACCTTCATAACTCTGTTGGAATGAGATATTTTCAATCCATTCGTTTAGAAAATAAAATCGAACAGGATGTTTTTTCTCCAACTCTTCAAAAAGAGTAATTAATTTCTTGCCCTTCTCAGAGCCATCGAGTTTTTGATCCAGCACACTTTGGGAAAAAGCGAATGTGGAAAGAAGTAACAAGAAGGGTATTAAAATATTTTTCAAGCCGGTTTCCAATTTAGAATAACCGAAAAGATACCAAGACACACTGAACAAATCAAATGTTTGCCCTTGCTTTGGGCGGAATTCTATACTTCTGGTTCCTGCTGACTCAAACAATGAAATGAACCTAACCCCCAGATGATATCGGTTGAATCAAGGCCAATTACTTTCTTATCAGAAAAGCATTGTTGGAGAATGTCCAATGCACGGTCATCGTTTTTATCGCGGAATGTAGGGACAACCACATAGTTATTGCTGATATAGAAATTAGCATAAGAAGCCGGCAGGCGCATGTCTTCATAAACAATTGCTGAAGGCATAGGCAATTCAACAATATTCATTTGTTTGCCATTCTCTAGTCTCAATGTTTTCAACTCCTTCAGATTTTCCTGAAGCAGTTCATAATTCTCATCTTTCTTGTTTAATTCAACGATCGTCACCACAGTATCTTCATTAACAAAACGGGTGAGATCATCGATATGGCCATCCGTATCATCACCCACGATGCCATCCCCTAACCAGAGAATATGATTTACGCCATAATAGTTATACAAATATTCTTCGATCTGCGCCTGATTAAGTTGTGGGTTTCGATTAGGATTTAACAAGCATGCTTTTGTGGTTAACAATGTTCCCTTTCCATTAAACTCTACAGAGCCGCCTTCCATAACAATGCCCGGATGAACCACGGGAATATGATAATGCTTTGCTATGAGCGTGGGAATTACGTCATCCAGATCGAAGGGAGGATACTTGCCACCCCAGGCATTGTAGCCCCAGTCTACAATCATCTTTTTTTTCTCCTTCGGATTAACTAAAAAAGCAGGACCATGATCTCGACACCACGCATCGTTGGTGGGATGAAAGAAGAATTCTACTTGCGACAGATTTGCTTCTGCTTTTTGCAAGTGGGCAAGGGCCTTTTGCTTCATCGCTTCATCCAGCACATTGATCTTTACTTTTTCTCCTTCAGCAACACGTTTGATAAATTCGGCATATACCGGATAGATCGTTTCAATTTTGCCAGGCCATGATGCTTCCTTATGTGGCCAGCTTAACCACGTAGCCGAATGCTTGGCGAACTCTGCAGGAAAAAAATAACCTTGTTCTTTGGGGGTCATAATTGATATTGGAAATTGGATGTTGGATAGCTGATTCTAATCGAGCGACCAGAAGCCAGTATCCTTCTTCAATGAATTAATCTTCGTCAATGTATCTTTTTGTAATTGGCAGATACGAATCAATTCTGCGGTCGCGCAGGAATGGCCAATGTGTGCGATAGCGATCTGTCTTACTTAAATCAATTTCTAAAACGTTCACTTCCTCTTCATCGTGTGAGCCTTTATATAAAATGCTTCCAAATGGATTGGAGATAAATGATCCACCCCAAAATTTCATTGCTCCATTTTGTTCTAACCCAACACGGTTTACACTCACCACATGTACACCATTGGCCACGGAATGACTACGTTGAATAGTTTGCCAAGCATTGTATTGTTCCAGGTTAGTGGCTTCATCTTGTGAGGTTGCCCACCCGATTGCCGTTGGATAGAATAATATTTCGGCACCCATCAATGAAGTGATTCGTGCAGCTTCCGGATACCATTGATCCCAACAGATGAGTACGCCCAATGTGGCGAACCTGGTTTTGAAAACTTTATAACCTAAATCACCGGGAGTAAAATAGAATTTCTCATAATAAGCCGGATCATCTGGGATGTGCATTTTTCTATACTTGCCTAAGTAACTGCCATCGGCATCGATAACGGCTGTGGTGTTGTGATAAAGTCCTTCAGCACGCTTCTCAAAAAGTGAAGCAATAATTACGATACCCAATTCCTTTGCCACTTTAGAAAGTGCATCGGTAGAAGGACCAGGAATTGCTTCTGCTAACTTGAAGTTTTCATAATCTTCTACATCACAGAAATAGAGAGATGTAAATAATTCCTGTAGACAAACGATTTGCGCACCGCCTGCAGCAGCTTCTACTATTTTCTGAATGGCCTTTTCTAAATTTTCTTTAGGCTCTTTTGCGCAACTCATCTGCACTGTGCCAATTCTTATTTTTTTCACC
>JANOUH010000368.1:0-16248 GCA_031416795.1 Cytophagales bacterium | reverse complement strand
TCGTTGATAATTTTGCCCTGGTGGATTTCTTTTTGCCAGCGTTGTTCAGTTTGGTGCTTTGATAGCGCTTGCTGGGTGAGTAGGGAGCGAGCTTTTTCTGAGCTTTGTGCTGCTGCTTGGGATTGTGGCTGGCAGCACTTTTTTTACTAGCGCTACTTACGGTGGCACTCGTTACGCTTTTCTTACGGTAGGTCATGGAGCTTTTATAATCGGCCCTGAATTGTTTTTTGTTAGCCCGATCGGCAAAGTCTACCCGCAATACAAATTCATTGGATGAGCCCGTGTAGCCGCCCAGGCTACCCATGATCATTTCGCGCGAATAGCCTACCATCAGGTTCTTGGTAAGCTTATAACCCAGGGTGGCATTGAGAATGCTCCCACTGCGTGTAGCTACACCGGCAGTAAGTTTATTATCGTAGGTATAGTATAAGCCAATGTCTAAAACATTATTGGATTCACTGAACTTCCGGTAAGCAACATAGGGCTCAATCACTCCGCGCCCGTCTTGAAGAGGAATGGTGCCTTGCAAAAAACCAGAATAATAATTGGCGAGATTTTTTGTAGAATCTTTTTCAAACCACGCGGTATAAAGCCGGTTTGCCGAAATCCCCATTTTTAGCAATCGGTTTTGATAGGCCATACCAAAAGAAAAATCGGGCTGTGCAACCCCACCGCTATATCGGTTCAGTATTACATCGCTCCCATCATTTTGAGCAATTACCTCATCGGTCAACCTTGTATTATTATACTCACCCGAAACCCCGAAGGACAAAGAGGAAAGGCTGTTTAAGTTAATATGGTAGGCAAAAGCCCCGCTGGCATAGATCGATTTTACAGCGGCCACTTCTTCCTGAAATACATTGAAGCCCGTGCCAAACCGATAGTTTGCAAATGGCGTGTGCAGGCTAAGAAAATTATTACTTGGCGCCCCTTTTACTCCTGAATAATTATTGCGATGTGATAGCGTGAAGGAACCAAGGCCAATGCCGGCCATGGCCGGGTTGTAGATGAATGAGTTGGTAAGCTTCTGGCTGAACAGAGGAATATCCTGCCCTTTTACGCTGAACCCCACAAGCAAAAAAAGTAAGATGGTAGAAATCCTCATCAGGCGCGGGGGTTGGGTTATCAGCTATTTAGGCACATTAAACATAAGAAATTATTGGCAGTTTATTCATTTGGGTTAATCAAAAAACAAAATGGGTAAGATAAATGCGACCCACAAAATCATGGAGAATAAAAGGATCGTGCAGATAAAGCCTTTGCTTTAATTGACTTGAGTTAATTCGACACATCATATTTTATAAATGTGTTTAAATGAAACAATCCATCAGGGTTGCTGATGGATTGTTTTTTACCCTGTCGTGCAGGAAGAAATTTGTATGGAGTTACTAATCCTTTTTATGAGGCACTGAAATCGGGAAGTCATTTCCGGTAATGTATCCTGTAGGGTATTGTGCCTTTCCGCCATATTGTGAAGTTAATTCGGGCACCCTATCATCCATGTACAATTTAATTTCATTTATGGTAACCTGTCCGTCACCCCGATCGGCCTTTCCGTCCAGTGCTTCCAATAAGGCATAGGTAAAGGTGCCATGCTTCAGTATTTCAAACTCGGTTGCAAATTGTTGTGTTCCACTGGAGGCTAAGATAACCACTCCTGAACTTCGGGCCAGCGTAATGATAGCTTTTTCATCTGAGGCACCTCCACGCACTTTCATATTGGCAACGGCTGCACCGGAATGACATGCGTCCATCAGTACGATTTGCTTTTGAGCTTTTACCAGGGTGAGGTTGTTTTTTAGCTCCTCATCTGAAATACACTTCCTTGCCAACTGTTCCGGGTCACCATAAATTTTAGTGACATCCGTTGGCACGATATAAAAACTATTGCCCTTATCCTCATCGATGGTT
This sequence comes from Cytophagales bacterium, assembly GCA_031416795.1. GTDB lineage: Bacteria > Bacteroidota > Bacteroidia > Cytophagales > Cyclobacteriaceae > ELB16-189. Next base: position 14,337 of record JANOUH010000368.1, on the reverse strand, counting down.
CCGTGGCCGGCATAGTAAAAGACAAAAACATCTTCGGCTTTAGCCTTGGCAATAATATTTTTAAATCCCTTCAGGATATTGCCACGGGTTGCCTCTTCATCATAAATTTCTTTTTTATGGATCATCTTGAAAATGCCTTTATTTTGCTCCACCATCTTTTCGGTAAAAGCCTGGGCATCAGCCTGGGCATAGTTGAGATCGTAATTTGAATTCTGGTACTTGTTAATTCCTACAGATAAAATGTACAGCGAAGAGGTGGCAATAATTTCACCCTTGTATTGAAGCGTGAAAACATCGGCCCGGGACTCCACCTTATAATGGTTAAGCACCTTAACCTTAAATTGATTTTCATTGTTGGACATTTCGAGTACATACGAGCGCATCACTTTATCGCCCTCACCTTTTGTTACGATCGTAGTGTCGCGAATAATGAGCTTATCGTTGTGGTAAATATTTAATTCTTTCACACCACCACCACCATCATAAATCTCAATATTCACAGGCATGGTTTGCGCCTGCGTCACGAGTTCTCCATTTACGTAGTGAATTAAATCGGTGGTGTCTATGGAAGCATAATTTTCAAAGAAGGCAACCGATGGACGGTCTAACCGACCTAAGTCAAAAATCCGTTCACCGCTTTCGCGCAGAATGTCTTCTACGCGCTTACCATCGATAAAGCTTTTTGCCATTTCTTTGGGGCGATACAGAATTTCAAAATATTGGTCGGCATCATAAAAATCAGCAAGCTTTTCTATGCCCCGGTTGGTATGCCAACCGAAATATTTAGCGCCTGCAGAAGAGCAACTAAAATAACCTCGCGGTGTCCAGCAAACCCATTCATTATCTTCAGTAAGAAAGAACGTAGCATAAGGAATGAGCACCTCGCCAAGGGTTTTAAACTTGGCATCTATTTCTTTATAGGTCTTTTGTTTGTTGTCCTTCAGGAAAGCGATCACGTCCAACCATGCCTTCTTGGTGGTTTCTTTCGTTAAGGAATCTACGGGCAGCGAACTGAAATAATCTGACCACTCGGGGGTATCGAAAATACTACGCATGCTGGGGGCAGATCCGGTTTCTGAGAGTCTCCAAAGGATCACAGATTGGTCTTCGCCTCCCGATGCAAGGTATTTTCCATCTTCGCTGACACTAACTGTGCGCACGGCTCCTGAATGCCCGATAAACTCCTTACTGAGATAGCCATTTTTATCAAATAGCTTTAGGGAATAGTCACTGGCAACGGCTAAGCTTCCATCGGGCAGAGCACGGAAATCAAGAATACGGCCATCAACATTTTCATCCGTTTGGATTACTTTACCTTTTGGTAGTGCAATGGAATTAATTCCGGTTTGAATGATATCCTTAGGAAGCGGTGGAACAGCAGGAGTTCTGGTTGGATTTCGATTGACAACAAAGGACGAAAAATCGAAACTGCTTTTAAAGATAGGTTTATTAATATTACTCATCTCTCGTGCGATAAAGAGTTCATAGCCTTCGCCAAAAGCAAGTTGATTGATGGGGCTTCCTTTTCCTATTATTTTCCGTATCGTTAACCCATTGATCGGATTCCACAGAATGATTTCATTATTGTTTCCTCCGCCAGAAGCAATCATGTAGTTGCCTGTGGTTGATGGTGAAAACACAGCACTGAACACGGTGTTATCATGTCCCGTGAATTCAGTTAATTTTGTTCCTGCAGGAACCGTATAGGTCATCCCTTTTCCTGTTTCATCCAGTGCGGCAAGAATTTTTCCATCAAATGAAAAGGCAAGTGCCGTAATGGGGTGTTTCAACTTATCAATATCTTTCACCACTGCTCCTTCCGCGTTCCATAGAATAAGCTCATTGTCAAAACTGCTACTGACCAGGAAGGCACCATCAGGCGAATACGCCAATTCATTCAAGATACCTTTATGCTTGTGCAGCATTTTGGGTGTAAATTGTTTTTCTCCTTTGCGCAACCCACTAAGGGCATAGATCAATATATCTTTACTTTCACTGGCCACTGCCAGTTCCTGTGTCATTCGGTTGAAACACAGGTTAGATACAGGCGTTCCAACTTCAAGGGTGGTCGTTGTAATTAGGGTGGGAAAATTCTCCATCTTCCAGATGCGCACGGTTCCATCAGCGCTTCCGCTGGCCAGAAACTGACCCGAACCACTAAAGGATAGACTGTTAATTACATCGGTGTGGCCTATAGCAGTAGCCACCTGTTCGCCTTTTTCAATATCGATGATGATGACATAATTTTCTTTTTCTGTACTTACCTGATAACCTCCCACGGCTAGAAATTTTCCATCCGGAGAGAGAGCCGAGGCATACAACATTCCTTCGTAGCCATCCCCGATTTGAGATTCAAATTTCTTTACCTGCTCACCCGTTTGTACATTCCATATTCGAATGGTTTTATCTTCAGAGATAGAGATGAGACGATTCCCATCTGGGGTGAAAATCAAATTATGAACTTTACCAGAGTGCCCCTGTGGATTGATCACAATGCGAGGAGCTTGGGCAACCAGGCTTAGGCTCATTACCCAATAACAAAGTGTAATGGATATTGATTTAAGGAATTTCATATGATAAGTATCTGGGTATTAAGTAAAAGTACTGATTTTATTACACAGGTAAAGCCCTCTTTCTAACTTTTCAATTTGACCTCACCTCATTTCAGTCGTATAAGGGTTAAATTACTTCATGGCAGATAGGATACCTTTCGACATTATTAACAAAGCCGGAAATGGCGATACCAATGCCTTTCGGGAGATTGTTGATGAATATCAGGCTTTTGCTTATGCGGTCTCTTATCGGTTTTTAGGCAACGCAGAAGATGCTGAAGATGTGGTTCAAGAAGTTTTTATCAGGCTTTGGAAAAACCTTAAAAACTACAAGCCAGAAGTAAAATTAACCACCTGGCTCTATCGCATTATTGCCAATCTGTGTTTGGATTTTTTGAAATCAGTCTATGGCAGGCAAAGAAAAAATAAGGTGGATGTGGAATCTATTTTACAATGCACGGTTGGTTCAGATGAGTCAATGCTGGCAAAAGAATTTAATGAATTGATACAGGAAGCAGCGGCAGCATTGACACCAAAACAGAAAGCGGTTTTTATACTGCGTGATCTGGAAGACTTGTCCGTAGAAGAAGTATGCGGCATACTGTCCATGTCGGCCGGCAACGTAAAGAGCAATCTTTATTATGCACGCCAGCGGATGAGTGAGAAGTTAAAGAAGTATTATCAAACCACAGATAAAATAACAACGATATGAGCTGCAGCGAATTTGAAAAGAGAATTTATCTGTATCGCGAGTTATCAGCAACAGAAAGAAAAATTACAGATGTACATATTGCACAATGTGAATTATGCACCGCACTCGCTTTGCGTGTTGTTCAACAACAGGAGATGATCAATAAAGCAAGGTCAGTAAAACCCATGCTCAATAACCCCGGGAGACTGACGCAGCGCATCATGAATGCTGTTGAAAGAAAAGAGAAGCCCCTGAGTTTGTTTAATGAAATGACCTCTTTTTTAGATCGTCTTTTTGTTCGATATGCCTTTAGTGCCCTTTCTATTTTAATGATCGCCTTGTTTTATATAGAACAGCGAAACGCAAATCAAGCGCAACCGGTAGCCAAAGTTGAAATCAAACAAGGACCCATTTTAAACACAAGCGCATTTTTAAAAACGCATTTCATAAGAAGACAGAAAAAAGAAACCACCATTTCAATTTCAAGATATTCGTATTATAGATCAGAACGAGCAGTAAAAACATTATAACCATAAAAACATGAAACCAGTAATAAGCATTTTGTCGTTGATCATTATGGTGATGACGTTCAGCGCCTGTGAGCACAAGGTATACATGGAGACGACTGTACATGAGGATGGATCACTGGATAAAACTATCCTATTGGAAACAGCGGACACCACTAAAAACTTTGTAGGGATAGGCACGAACAGTGGATGGACAATGATGACCCATGCCATCGAAGACACCACGAACAAAGACGATAAGAAATGGAATGTCACCTATCAGAAAAAATTTGCTTCTGCCGATGAGGCGAATGCAGAATTGGCAACAGCCAGCGATACACTTTTTAGAGTGAGCAGCACGTTTGACAAAAAATTCAGGTGGTTTTATACCTACCTAAATTATTCAGACACCTATCACACCATCAACTGCATGACTTTGCCACCAGATGATTTTGTTGCCCGGGAGGACTATGCGTTCATTGACAGATTGCCAGCAGAAGGAACCACGATTTCAAAAGCGGATAGTCTGTATCTGACGGAGCTTCACAAAAAGATTTTTGATATCTACGGTGTTCGGGCCATATACGAGGCACACTATAGCCTCAATGAGAAATTGATTCGCGAAAGCGGTCTTGAAAATCGCTGGCTCGACACACTGAAAAAACACAAAGAAGATATGTATCAGCGGCTGGTAAAGAATCAGAACGTGCCCGATGACTTCATGTATAAATCCATGGATAGCCTGGGCATCCCCATTCCAATGGAAAAAATGCGTAGCCGCTATGATGAACTTTATAAGCTGGAAGATGCCAAAACAAATTTTATTAATCATGCCAGCGAAGGCAAATACACCCATAAAATCAACATGCCGTGGAGTGTAGTGCAAACCAATGCTGATTCTGTGTCAGGCAATCAATTGATGTGGAGCCCGCCTTCTATTAAGTTTCTATTGAACGATTACACGATGTATGCCGAAGCACGGAAAGTAAATTATTGGGCCTTTGGAGTTTCTTTATTGGTGCTTGGCTTTACCGGGTATTTGTTTGCACGAAAATCCAGTTGAGCTTGCAATGGCAACGCAATCACCAACTACTGCTTGATCCGCCACCGCCTGAGCTGCCACCTCCCCAACTTCCTCCTGAGCTACTGGAAGAAGACGATGATGAGCTTGAGCTCGATGAAGAAACGACAATCTTTGGTATGGTCTCGGTGGATACGCCACGATGGTTACAAAATTTGCATGACTTCACAATTTCTCTTGTGCCCGAATGACTGGTGGTGGCAGAAACTTTGGTGGTGGTGCTGGTGGTATAAAAAGCATACGTCTTGCACTTGGGGCATTCGCTGTATTCAGTCTTCTCGCTGATGTAAGCTTCAAGACTTACTTCGCCACACGCATGGCATTTCCATACATCGTAGTCAACGGATTTTAGCGTTTCTTCAAATTGCGATTCTTTAGAGAGATATTCGTCTTCTGCAGCTTCATCCAGGCGATTGGTCTTTTGTCCGCAATTCTGACAATCTCTTGGGTTTGTTCGGATAGTTTTAATTTTATTTTTTAAGAGTGTGTAAACAAAAATGAAAGGTAGCGGAAAGAAAAACGCCATAGCAAGAATTCCTTTTTTCTGATCGGAGAGGAAATGATGTGTGGCGTGATATTCCTTTTTGTTAAACCAGGCATTGGCCTGTTTTGAAACACGGGCATATTTTGTTAATCCTAACAATGCGAGGTAAGCATAAACAGCAGCAGAGAAAACCAACCAACTATCGTTGGCACTTAAAATGAATAAGATAACAATAGGAACCGCGTAGCACCAAAGCAACCATTGCCAAGAGCTCATCGTGTGATGAGGAACATCGGATGAAAAATTCCTGGCATTGGAAAATCTTTTTCGCTTGAAAAGAAAAACAATGATTCCAATCACGAACCATGCAAAGGCTAGTAACATACTGACATCGGCCGGATCTAACGTTTCTGAGTTGCTCGTTGCCTCATTGATCTCTTCGGTATAGTTAGGGTCAGCAATAATTTTCGCGACCTCTTCAACCCCGGCCTTCATGCCCGCATCAATATTTTCTTCTTTAAAAAACGGAACCATCTTCTGTGTTTGAATGCGTTTGCACGTGGCATCAGGCAAAACACCTTCCAGTCCATAGCCAGTATGAAAGCGAACCGATTTTTTATCTTGAACAAATAAGATCAGCAAGCCATTATCAGTACCGGATTTACCAATGCCCCACTTCACAAATAAGGATTGAGCAAACTCAAAAATATCGTCATCACCAATGGAGTTTAACATCACCACCGCTACTTGAGCCGAAGTTTTCTTTTCCAAAGAGTCGAGTAACAGATTGATTTCAACAACCGCCTGATCACTTAACAACTTGTCAGGATTACTCACATAACTGTTATTGATGAGCTTAATGTTGGGAACTGTTTCCACGGTATATGACTGGGCACGAGCCACTGAAACGGCAATGATCAGTAGAAAGAATACGGCAGAGAGTCTCACGGTTAAGGCTTTAGATCCAAACCAAGGTAAGGAATCACATGGCTACTTTCAATGCTGGGACAAATTGAAGGCATTTTCCGCAATGGTTTTCTGAAAAAAATTTTATTTGGCTAAACGTCCTTAACAACCGTTTTCGCTACTGCCTGTTAGCCATTTCGGAAAATTTTTTTGAAGAAACCCGAGATAATTTGCATCAATTCTTTTGCAATCATTTTAACTTGTGAGGCTGTTAAGTCTACCTAAATCAAAAATCACATTGAAAGAACCAGAACAACAAGGATTATATCATCCTGACTTTGAGAAAGACTCTTGCGGGGTTGGATTCATCGCCAATATAAAAGGAAGTAAATCACATCAAATAGTAAGTGATGCACTCACCATGCTTGAACGCATGGAGCATCGCGGTGCTTGTGGCTGTGAATCGAACACGGGTGATGGCGCTGGTATTCTTATTCAGGTGCCACATGATTTTTTTAGCAGTGAGTGTCGCAAGCTTGGTTTTAAATTACCGGCTTATGGAAGCTATGGGGTAGGACTTGTGTTTTTTCCGCGCGATAAAAAAGTGCGCGAAGAGTGTCGCACCGTGTTGAATCGCAAAATCAAAGCAATGAAAATGACATTGCTGGGTTATCGTGTTCTTCCTACCAACAATGCAGATTTGGGTGAGACCGCTTTGAAGGCTGAGCCGGTGATGGAGCAAGTGTTCATCAAACAAACCAACAGCATCTTGACTCCGGATGAATTCGAACGCAAGCTTTTTATTCTTAGAAAATACTCGACACACATCATTACGGAATCAGTAAAAGGTGTTGACAATCAATTTTACTTCTCTTCATTGTCATATAAAACCATTGCTTACAAAGGCATGGTTACATCGGGTCAGCTTCGTCCTTACTTTGCTGACCTGGAACATGAAGATGTAGTTTCTGCATTGGCCGTTATTCACTCACGATTTTCAACGAACACATTTCCTTCCTGGAGATTGGCGCAACCGTTTCGCTACATAGCTCACAATGGTGAGATCAATACGGTGCGCGGAAACATCAACTGGTTAAATTCAAAAGAAGCATTCTTTACTTCGGAGTTCTTTACGAAAGAAGAATTGGATATGATTCTTCCCATCTGTAATCCTGCACAGTCTGATTCTTCGAACCTCGATAATACGATTGAGTTGTTGGTGCATGCAGGCCGCTCACTTCCGCACGTGATGATGATGTTGATACCAGAAGCGTGGGATGGCAACGAAGGCATGAGCCAGGAGAAGCGTGACTTCTATGAATATCACGCAAACCTGATGGAGCCGTGGGATGGTCCTGCATCGATCACCTTCACCGATGGAAAAATTGTTGGCGCTACGCTTGATCGCAATGGTCTTCGCCCTTCGCGTTTTGTAGTGACCGATGATGACATGGTAATCATGGCTTCTGAAGTGGGCGTGTTGGATGTCGATCCCGCCAAGGTGGTAACGAAAGGTCGCTTGCAGCCAGGGAAAATGTTTGTGGTAGATCTGGAGCAAGGCCGCATCATCAGCGATGATGAATTGAAAAAAGAAATCTGTACACGTCAGCCTTACGGGAAATGGTTGAAAGAAAATAAAGTAAGACTTCAGGATCTTCCTGAACCGGGCGGAAGTTTTCATAAGTATGATCCGATCACATTTTTAAAGCGTCAGATTTCATTTGGTTATACGTCCGAAGATTTGCGTGTGATTCTTACACAAATGTGTGAGACGGGAAAAGAAGCATTGGGCTCGATGGGTAATGATACTCCGCTTGCCGTCCTTTCAAAACAAGCACAACACTTATCCAGTTATTTCAAGCAACTCTTTGCGCAAGTAACAAATCCTCCGATCGATTCCATCCGAGAGCGATTGGTGATGTCATTGGCATCGCATGTGGGTGGTTCATTAAATTTATTGGAAGAATCACCGGAACACTGCATTACCCTCGAATTGCCAACACCGGTTCTTTCCAATAATGAATTGGAGAAAATCCGATACATCGATCATCGCCACTTACAAACCAAAACGATCTACACCTATTTCAAAGCCGATGGTCAACCAGGTTCTTTGGAGAAAGGATTGAATCGCGTTTGTCAATACGTGACCGATGCGATTGAGGATGGTTTCACGATTATCATTTTATCCGATAGAAGTTTTGATAGCGGTCATGCGCAGATTCCTTCTTTACTCGCTACAGCGGCAGTGCATCATGATTTGATCCGCAAAGGACTGCGTGGAAAAGTTGGATTGCTGGTGGAGGCTGGTGATGTTTGGGAAACTCATCACTTTGCAACCTTAATTGGTTACGGTGCTTCGGGTGTGAATCCATATCTCATGTATCAAACGATCCATGATATGAAGAAGCGCAATGTGTTGAGTGAGGATCTTACCGAAGAGAAAGCCATTTATAATTATAAGAAGGCCGTGGCTGGTGAGTTGCTCAAGATCATGAGCAAGATGGGAATCTCTACCCTTCAATCGTATCATGGCGCACAGATTTTTGAAGCGTTGGGAATTCATAAAGAGGTTATTGATCAATATTTCACCGGCACCGTTTCGCGCATTGGTGGATTGACGTTGGATGACATTGCACATGAGGCGTTGGCGAAACACTTACTGGCCTTTCCGGAAACAGCGAATGCGACTCCTAAGTTGGAAGTGGGCGGTGTATATCAATGGAAGCAACGTGGTGAAGCACACTTATTCAATCCGCAGACGATTCATTTACTACAACACTCCACCAAGTCGAATGACTACGGGGTGTTCAAAAAATATTCTTCACTCATCAATGATCAAAGCGAAAAAGCGATCACGCTTCGCAGCTTATTGAAATTCAAAAAGGCCCGCCTGACTGACAAAGTCGGGCAGGGCAAAGCGATTCCAATAAGCGAAGTGGAATCAAAAGAAAATATCTTCAAGCGTTTTGCTACGGGCGCGATGTCGTTCGGATCAATTTCGCATGAAGCACACAGCACGTTGGCAATAGCCATGAACCGTATTGGAGGAAAGAGCAACTGTGGAGAAGGTGGTGAGGATGAAGCGCGCTTTGTAAGAAAGCCAAATGGTGACTGGGAAAATTCAGCGATCAAGCAAGTGGCATCAGGTCGTTTTGGTGTAACCAGTTATTACCTCACCAATGCAAAGGAACTTCAAATTAAAATGGCGCAAGGTGCCAAGCCAGGTGAAGGCGGTCAGTTGCCCGGGCATAAAGTAGATGATTGGATAGGACGTGTTCGTCATTCAACACCTGGCGTTGGATTGATTTCTCCACCTCCGCATCACGATATTTATTCCATCGAAGATTTGGCACAGTTGATTTTCGATTTGAAGAATGCGAACCGTGAAGCACGTATTAGTGTGAAGTTAGTTTCGGAAGCGGGTGTTGGTACGATTGCATCAGGAGTAGCTAAAGCACATGCAGATGTGATATTGATTGCTGGCCATGATGGAGGAACGGGAGCATCTCCGATTAGTTCTATACGTCATGCAGGATTGCCATGGGAGTTAGGCCTTGCAGAAGCGCATCAGACATTAGTAAGAAATAAACTTCGCGGTCGCGTAGTGTTGCAAACGGATGGACAAATTCGCACCGGTCGTGATTTAGCCATTGCGGCATTGCTTGGCGCTGAAGAATGGGGCGTTGCTACCGCTGCGTTGGTTACCACAGGTTGTATCATGATGCGCAAGTGTCATTTGAATACATGTCCGGTTGGAGTGGCTACGCAGAACAAAGAGTTAAGAGCACTCTTTACCGGTAAGCCGGAATACGTAGTCAATCTCTTCACATTCTTAGCCGAAGAACTTCGTGAGATTATGGCTGAGCTAGGTTTCCGTACCGTAAATGAAATGGTTGGTCAGGCCGATCGCCTGGAACTGCGCAACATCGACAATCATTGGAAATATCAGAACCTTGATCTCTCAGCATTGCTCTTCAAAGAGCCGATGAGTTTAGACACCGCACTCTTCAAACAAGAAGAACAGGATCACGGTATTGCCGAAGTGTTGGATAGAAAATTACTTATGCTCGCCAGACCAGCGCTGAAAGACGCAACCCATGTTCAGGGTGAGTATAAAATCACGAATCAGGATCGTGCTGTTGGTGCGATGCTCTCCAATGAGATTTCAAAGATTTATTTCGGCCTAGGATTGCCTGAGGATACTGTGCATGTGAAATTTACTGGAACCGCAGGACAAAGCTTTGGAGCGTTTACAACCGGTGGTGTTACGTTCGAACTCGAAGGGGATGCAAACGATTATTTTGGAAAAGGACTCTCTGGAGGAAAACTGATTCTTTATCCTTCGCCAAAGGCAACCTACAATTCATCCAAAAATAGTATTGCCGGTAACGTTGCGTTTTTCGGAGCAACATCGGGTGAGGCATTTATTGGCGGTATGGCAGGCGAACGTTTTGCCGTACGCAACTCAGGCGTGAAAGTCGTGGTTGAAGGTGTTGGAGATCACGGTTGTGAATACATGACCGGAGGAACGGTGGTGGTGTTAGGGGACACGGGTAGGAACTTCGCTGCTGGCATGAGTGGTGGTGTTGCTTACGTATGGGATGTGAACAAAACTTTCGTGAAAAACTGCAACATGGAAATGGTGATGCTGGATACATTGGATGATGAGGATGAAAAACTTCTTCACGAAATGATCGTGTCACATCAGAAGTTTACCAACAGCGAACTTGCTGCACATGTGCTCAGTTATTGGCCAACGGCCTATAAGAGTTTTATCAAGGTAATGCCTATCGATTACAAAGCGGTTTTGGAAAAGCGCAAAGCGGAAAAGAAAGTCGTAGCATTGAAGTCATCGGTAGGTAATACGGATTTTAAATTTTCATCAAACTAAAATTGACCTTGGTCTGTGTCCGCACAGACCAAGCTGACCAATGGTTTGTGTTTGCATAGTTGATGATTAAAATATTTTAATATAAGTGTTGTGGTCTGTGGGGACACAGACCACGGATAAAGAGAAAACGAAATGGGAAAACCGACAGGATTTTTAGAACAGGACAGAGAGCTACCCAGGAAGCGCGATCCAAAAAAACGCATCAGCGACTATAATGAAGTAGATGCGGTGATTGATGAGTCTATCACGGTGAAGCAAGCTTCGCGTTGTATGGATTGTGGCATTCCGTTTTGTCATCATGGGTGTCCGCTGGGCAATATCATTCCTGAGTTTAATGATGCGGTATATCAGAACAACTGGAAGCTGGCCTATGAGATTTTGATTTCAACGAACAACTTTCCTGAGTTTACAGGTCGCATTTGCCCTGCTCCTTGCGAGGCTTCTTGTGTGTTAGGCATCAACAAACCTGCTGTTGCGATTGAATACATTGAAAAGTCAATCATTGAAAAAGCATTTCAGGAAGGGTATGCAAAACCAAGAATTCCTTTAGCGCGCACGAATAAAAAAATTGCTATTGTAGGTTCTGGTCCTGCGGGATTAGCCGCGGCAGCACAATTGAATTATGCTGGTCACTTCGTTACCGTATTTGAAAGATCCGATGAAATTGGTGGATTGCTTCGCTACGGAATACCTGACTTTAAATTAGATAAGCAGATACTTGATCGAAGAATCAATTTCATGATGGAGGAAGGTGTAAAGTTTCAGACGAATGTTAATGTGGGTGAAAGTTTATCCATCGAACAACTGAAGGAAGATTTTGATTCTATAGTATTATGTGGAGGCTCCACCGTGCCACGCGATTTACCGATACCCGGTAGAAATCTTAAGGGCGTTCATTTTGCGATGGATTTTCTCACGCAGCAAAATCGCAGAGTAGGCGGAAAGAAAGTAACGGTAGAAGAAATCTGGGCTACCGGAAAAAATGTAATGGTGATTGGTGGAGGCGATACCGGTTCAGATTGTGTGGGCACATCGAATCGTCATGGTGCGAGGTCAGTAACGCAAATTGAAATTTTATCGAAGCCTCCGAAAGACAGAACAGAGACAATGCCCTGGCCAAGCTGGCCCATGATCTTGCGTACGTCCACTTCGCACGAAGAAGGATGCGAGCGTCAATGGTCGATTGTGACCAAAGAATTTATCGGTGATGAGCAAGGCAATTTGAAAGCATTAAAGATTGCTGAAGTAGAAATGAAGAAAGCAGAGCCAGGCAAAGCCCCGGGCTTTAGTGAGATTCCGGGCACAGAGAAAATCATTCCCTGCGAACTTGCATTGCTGGCCATGGGCTTCATGTATCCACAGCATAATGGTTTACTAGATCGTCTTGGTTTGGATTATGATGAGCGCGGCAATGTAAAAGCAACCCGCTATCAAACTTCAATAGAATCCATTTTCACGGCAGGAGATATGCGCAGAGGTCAGTCACTCGTAGTGTGGGCCATCAGCGAAGGCCGCGAAGCAGCGCGTGCGGTGGATGAATATTTGATGGGAAAATCTATATTGGAATCGAAAGACAAAGGGATATTGAGTGTAGCGGAGTAATTCGCTAGCGATCTTTTATCCAGTTTTCCTTAGGGTCTAAATAGGTGTTGATCAGGGCAAAGACATTCACTGTTTTAAGATTTTCGTCAACTTCGTAGTGAATCATAAAAGAAAACTTTCTTATTGGATAGCAGCGAAAGGTGTTGTATCTGATTTGAAAGAATGGATTTGATCTTAGAATCTCAAGGGCATTAAATACCTCTTGATTAAATCGTATCCCCAACCCTTCTTGCAGCGCCTCGTAATAATCATATCCCTTTTGAATGTCCTGAGTGGCTCTATCTTCAATCCGTATTTTAAACGGATACATTACTTGATCTTAAATTGATGCTTTACATCATCCCAATTCTTCAGGCTTTCAGTAGTAGAGGTTTGTTTTCTTTCGAGGACTAATTTTTTATGTTCTTCCGGGATGTCAAAGTCGTTAATAGAAACAAAATCTAAGTTATGGATTAACTCAACGAAGAACTCATATTTTTCTTCTGGAATGGATAAAGTAATCTGTTTCATAGAACTGGCTTTATTGCAATTTAAACAAAATACATTTCAGATTAGTTTTCTCAGAATAGCGCCTTATGTCCTTCTTTTATTGTGTCATTAAACAACGAGATATCAATAACCTACTCCTCATAAAACTCCAACGGCAACCCATCCGGATCTGAAAAGAACGTGAAGCGCTTGCCTGTAAATTCGTCTACCCGAATAGGTTCGCTTTTAATGTCATTTTCGTTAAGATGTTGAATAGCTTTTTCAAGATCACTTACTGCGAAGGCTAAATGACGAAGTCCTGCTGCTTCTGGTCTGCTTGTTCGCTTGGGAGGATTGGGGAAAGAGAATAACTCGATGACATAATGTTCATCCATCGCTAAATCCAACTTGTAAGATTGTCGCTCAGCGCGATAGCGCTCAGCCAGAATATTCAAACCTAAAATTTCAACATAGAATTTTTTGGAGACTTCGTAGTCAGAACAGATAATGGCGATGTGATGGATGCTTTTTAAGAGCTTCATGTTGATTATTCTTAGCACGCAAAGACGCTAGGTTCGCAAAGAATACAGGTGCTTTAACTTTGCATTCTTTGCGCCTTTACGTGGTATTGTCATCTCATTTATGTTCTTTAGCATAATGCTCTTGCAAAATATCTTCTGCGAAATCATCTTTTAGATCACGCACTGTTGTATGAACGTGGTTCGCATTATTTTGAGTGTTGTCATATTCAATCAACAACATCGGACCTTGTATACGATAATAATTTGCCACCCCGGGAGCTAAACTTCCTGCCCATGCAAAATGCAGGTTGTCTATGCCTGCCTTTTTAATTTTATCCATCAACTTCTTACTGAACCCGAAGGCATAATTTTTTACATACTCATCCAGTAATTTCAGAAAGAGAGTTTGTTGTTCCTTACCTAATGCTTTAAAGCTTATTCCATCAGGAGTAAGTGGCACAGCCTTTCGCTTGTTGCCTGAAATGATTTCTGTCGGAGCTGTTTCTGAAAATATGGCGATGCCTCGTTGATTTGCATTAAGAGAATTGATTAGTTCAAACCCAAGTTTGGTTTCTTTTTTCAGCACTTCCTGTCCTTTGCTTTCGCCTTCTTTCACAATGCCTGGGTTTGATCCA
>JANOUH010000367.1:0-22608 GCA_031416795.1 Cytophagales bacterium | reverse complement strand
ATTTGAGACTAAGCCAAAGTTGTAGGCATTGCCCGTGAAGTTTGTTGCAGGACCGAGTTCACCTTTTGGGAAAATTGCTTCGTTAGAAGAACCAGGCTCCGATTGAATATTTTGACCTTTGTCACCGTTGCAGCTGATAAGTATGGCTAGTAACAGCAAGGCGGTCATGGAATTAGCAAGTTTACTTTTCATAGTGGAGGTTGTTAGTTTATCTTAAAGGTCATTCAGTTTTGGGATACAAAGATCACCATTACATTACCGGAACCCAAGGCGTTTGACAGACCGCACGGATTTTCAATCTTTCCAAACCTGGTATAGCTATACGATGTGGTGAAGGTCTTGTAGAATAGAACCAGCGTTTCAGAGCGTCAAATCATCAGACCTATAGAGACAAGATCCCACGTGCCATTGAAAAATGGATGGTGCCTATGGTGTGCGTAGGTGCAGCACTAAATTTGGCCGGGGAGAAAAAATTGCAGCCGCATTTCATATCTTTATCTTCACATGTCACAGAATATCAAACTCATTATTGTTTTACTTGTTGTTGGCACCATTGCTTCTTATGTGGTGATCGTGGTCATCCCAACTCAGCTGGCGGAGCGAGGTTATGAAGCGGCCAGAACATTAGGCGAAGACTTCAAAAAAGCATTTCAGTTTACTCCTGAAATCATCGTGAACAACACCGTTGTATTAAATCAACAGACTCCGGTTTTGGAAATGGCTGTGCTGGCCCAAAACTTTGAGCATCGCTATTCGTGGACCAACACCTGGCTGAACAGCACTAAACAAATTTTCATTACCGGAACATTTGAAGCCAAAGCCGGCTTCGACCTCAATCAAAAATTCTCGATTGTATTAAAAGATGACAAAGCCATCGTCATGTTTCCCGAACCCCAAATCCTATCGGTAGAATCGCAAGGGGATATTACCTATCGCGATGAGAGTGGTGTATGGAACTGGATTAATGTAGACGATCGCAGCAGGGCCACGAATGCCTTCCTTCAGGATGCCCGGAATTATGCAACACAAGCTGGGTTTGTCAATGATGCGAAAGTACAAATCGAGAAACGGCTTCGATTGTTACTGCAGCCCTACGCCAAAGAGGTAGTGATTGAGTATAGCATAACGCTTCCACAAAAGCGTTAATAAAACGTGGTCGATTTTCCTGCTTTTTCCCTTGGGGGATTCTGCTGCCGGCTTTGAAGTTATTAAGTATTAAGGATATTTGAGATTAATATTCACTATTCAAAAAAAATGCCATGCTACTTCTTTGTGAAGGGCATTCGATTAATGAGTGAAGTCCAGCGCGGATCACCATGCAAGCTTTTCAATGTTGGAATTACCTTTAGCCAATATAATTCTACTTCGTGATCGCGGAATGATTTTTCAAGCCATTGAAAAGCAAGTTCAGAGTTATCCAACGATGCATACACTTGAGCGATGAAAAAGGACGGACTGCCGACCGATCCTCTTTTACTTAATTCGATGAGTCTTTTCAGGTTCAATTCTAGTTTATCCATATGCCCTGTCTTACCATACACCAGAGCATTATTGCAAAGCATTCGTGGGTGTTCATCATTCGGAAGCAAACTGGTCAGGGAAGCGATATCATCTAAAGCCAAATCATACTTTGCCATAAAAACTTTAATCTCAATGATGTTGCTCATTGGCGTTGCTGAAATTTCAAATGTGTTGGATATATAGTTCAATGTTTTTAGTGCTTCATCAAATTGATTTAAGTATAAATAGCTTCGCGCCAAGTCAATCCAATTGCCCACATCAGTTTTATCGATCTCCAGGTTTCTCAAAGAAAGAGCAAGTGCTTCTTGTGGCCTTTCGCTAGCCAACAGGAAATCGCATGATAATCCAGAAAGCACTGTATTAGATGGGCTCACTTCATATACCCGCTGCCATTCTCTTTCAGCGGATTTAAAATCCCATTCATACCATAGAAAATACTGAGCCATCCAGGCATGTGCCTCTGCAAGGTTGGGATCAAGGCTGGCAGCCTTAGTTAAAAGCGGCAATGCTTTTCTTGTAACATCCTCTGCCTTTAAATATCCGCCAAAGAAACCCCGGAATAGCCAGATAGAACCTAATTCTGAATAAGCGGGAGCAAAATCTGGTTCCATCTCGATTACCTTGTTCAACATTTTTATTGCCGTTGAATCCTTGTCTGCCCAGCCTCCATCCCAGATCAATTCATGTGCTTTAAGATACAGGCTATAGGCATCCGGATCTATATTGTGGTCAGTTGGCATTCTCATTTTTTCTTCCTCTGTCAATTTTATTTTTAAGTGAGAAACTACTTTTTGAGCAACTTCACTTTGCAATGAGAATATATCCGTGAGGGTTCGTTCATAGGATTCCGAAAGCAAGACACGGTCTCCTAATGCGTCTATTAAACGGCATGATATCTTCAGGCGGTCATAAGATTTCTGAACGCTTAGATAAAGAATATTTGATACTCCTAACTGTTCCGCAATTTCTTTGGGCGATAGTTTGGAGTCCTTAAAATTTAGCGATGACTCTAATGAAACAAGTTTGATACTTTCTATTTTATAAAGTTGCGATACAATCTCTTCCATAATTCCAGTAGAAAAAGCTTTCTGGTCTGCATCCTCTAATTGGCTACCAAACGGTAATATGGCAACGGAATTGTCGATTTTTTCTTTACTACCGGTATTTTCAATCGTGGAATAAACGAAGTAACCTGCCACAGCAATTGCTGTAATTGCCATCATAACGATCCATTTTTTGTGCAAGTTTGTTTTTGCCTGTTGAGTTACTTTTGACGGTGTAGAAATGATTGCGCCTGGTGCCACACGTGTGGGCGAATTCACACCTGTCATGATGTCCTTGATGGCATTTGCAACTTTGTTTATCTGATCCCGATAATACGTTTTGTTTAGATTGCCGTGGGGATGATCTTCGTTATGAAGCAAGGGTCTGTTTACACCTGGTGATCTGTAAATGAAGTCAACCGAACGCAATGGGCCTAATTCGCTTTCAATTACCTCTAAATCTGCTTTGTCCAACTCGTGTATTCTAACCGGAAAGATTCTACTGGTAACATTTCCATTAGACAGCTTAACTTTTAGTCCATATTCATCTTCACTTGCTTTTTTCTTAAAAACCAAAAACTCATTCTTCCAGGCAAATTTTTTTGTATCACAATAAGTCTGGGAAATGATAGGAATGAATATAATGCATTTGAGTTTTTCTTTCAATGAATCATCTACGTCATGATTTTCAAGTAATCCATCGTGTGAGTTTTCATCAAAATAGATAGATATATCTTCTTTGAAAGTAGACTCCAGTTCTGTTTTTAAAGCGCTGACAAATTCAGTTACCCAGCGTTCTTTCTTGTTATCTTTTTGGCGATAACTGATGAAAATATCATACTCGTAACCAGGCACACGGGAGGGCATGTAACAAATATACAGATTGCACCGCATAATCTTTTCATGCGGCCCCGGTAATCTACGCCAGAGGAATGGATGTATTAATCTCTACGTTTCGCGGTTGTTTTACTCTCGGTCTTCATCCATTTATCCCACCAGGTCAGATACAGTCCAAAATTGTTTGTGAATTCTTTATGATGTAAGTCATGATGCGATGCGCCAATAAGATGATTTGTCACGGCCTTTATTTTAAATATCTCTACGCCACTGTGGTTGATGACGGCCGACAGGGTAAGGATTACCAACACGACCAACAGCATGGTAACGTGAAAAGGAACCAGGCACAAAAACAGTGGAAAAAACAGAAACTGCAAGAGTGCCTCCCAGGGATGAAATGAGAAGGAAGCAAAGACAGTGGGATGAATACTCGCGTGGTGAACCTTATGAACCTTTTTGAAGATGAAGGGAATATGCATGACCCGATGCATCCAGTAATAATAAGTTTCATAAGTAATCAAAAAAAGAAAGGGACTCACAATAAAATACCAGAGCGGCTGCTCGGAAACGCTCAAGTATACTTTCGTAAATCCAAGTAGATAGGCTTGATAGAACAAGGCACTCAGCAAGGCGAACACGATGGAGGATACAAATGACCAGCCTATCTCTTTTTTGATTTGACTGATGCGTACGATATCAGTTATCCTTGTTACCCTCGCTTTCGACCATCGTTGGATGATCCATTGATATCCCCACGCTACCAGAAGATACCGTGTGAAAATTATAATCGAAAGAAGTACAACTATTAACATAAGATCCTATCTCTCCCTTTCAGGGAGAGATACCCGAATCGATGACAAATATGCAGCCAGTTTCTATTGCTAGAGGAAGCAGCTTGCGGCCACCATTTCGGTACTGGATGAGATTATTTTACCCAATAGTGCTAAGCCAGTAGTGATTTTAATTCCTTCTCAAAGTAAACCAATTCTTTGCGATGCTCAGGTCTCTTGATTTTAGCTGAGCCTTTTCAATAGATTCGTACAATTTAGTTTACTTGTTTAACTATGAAATTTCTATCGAACGTATAGATCAAACTCACATTCCAATCAAAATCTTTAGCGGGTATTTCTGATTCAACTGCTTTATTAATAATACTAGAAATGGTTATAGGAAAATCGCTGACACCCAAGGTGGTAGTTGCGTTTACATAAAAACCATCATCGGCATCTACTTTCAGATAAAACACCTGAGGGTTAAAACTAAAATATGTTTTTCCAACTAATTTGATTTTGGTGAAGTTACCTTGCACCGATAAGAAGTTTGTGTTTTGTGGTCCTTGCTTTTGAAAAGCATGGCCACGCAAATAATATAAACCTACACTGATCTTGTTTGTGATTTTATAGGTAGGGATAATTTCTGCAGCCAGAAATCGCCTCATGACGGATAGGTTATCTTCCACTCCATTGATGGTTACAGGGAGGGTAATAAAATTCAATCCGGGAAGATGACCTCCAAATGTCAATTGAAATTTAGGTTTTATAATTGCCTTGTATCGATAAATAAAAATAAATGACCAGGGGCGACCTTCCAGTGCATACCGAAACTGTGGCTCAAAACTCAGGCGCTTGTTGCCTATGCGCATATCTAAGAAGGCGGCAGGTTTGCCCAATGTAAATGCCGGCACGATAGAGAAACCGTTGTTCGTTACACTCATATCGGCATGAAAATAGAAAGTACTATCCTTTCCCTGACTAAACGCATCGAAATTCGCGCTTACTACAACAATGATAGCAGCTACCCATATTGAAGATAGCCTGTTCGGGTATAAGTGCATGGCTTGCTTAGGTTGAATATTTTTACAAATAACACAGATAAATATTCACAAAATAAACAAAAATCAATGCGATACTTACGAAATTCAAACAATGCAGACTTGAACGGGCTGTAAGTGCTGAACACGATTTTCAACCGCTGACTAACTATCTGTTGCAAAGAAAGAATAGAATCAAAAGCAATTGAATTTTTCGAAAGCCTAAATCCTTTGAAATAGAAAAAAATAAACGTGCTACTTCTGGCAGCACGTTAAGATCATTCCAGTAGTTTAGTTATTAAAGAATTAAATTCTAAAACAACTGACACCAGTTTACAGGACAGACCCATTGGGCCTTTTCATTTAATTCATGCCAGGCTGTTTCATAACAAATCCGGCTTTCGCTTTTTCCTGATCAACAAGTTTCTTTACATCCTCCAATAACTTTTTAGCATCATACACGATACCATCTTTCACGGTGTACTTGATGCCACCTACGCGCTTCACGGTGTTATCATCCATCAGCTTAATAGCGCCCATGCCATTCAGTGCTTGTAAATTCTCTAACGGGTTTATATCAGTGATGGCGAAGTCGGCAAGCTTACCAATTTCAACGGAGCCAATTTCTTTATCCATACCCAATGCCTGTGCTCCATACAACGTGGCGGAACGAATAACTTCCAGAGGATGGAATCCAGCTTCGCGCAGTAACTCCATTTCTCTCACGAATGCAAATCCATATAATTGGAAAATAAATCCAGAGTCAGTACCGACTGTAACGCGACCACCACGGTTTTTATATTCGTTCACGAAGGTCATCCACAAGCGATAGTTTTCTTTCCACGCCACTTCCTGTTCTGTGCCCCATGAAAACCAATATGATCCATGCGCTATTCTACTGGGTTGATAAAATGCCCACAACTGTGGAAGGGTATATACTTCATGCCATTCTTGTCTGCGTGCTTTATGCAAATCGCGAGAAGCTTCATAGATGTTGAAGGTTGGATCGAGTGTGAAATTAAATCTCAACAAGGAATCCATCAATGCATTCCACTTAGGTGTAAAAGGAGCAGCCGCTTGCTTCCAAAGTTTACCTGCTTCCTCAAAGCGATGTTGTTCGTTCGAGTAGTTATACGTCAATGGATAATCCTGAACCGTATTGTTTTCCAACATGGCTTCTGGTAAACCATACCAATGTTCCATGGAAGTCATGCCGGCACGTGCTGAATGAAAGACATTCCAACGGGCCACACCTAATTGTGCATGATGGCTGGTTGACCTCAATCCAATTCTTTTATTTTCACGAATGGCAGCGTCCATAATTTCAGGTGCGGCACCAAAGAATTTAATTCCATCGGCACCTTTCATTTTATTTTCATTCACCCAGGCACGCGCTTGCTCTGGGGTGCGAATAGGTTCTTTCGCTCCTGAACCAAAAGTTACATATGCTTTGATACGCGGTGCTGTGATCAGATTTTTTTCACTCTTCGCTTTTTGATCGAGTACCCAATCTACACCATTGCCAGAGCCGGGCTCTTTTATGGTGGTTACACCGTGTGCCATCCAAAGCTTAAATACATATTCAGCAAAAGGTGCCTGGTTGCCACCGATATGTCCGTGCATATCTACAAAGCCCGGCATCAGATACATGCCTTCGCAATTGAGTTCTTTTCCACCCGCTTCCAACTTAGGCCGGTTTGATGTGTTTGCCATGCCTGGAGTGGGAAGGCCAATGCTGACAATATTTACAATGCGGTTTTGTTTTACTACAATATCCACAGGACCTACCGGAGGTGCACCGGTTCCATCAATCAGCATGACTCCTCGAATAATTAATTGAGTGTAAGGGCCATCGCCTTCTTTTACTTCTGGTGCTTTGGCTACCTGTGCAAGCAGCCCGGTGGAAACAAAAAGACTAAAAATCAGAAATATCTTTCTCATGGGTTAGAAATTAGATTCGGAAAGTAAGTATTTTCAAAATGCAAAGCTATGCAGGTGATAAGAGGCCAGACAAAACCATGATAAAAGGCAAATGAGAAAGTTGGTCATGATTGTGATAGTGCTTACCATCCTGATTGGAGTCGGTATAGGAGTGTGGTACTTTGTATTTACCAAGCCTATTCGTCCGGTTGAGCCAGTCCGATCTACGTTAGACTCTACCCTCATCGTGCCCGTGTCTACCATCCGCATCCCTATTGAATTTCAATTGCAGGATTTGGAGAAAATGGTTAACACTAAATTGAAGGGAATTTTTATTAAAGAATGGATCGCGGTTGGAGATAAAAAGAAAGACAGTATTCATTTAGAATTGGAGCGCACAAACCCGATCCGTTTTACCTGGATACCTGGAGTGATATCAGCAAAAGTTCCTTTACGGATCAGCTTTTTATTCAGGAAGAGGACCGCGGGAATTCGAATTCAAAACGATAAACCGATTGTAGCCGAAGTGATTCTTCATCTGAAATCAAAGGTTAAACTGGATGATCGCTGGGGAATAAATTCTACGACAATATTAGAAGGTATAGTATGGGAGATGGAGCCTTCCATTAAGATTGCCTTTGTAAACGTGAACCTGCGCAAGATTGCTGATAACTATCTGGAGAAGAATCAAAGCAAGATTACGCACAAGTTTGATTCCCTTTCGCACGAACTGCTCGATACACGAAAAGTAGTAGAGAAGATTTGGAATGATATTCAGAAGCCGATCATCCTAAAGAAAACAAATCCACAGATAGGATTATCAGCGCATGCAGAAGAATTGATGTTGCGCTGGAACACCAACCCTCTTGGAAATATTACGGGAATGGTTACACTGAAAGCAAAAGTCTATTCCTGGTTTGAAGAACCTGAAGTATTTAAGATTGCTCCGCTTCCCAAACATAAGTATGCCGAAAAAGCAGATGAGTCGCTCGACTTATTTGTCTTGGCAAAACTTCCTTATGAAAAATTGAATAGCCTTACAAATAAAAATATAGAGAAGATTTCTTATACGTATGAATCGTACACCATAGGCATTCGCGATGCAGAGTTCTATGGAAGTGAGCAAGAGCTTGCGTTAATGATGCGGGTGAAAGGAGCATTGCGGGGAAAAGTATATTTAAGGGCCCAACCTTATTTCGATACGCTAACCCAGGTGGTAGGCTTACGAAACCTTCGTTACGATTTGAACACTGAAGAAGCATTGCTCAACACTGCCGACTGGATGCTGCACGATAAGCTCATTTCCATTCTGGCCGATGCCGTGAAAAAAGATATCAGCGAAGAATTAAATGGCTTACCAAAACTGATTGAGCAAGGGGTGGCTAAAGGAAAGTCTGGACAAAAGATGACACTCACGGTCGACTCATTGGCGGTCACTTCTTATGCATCGTTGATAACAAGACGGGATATTCAATGGATATTCAGGGCTCGTGGAAAAGCGGGAATAGCGTTGGATAAGAACATTCTGAAAGGGAAAAGTCAAAGAAAGAAACCCTTAAAAAAGAGATAATGGTCTAAATTGACCCATAGAAAACGATTTCATTAATTTTTTTATAGATAATAGGTACTTCTTATACCCATTTAGTCGAAATTTGGTGCGAATCTACCCATTCACCATCATGAGCCGACCTAAAACCCGCTGGATCGTCATTTTTGCGATTCTGGTAATCCTTCAATTCCTCGTATTGTTTAATGCAGAAAACCCAATCAGCGATGCAGTCGACACCATCGATAAGGCCGACACTGCCTGGATGCTCGTGGCTACAGCATTTGTGCTTTTTATGACTCCCGGTCTGTCATTCTTTTATGGTGGCATGGTGAGTTTTAAGAACGTGATTTCGACCATGCTCCAAAGTTTCATTGCACTGGGTGTAATCAGTTTGCTTTGGTATCTCGTTGGTTTTAGTCTGGCCTTTGGCGATAGCATAGGGGGATTCATTGGAGATCCGAGAACGTACTTCGCTTTTAAAAATGTTGGGCTCAATCCACACCCCGCTTTTTCACCAACGTTTCCGTTTCTGTTGTTTGCTTTGTTTCAATTGAAGTTCGCCATCATCACACCGGCACTGATCACCGGCAGTTTTGCCGAGCGTGTAAAGTTTACTTCGTATTTAATTTTCATGTGCCTGTTTTCTTTATTGATTTATTGCCCGCTCGCACACTGGACCTGGCACCCCGATGGATTTTTAAGACAATGGGGTGTATTGGATTTTGCCGGAGGAACGGTAGTACACATGTCGGCAGGCTTTGCTGCTTTGGCAGGAGCTTATATGCTTGGCAAGCGTGAGAACAAAGATCATCATCCTGCCAATATTCCATTCATCATTTTAGGCACAGGCATGTTGTGGTTTGGTTGGTTTGGTTTCAACTCAGGTTCTGCCTTAGCTGCTAATGGTTTGGCGGTGCAGGCATTTGGAACAACCAACATGGCATCGGCTTCGGCCATGATCACCTGGGTGATGTTTGATGCCCTGGTGGGCAGAAAGATCTCTGCCATGGGTGCATGTATTGGTGCTGTGGTTGGTTTGGTGGCGATCACACCGGCAGCAGGATTTGTCAACTTAGGCCAGAGTGTTTTCATCGGTTTCATTGCCGCTATCGTGAGTAATCTTGCTGTGTACTACAAACAAAAGACATCAATCGATGATACGCTCGATGTATTTCCTTGTCATGGGTTGGGCGGTATCACCGGCATGATCTTAACTGCTGTGTTTGCCAAGGATGTTGGACTTGTGTATGGTCAGTATGAAACATTCATGTATCACATCATTGCGCTGGTTATCGTAGGTGTATTTACTTTTGGTGGATCGTATTTAATTTTTAAAATCACCAGTATGATCACCTATATGCGCGTGTCTCCGGATGATGAGCGCTTAGGTCTTGACTTAAGCCAGCATGCTGAGACGATGGAGGCAACCCGGTGATGTTGAAACTTCCGTTATTACGATGAGTTGAAATGTAAATTCTGGATCATATTCAGTGGAGTGGTTATTCTTTGTTTTTAAAATCCTCATTCCATATCTTGACGAGAATTTATCCAGCTATGCGCTTCGTTTTTATCATTTTCTTATTGGTATGCATTAATTCATTTGGTCAATCTTCGAAGAGAGGCCAGGGCAGAAGTTTTGGTATAGGTGTACAAGCCTTTGAACCCACGGGTTTAAATCTGCAAGTTTTTCGTGGAATTTTTAATGATAACAATTCTTCTTTGGCCACAATAGGAGTTTGGGAAATAGGTGTGGGTAAGGAAAACATGTTTGAACTCGCTGATGATAAAGTATATGCAGGAGGAAATTGGGTGAAGGGAGGATTACGGTTTGATCTTAATTATCTGCATCCTGTATTGAGCATTCATAAACCATTTGTATTTCAAACTTACGTGGGTGCAGGACTTCAAACCGGAACGAGGTTGTATAATACGGCTGAAGGTGAGCAGTCAAATTTTGCCACAGGAGCCAATTTAATGGTGAGGATAGAATATGTAACTCACGGCATTGACCTTGGTCGTGCAGTTTGGTTTTTTAGTGTTTATGGAGATATCAAATATCACACAGACTTCACCGAAGGCTTTGATTATGTAAGCCCGGTTGCGGGCATCAGGTTAAGAAGAGGTAGATAAAATCATTTAACATTGTTTCCTTAAATTTTGAAATATGAAAGTTGTTATTCTTTTTCTCTTGTTGATCCCCGCGATCGCATTTAGTCAAAAGACTAAAGAGGATGTTGTTAAGTCCATTGATGCAGGCTATAATAAATACACAACTGTAGCAAAAAAAATCTGGGAGTTCGCAGAAGTAGGTTATCAGGAAACAAAAAGCTCTGCACTCCTGCAAGAAACTCTTAGTCAGGCAGGATTTAAAATTGAAAAAGGTGTAGCAGGAATGCCTACTGCTTTTGTAGCAACGTATGGTTCTGGCAAACCTATCATTGGAATATTGGGAGAGTTCGATGCGTTACCGGGTGTCTCTCAGGATGCCGTTCCTGAAGTTAAGAAAGTGGAGGGTCGACCCGCAGGTCACGCATGTGGTCATCATCTTTTTGGCACAGCATCTTCAGCAGCAGCAATTGCTGTAAAAGATTGGCTCATCGCAAACAAGAAGCAAGGCACCATTCGCTTTTATGGAACTCCCGCGGAAGAAGGCGGTTCAGGAAAAGTGTACATGGTGCGTGAAGGATTATTCAACGATGTGGATGTTGTATTTCATTGGCACCCGGGCGCACAAAACAATGCAAGTGCAGGAAGTTCACTGGCAAATAAAACAGGCAAATTTCGTTTTTATGGAATCGCTGCACATGCAGCTGCATCGCCTGAGCGCGGACGTTCAGCGCTTGATGGTGTAGAAGCTATGAATGATATGGTGAATATGATGCGCGAACATGTTACACAAGAGTCACGCATACATTATGTAATTACCCGTGGAGGCGAAGCGCCTAATGTTGTTCCTGCTTTCGCGGAAGTATATTACTACGTTCGTCATCCAAAACGCACGGAAGTAAAAGATATGTGGGATCGACTCACGCGTGCAGCACAAGGCGCAGCGCTCGGCACCGATACAAAAGTGGAATGGGAAATTACCGGTGGAGTGTATGACTTATTGCCCAATGAGACTTTGGCTAAAGTGATGGACAATAATTTGCGTGCTGTAG
Organism: Cytophagales bacterium; assembly: GCA_031416795.1. Classification (GTDB taxonomy): domain Bacteria; phylum Bacteroidota; class Bacteroidia; order Cytophagales; family Cyclobacteriaceae; genus ELB16-189. The sequence goes on along the minus strand of JANOUH010000367.1, from coordinate 10,770 downwards.
GTGGATATACGTATACTCCGGACGAGAAAGTATTTGCAGAAAAAATTCAAACCACATTTACTTCTCCAGCTCCGGCATTGACGTCAACCAACGCAATTAGTGAGTTTAAGATTTTAGATGGTTCAGGTTTTGGTTCTACGGATGTAGGAGATGTAAGTTGGGTAGTGCCAACTGCGGGACTTTCTACTGCCACCTGGGTGCCAGGCACGGCCGCACATAGTTGGCAAGCTGTTGCTGCAGGAGGAACTTCTATAGGTAATAAAGGCATGATGATGGCAGCGAAGACGATGGCTCTTTCCATCATTGATGTATTTTCAAATCCTGCAACGATCGATGCCGCATGGAAAGAATTGAAAAAACGCACGGGAGAAAATTTCAAATACGAATCCTTGATAGGCGATCGTCCTCCAGCATTGAATTATCGCAATTGATTGTAACTATTGGTTAAGTAGCTTACTGACTTCATTAAAAAACTTGTCAGGGTCTTGCCAAAAGTTACGACTATAAACGCGCACAAAAGGCCAGTTCTTAAGCTCAAGCAGTTGCAGCGTTAACGCGTGATCTGCTTTTACCGAAGGACTCTGGAAATATAAATTATCATCGGTAAAGAGGGCGCCTACCTGGAGCTCTCCCTTTTTCACAGTAAAGTCAAAGTAAGGGAATCGATTTTCTTCTAACTGATACTCAGGCCATTTTTTAGAAGCCCACTTTTTTATTTCTTCTTTCAGGTTGGCGGCTGTCTTCTTCTGATTTATAGTTGAAACATCAACGGCAGCCTTTCCTTTTGAAGTATCCAGCACAAATTGCAAATAGCTTTTGAGAAGTTTAGGCCCGGCATTCACGGTGTCTTCTACGTTCAATTGATCGGGCCACAAGCTGGTAACAACCATGATTTTTTCACGAGCACGGCTCACCGCTACATTCAATCGATTTTCTCCACCCGCTAAATTGAGACTTCCAAACTGCGCATTTACCTTTCCATTTTTATCGGGAGCGTATCCCACTGAAAAAATGATCATGTCGCGTTCATCTCCCTGCACGTTTTCGATATTTTTTACGAATAGGCTTTCAGGAACAGGTTGTCCAGCTTCACGGAATGCATCTTCAATCATATCCAGCACAAGCGATTGCTGCGGTGCATTAAACGTAACAACACCGATTTCCATTGAAGGATTCTCTTTTGTCAAATCCAAAACTTTTGTGGCAACATGAATGGCTTCTAACAGGTTTGTATTGTTCTCCCACACGCCATCAATTTTTTCATAGCTCAATGCAGGCTCAGCTTTATGGAGGGCATTCAAGTCGGGCAGGAACTGCAAATTCCCTTTATAAAAATATCGATTTGAAAATTCAATCAGTTCCGGTGACTTGCTACGATAATGGCCTCGCAACTGAGTATTCATAAGGTATCGTTCGGCCAGCTCAAGCAGTGAGTCAACTTCTGAATCAGGATGATCGTCATCTTCATCCTGCCAGCGGGACTGATAAAAATCTCCAGGCCGCAATTGCATGGCATCTCCTGCAATAATGGCTTGCTTGCCGCGATAGAGTGACGGTATACCGCGCTCTGCAAAACATTGAGAAGCTTCATCAAAGATGACCAGGTCAAACAAGTCTGTCATAGGGAATATGGCGGAGACTGATTCTGGGGAGGCAAGCCAGCAAGGAATAAGTTTAAAGATTTCTTCTTCAAATTCGCCAACCAATTTTCGCATGGGCCAGATCTTTTTCTTTTTTGTTACCTGGTGAAGCAAGTCGCGATAGGTGACACGGTTATTAAGCCGGTTGAATTTCAATTCGTCTACTACTTTTTCCCGGGCCCGAAGTAACACAATTTCTTCGCTGATATTTTGCTTTTCGCGAAGCAGGTCACGAAGTTCATTCTCCAGTAATGAAATTTTTCCAGTCGAAACGATCCTGAGTTCAGGATGCTTCACTTCAAGATGATCGATCCAGGCTATCCTCAGGCTGTTCAGGAAAAGTGATTTTATTTTCTCTTCATCCCAACTCTGGGTGTGATCTTGCAATCTGTTGATGACAGACTTCTCATCAGCAGTGAGGCTTTCATTCATCGTATCAAAATCACAGAGAGCATCAAAATCCTGCCTTAATGTTTGAGTAAGTTTTTGTACTTCATCAGGTGTTTGTGTGATTGCTTTAATTTGAATTGGAGTCAGGTAATTGATCCACTTTATTTTATGTTCATGAATCTGGCTTAAGATCGTGTATAACTCATTGATCTTATGAGCGAAATCTTTTAACGAATGCGAGGCTGGATCAATAAATGTTTTAAGCCATCGCAGTTCATTAAAACTAAGTTTTGCATGGAGTGCGAAATGCTGATTGGCAAACCAAACCTTATAATCTTTTTGTACCAGCGATTCAGGTATTTCATGAAGCCAGTTCTTAGCGCGTATTTTTGAGAGATGATGTTCAAGATTAAGACGGTTGTCCAACTTTTTTTCAAGTGTTTTAAATCCAACTTTTGTATCCGTCAGCCCGTTCACCACCAAGGTTCGCTTTATCAAAAATTTATCTTTTGAAAACAGTTCCCAGCGAATAAGTCCAAACAAACTTGTTCTTGATTTCATGCTTCGGTCCAATGCCTTTTGCAGAACACCCAGTTGGCTGGTGGCGGTATGAGCCTCAGGTCCTTCTCCCTCAAAGCAACTCATAATATTCTTTTCAAGGTTCGAGATCCACAATGAGCTTGTTTCTTCATCCTGTTCCGGAACCATCTTCTGAAAATAGAGGTAGACCTTCTCGCTGTTGAGTAAAGCCATCATGTCGTTGGCAGATTGTTGTTTTTCTAATAGCCCTTCACATTGTTCCCAATCAAGTGTTGAATTTAGTTTGGATTGAAGTTGTTCGCTAAGTTGTGCAAATAGATTTTTTGCATCTTCAACTGCGTTACCAATAGCAGTTAAGTCGCCCGATGAAAATGAGGAGAATGATTTTCGGTCTTTCCATGCATAATCCTGAGTCTTAAATTTTTTAGCATGATGAGAGTAGGTTTTTAGTTTACGCAGAAAGATGGATAGCTCGTCAAATTTGAAAAGAGAGAATTCTTGTTTTAATGAAATTACTTCTTCTGTAGGATCGGATTGAAGGTACAGTTCTCTGATACTAACACCGCATTCTGTTTCATTGAAGAGACTTTCTTTAAATGTGTCGAGCTCCTCAATAATGGCATCTATACGATGGCATGCTCTTGTAAACTGCCGCTCCAGTTGGATGGCATCAAGGCTGATGTTTTGAGTTTTATAGGCATTTACTTTTTCAATCTGATTAGCCAATTTTTCATAAATATCTTTACGGTCATTTTTGAAATCATGAACCAGTGCCAGGTATTGACTGAGTTGATGCGTTTTCATTCGGTTGTAAACCACATCGAGGGCTGCACGTTTCTGGCATACGACCAACACTCGTTTACCAGAAGCTATGGCATCACTGATCAGGTTGCAAATGAGTTGCGACTTGCCTGTTCCGGGTGGACCCTGAACCACCAATGAGTGTCCAAGCTTGGCGGCTTTCAATGCATTTTCTTGCCAGATATCCTGCGGGAATACGGTGAACATTTTCTCCTCCTTCACCAACGCGTGAAAGTTTTGAGATTCCGGTATTTCAAGAGCTGACGTACGTTGATAGAAAAATTCTTCAAGATCCTGAACATGACTCTCCTCGATCAAATGCATGTAGTCGGGCACCAGGTAAGAACCTGCCTGAGGAAAAATGCCCAAGACTGCATTTGGAAATAATTTTAGCTCACCATTTTTTACTTCTTGTTCAAATTCCTCTCTCTTGTAGTTTATAAAAGGTATTAGCTCATCCCGATAGTTGTCTGAGTTGAAGTTGATTTCTAATTCACTTTTCTTTAAGAGTTCATACAACCAGGTGCGAAAGACTATGCTTTCCCGATCTGCGTCTTCAAACGTCTCTTCAATTAGTGTTTCATTCGCCTTTATCTTATTGTAAAATGCGTATGCCAATAGAAACGATTTATTGAATGTTATCCCTGCATCTTTTCGTGGTTGTAATACCCATTGATTGCCTATTGTGGTAAGCGTAACCGGAAAGAATAATAGTGGACATCTCACCAACGTGCCGTCATTAAATTTACCTTGTACAAATGGCCAACCTACATGCAAGTCTTTCGAGCCACGTTCGTCAAAGATGAACTGATCAATGCGCTTGAGCTTTTTTAGTTTTTTACTTGCCTCATTTGATGCCTCCATTCTGGAGTCCAGCAATGGACAGATTGACTTGAACTTCTCTGCAATCAACGCCTCTATGATCCCGAATGCTTTTTCACCGTTCAGGTGACTTAGTTCCTGTACATCTATAAATTGATCTCCAACCAGACGAGGAAGAAAAATGGAGCGATTATTACCTGATAAATTAGTGAGCCTTCGCAGGTAAGTGTGGAGTATTTTTTTTGGTAGATCAGGGTCGTTCACACTAAGGATTTAAAGAAAGATAAGGTTTTATTTTTTCAAAAGTAGACTTGTCTACGATCGCTATTTTAGTAAGGTCATCAATCGATTTAAAACTCCCGTGTTGAAAGCGATAAGCGGTAATGGCCTTCGCTAGTGCGTACCTAATATAAGGATGTGCGGCAAACTCTTTTTCGGTAGCGCTATTAATCTCAATTACTTTCGGTTTAAAATTTTCAGCGATGAACGTTTTCTTTTTCAGTTCACTAATCACAGCCGTATCAAGCCCATAGACTTCGGTTAGTTGATCGTTGGAGATAATTCCACCTAATCGATCGCGATATTTAATAATTCGAACCGAGAGCTTGCCTCCAATGCCATACACAGAAACTAACTGTGAAGAATCTGCTTGATTGAGATCGAATTTTTCTTTCCCAGGTTTTTTAAAAGTTTCTTGTTTTGCTTTCTCTTCAAACTTCTTTAATGGTTTTTCGGTTGGCAAATCAATCCATGTATAGAGAGTTCTATAGAGGGCGGTGTCCATCCCATATAATTTTAGCAAATCGGATTTGATCATGAATTTGCCGCCTTTGCTGCGATAGTTTTCGAGGCGACCAGCCACATAGGGTGAAAAGCCAAGACTCACCAGTTCTTCCTTCGAAGCTGTGTTAGGGTTAAAGGCAAATAAAGGATTGGGAGATTTAGTGGTAGCTATGCTGTCTTTCGTTTTGCGTTCCTTCCATGTAGCAACCAGGCTATCTAATTCTTTTTTCTCTTTACTATAGTCTTTTTCTTGCTGAATAAAGAAGGTTTTATAAGTTGGGACAATAAAAATGATCAGAAACATGAGTGGCAGTAGCAACAGAAATGCGTTGGTCTCATTGCGTGAGAAACCAAAAAATGCACGTACCCAGGATCTGAGCCGATTCATAGTTTTAGGGTTAGCCGGTATGTTGGTTAATACTTTCGTTTATCGATTTACGGAGAGCCAATTCAATGAATGAAAGATGTGAAGAAAATTTTTGATTCACTTCAATTTCAATTCCAGTGTAAACGTCATTCTTATATTTTTTACGTAACCATGTTGTGATTCCATCATCGGTACCTTTGTAAGGTTCATTAAAGCAAATGAGAAAGCCCGGAAGGTTTCTTTGTAGGTTTTCTTTTAGCCCGTTACCGAATGATGCTTCGGAATCCTGTGATGGATCGAATAAAATTCCTATGTCTACCTTTCTTTCCTGATTATCCCAAATGGATGTGAATGAATGGATGGAAAGGTGCAGTACAGGTTTGATAAGGGTATCAATTGCCTTTTGTACTTGCTCCCGATAAGGTTTATAAATTTCGTGAATCAGTTTTTGTTTTGCTTCTTCCGTTAACGATGAGGTGAATTCTGAAAAAAGTTGAGGGCTTTCCAGGGAGCGATTGGCTTCAATGAGCAACCTTGTCGTTAAACAACCGAATAGCGGTGCCTTCAATTGTGTTGAAAGGAAGTTGGCAAGTGACCATGCGCCAGGGTCCCATCCACGGTGAGATTGAAGTACTTCTTCTTGATTTTCAAATAGTGATTTATATTCATCCGGCACGTGGTTGCCAGCATGTTCGCAAGTAATGATGAGAGCATATATCATTCAAAGACTTTATTTATGTGCAAACATTCTGTTTTCTGCCAGGCACTTGCTTAATTCTTTATAAATGGTTTTAATTTGATCAGCTGAATGATCGTGATGCATGGCGTTGATCACCCTTTCTGAAAGGCAACCTTTGTCTAAAATAGTATGAATGATAGACTGCCACCTTTGGTCATAGATTGTATCGGCTGGAACTATTGTCAGAATATGTTTCCATAGGTCTTTAACGGTTATAGGTGATGATATGCCGAAGGCTGCAAGATATGGCTTCTCGTCAATCACGGTCTGTCTTCCACTCACGATTACTTTGTCGAATAACGTTGCCAGCACATTAGTATCAATCTTCATTTGATCTTGGAGACTGCAAAACTTTTCGTTGACAAGTGCCTTTAACAATTCCACCACCACGTTTACAATCGACAAATCAGCAGCAGGACACTCCTGAACATCCATGATCCTGATTTCAATGGACCCTCTATCGAAACGAGCAATAGCACCGCGCGAATTTACCCACACCGGCTCAAGAATATTTTCTTCATTGTAAGGCGCAATATCTTTTTCAATTTGAGAATAGATTTTGTTCTGATACTCATGATAAGAAAAGACAGCTTCGGGTATTACTGATCCGGTGATGGATGGAATTTTAGCCTGGTTTGTTTTGTAATAAAGCAGTCGGGTGTCAAGCATGCCTGAAAGCTTCTCATCTAAAATTGGTGAGCTGGCGCACAATGCCGGTAATAAGGGAAGTATTATGCGAACGGCTGCGTGTAGTTTGGCAAACTCTTCATCTCCTGAAAAGGGAAGATTCAAATGAGTGCTTTGCAGGTTTGACCATCCATGGCCACTGCAGTCAAATATTTTATTATAAAGTTCATAAACTTCATTGTTATCATGCGGCCACAACTTAGTTTCTTTAAACGGATCCATAAACGGATGGGCTGCTGAGGGCATGAGCATCGCATTCCATTCGTCAAGAATAGTATTGATTCTGAAAATGTTTCTGGTGAATGCTTTCTCCAAAGCTTCCAGATCGCTTTCCGGGTGTGTTGATTTAAGTTCAATCACATGCAGCACGAGTTCGTTCGACCAGGTGATCATACCATTTTCAAAGTCACTCCCAATCTCTCCGAGCTCATACTTTAATAAATCATCGGCCAGGTGTTTTACTTGTAATGTGTCTTTATCTACCAGCATGTATTCCAACTCAACACCGTAGCCATGAAAGAGATGATAGGGGGATGTGCTCATTTTTGCGCTTTGATTCGGTTTAAAAATACTTCCATGATGATTTCATAAAGCCGGTCTTTTAAGATTTTATCTTCAATGCCGGCATCAATATTTGGATTGTCGTTTACTTCGATCACATAAAACCTTCCATCGATTTCCTTCATATCAACGCCATATAGTCCTTTACCAATAAGTGAAGTAGCTTTGAGTGCAGTTTTTAGTAAGCCTGATGGTGCCTGGTCTATGGCGATAGATTCCACGTCACCTTCATGAGTTTTATCTTGCTTATTCCAGTTCACAATCTGCCAGTGTTTGGATGCCATAAAGTATTTGCAAACGTAAATCACTTGCCCATCAATAATACCAACGCGCCAATCAAAAGGAGTAGGAAGAAATTCCTGTGCAATCAGCAGATCAGATTTTTCGAACATGCTTTCGCGAATTTCTTTGAACTCCTCCATGGAATTAATCTTATGTACTCCTTTGGAAAAGGCGCCATCAGGTTGTTTGAGAATAAATGGCAAACTCATCTTTGCGTCCAGTTTATCGCAGTTCTCTTCAGTCAGCACAAATGATTTTGGTGTCAGTATTTTATTCGCATTTAATAATTCATGGAGATATACTTTATTGGTACACTTAAGTATCGAATCGGGATCATCGATGACAACGAGTCCCAATGAGGTGGCCTTTTTAGAAAACCGAAAAGTGTGGTGATTGACATTGGTTGTTTCACGGATAAACAGGGCATCATATTGAATGATCTGATCAAAATCGTCTTTGGTGATAAACTCGGTATTGAAGCCAGCTTCGATGGCCGCCCGATAAAATCTTTTCAACGCTCGAGCGTCTGATGGTGGATTGGGATCATTCGATGCTACGAGAATAGCGAGGTCATATTTCTTTTTATCTGGTCTGAACTCGCGTTTGCGCTGAAGATATTTTTCAAGCGATTCAATGAGAAGTGGACGATCGGCTTCCTGTACTTCACCCAAACTGAGTGGGCGTATATTTTGTAATACCCATTTGTTCTTTTTTGAAAACACAGCCCGCAATGACGGGGCTTGCACCATCTGAAAAAGTTGAAGTGCCAACCGGTTTAAATTTTCGGATTTTGTGGTGCCAAAGTAAATATTGAATTCAACCCGATCGTAAGGTTCATTCTTAAACGTGGTTTGTATCAGCTCATCAAATTCCAATGAGTCGTCACGCAAAATGGAAGGGAACCGAAGATCCTGAATGGTTGAAACACCGGGCAATACTTTATGACCGCGTGCTTCTGCTAATAGTGAAACATAATAACCTTCACTTTGGTACTGATATGATTTGCAGAGGTTAATGACTTTTAAATTCTTTGCCTGAAAGGTTACCTCTGAGATGTACTTATCCGGAGAAATTACTTCTACATCATCCAGGCTGAACTTCCACAGTTCTGGTTTCTCAACGACAATCAGTTTTGGCATGTATTACTTAGTTGGTTCAAGAATCAAAATGTTGGCATCATAAGTAACAATGCCCAGCATGATGCTATTGATGAGGCGATCAAAGTTGACGCCATAATATTGACTACTATTCAACGGATTAGAATTCATGGGGTCAGCGATATAGGCGGTATTGGTCGATTCATCATAACCATTAATGATCACAAAATGTCCTACGGGCTCACCTCGGATACTGTCAAATTTATTGCTGGAAGGTATTTCGCGCTGGGTGCCGTAGAGATAGGTAGCACTCAAGCCAGTGAGTATCGGTTTAGATTCCTTCAGATATTTTTTGATGAGTTCAGGATTCAATTCATTTTGAAATACTTTGCCACCCGCTTCCAGAAATTTAACATAAGCCCGGGATGCCACCAGCAGTTTTTTTCTTTTAAACTTATAGCGCATTTGTTGTTTAAGAGAGGCAATGATTTTTTTGGTACTATATTTAAACCACGAAGGATCAAAGACATTCAGGTTGTAGGTGTAGAGATGTGCTTTGTATCCGCGTTTGAGTGCATGATTGCCAAGCATCACCGCCAGCGTGCCTCCGGCTTTTAAGCTTTTCACTTCGTTAATAACATCCTTTAACTCGATCGTATCCTGGTAGTATTGATAGATGGAATGCAGGCAGGTAGGGCCACAGGTCACTTCATCAGGTTGAGCTTTGATATCGCAATTTAGAAAAAGGGCCTGGTGAGGAGTGGGCATATCAGAATAGTTTCGAAATGAAAAGGTCAAATACTTCTACTAAGATCAGGATGATGATGATCCACTCGAGTGTGTTACTTATTCTTTGATTGGAGATTTCACGAAACACACTCAGGTTGTCTTCAATAATACGAAGGGTATACTCAATTTCACTAAAGCGCACACGCAGATCAAAGTGCTTCATCAGTCCCTTGTTCAATCGATCGAGATATTCATCATCCCAAACCAATTCTGGCGCATCGAAAATATAAATGTTATCGGCAATATCATTTTGGGTATTCAATGCTTTGCCAATAAACTTTAGCATGTTTCTTCGATTGATACTTAGTTTTCCTGTTGCTTCCAGTTGATTGGTGAACCCCCGGATTTCAGTTAATAAATTTTCGGTCACTTCATGATAATGATCGAGCGCCACAGATTGGGCAATATTAAGCATGGCAATCCGGATTACTTTGGAGTCTAATCGTTCTACCACTACTTGATTAAACTCAAACATCATCTCACCTTCTTTCACCTCAATTTCATGGTCATCGCGCATCCAGTTCGTAGAGGGATTTTTCAAAAAAGCTGAAACTGTTTTTATGGCCAGCTTGATTTCTTCATCAGTGTGCCCGGAAAAAACAATGACTCCGTAATTGAAATAATATTGATACTTGTCTGGTCCGATACTGTAGAAAAGTTCGGAAGAAGAGTCAGCCAAAGGCTTCAGATCAAGATAGGTTTTTATTCCTTTCAGATCCAATTGATTGGCTACCAGGAGAGCGGCAAGTTTTACCTTCTTTTCCATACCATTTATATCAAATTTAACCTTTAAATCATCCTTTGAAAATTTAATACCAACGAAAAATTCTAATATTGCAACCTTTAATAATTACTTATGAAAAAATTGGTTTTAATTCTTTTTAGTTGCCTTTTGGTGGTGGAAAGTTTTGGTTGGGGAGCTACTGGCCACCGTGCCACCGGCCTGATTGCCGAACAATACCTGAATGCCAAGGCAAGGAAAAGAGTAAAACAGATTTTAGGACAAGAATCACTGGCGATGGTGAGTACCTGGATGGACGAGATTCGTTCAGACTCAACATATAATTATACCACCGATTGGCATTGGACTACCATACCTGATGGAGGCAAGTATGAAGATGTAGAAGCTAATCCGGACGGGAAAGTGGTGCTGATGATTGAGAAGTTTATCAAGGAATTGAAATCCGGAAAATTGACAGCGATACAACAGGCCGAATATTTGAAAATGCTGGTGCATATGGTGGGAGATATTCATCAACCCTTGCATGTAGG
>JANOUH010000366.1:0-13353 GCA_031416795.1 Cytophagales bacterium | reverse complement strand
TTGGTTGTTGGAAGAAGGGCATTGTTTCCGTTCACAGATTTTGAACCTATGCGAATTACGTAAGAGTTCTGAATTTAATTTTAAATATGAAACTGGAAATATTGAAACCCTGAAGCGCATGGTGGACAAGAGTGACGGCATTACTATTTTGCCTGAACTGGCTGTAATGGAATTTACCAAACCCCAATTAAAATTTGTCAAGCGTCTTAAAGAACCCAGTCCTGCACGGGAAGTAAGTCTGGTGACACATCGCGACCATATCAAAACAAAACTTATTAAGACATTAAAAGAAGAGATCCTCAACATCGTACCTAAGCAGATGCAGAAACTGTATAGTAAAAAGGTGGTTGAGATTACTTACTGATGATAAGCCGTGACGGTTTGGCTGGTCAGTTACCGGAAGGTCTGTTTCATAACGGAAAAGGTTCCATGATAAGATATGTCTGGGAAAAAAGTATTAAAAATAATTTCTTAATTTAGATCTGTCATTTTTGGCTTTAGTTCCTAAACCCTGCTCCATCACATGAGACAACAATAGTTTTTATCAGATGTAAGATAACAAACGGGGTGAGCCGAAAACCGAATAGTGTAGGCAGTAAAAGTGCGGTGTCAACACTATAAAAACCGGCAACTGTAAGATGAAAAAAATCAATTCTCTTTCTTTGGGTGCCTTTGCACTGCTATTATCATTTACGGTAACAAGTTGCAAAAACGAACCATCCGCAGAATGTGTACAGTTGGAAACAGCTAGCAAACAATTAGCTACAAACCTAAAAATGTACGAGTCTACCTGGGATGAAATTATCAACAAAGGAAAAATTGACCTGATCAACGAAACCAATTTTGATACGAACATTACTCTTGTTACAAGCCCTGAAAACATAGTAGGTATTGAAGGCTTTAAGGCGTATTACAACAACTATCTTACTGGATTTACGAACGTAACATTTACGATTGTTGATGTATTTGGTCAAGGTGATAAAATTGTAAAGCATTGGAATTTTAAAGGCAAACATACAGGGGAATTTTTTGGAATTCCTGCAACTGATAAAGATGTGAATGTTGATGGTGTAACACTTGTAAAAATGAAAGATGGTAAAATCGCACAAGAACAGGATTTTATGGACAATTTAGAGTTTATGCAACAACTTGGAATTATCCCAAGAGAGTAGAGTTTAAACTAACACCAAATGGTTTGGCATCATGTGGGGTGAATTGATTAAGTTCAATTGTCGTTTTTCAATCAATCTTTAATGCGTGGATTGACCGTTTTGTGCTTCGAAATCGAACACAAACGCCAAGACCAAAACGGTTGGGTACATGTATAAAGAAGATTTTCGAATTCAGAAAATATAAACGCTTGATCATGGCAAAGATAATTAATCAACGAATGACTGTTAAAGTTGACGGGGACTTTGTAGTATTCTTAATTGGTATGCGGATCAATCGGTTTTGGAAGCTGCATAAATGGCTACCTGTAGCATCAGCAATGCCAAAGATGATCAATGAACTTTCCAATAAACCAGAAAGTGGTTTTCTTGGCTTCCAAATTTTCGGAGGTATCCCGCCCGTGATGGTACAATATTGGAAATCATTTGAACATCTTGAAGCTTATGCCAAGGATAGAGATGGTATTCACTATCCTGCCTGGAAAGCTTTCAATCAAAAAATTAAAAGTAATGGCGATGTTGGTATATGGCATGAAACGTATAAAGTCAATGCAGGTAACTACGAATGCGTTTACAATAACATGCCAAAATATGATCTCGGGAAAATTGGGGAAATGATTCCAGCCACGGGAAGAAAAGAATACGCTACTGGTAGAATTTCAAAATAGCTATCTGACAGAGTCATACGACTTTTGTGAATTTTTGCTGCGTCTGCAGCCAGCGTGTTTGCGCAACTGATGTGGACATCCCATTTTTTAATAATTTTACAGGTCTACGATTTCAGAAACGCCAGTATCGCAAACACAAATCTTTTGCATGTGTTGCACGCTTTCCTTAAAATAGTATAGTTTGAAAATAGAAAAGGAAGCATATACTATTGCTCCACATTTAAAATCTTAAGACATTACTCCCTTAAATTTAGAAACTCACAAAATCACTATGGACAACCTGACACCCGATCAACGCTTCGAGCAACTTAAACTTACTTTGCCACCACCTCCTACTCCGTTAGGTGTTTACAAACCTTTTTTAATCGTAGATAAGTTTGTCTACGTTTCAGGTCATGGCCCATTAAAAGAAGATCGCAGTTTCATCATCGGCAAAGTAGGTGTTGACTTAACTGCTGAGGAAGCGAAAGTGGTAGCCCGCCAGGTTGGACTAACTATACTGGCAACATTAAAGGAGAACCTGGGTAGCCTCAACAATGTAAAAAGAGTGATCAAAGTATTGGGTATGGTGAATGCCGTACCTGAATTTGAGCGTCATCCTTTTGTCATCAATGGATGTAGCGAATTGTTTGCTGCCGTCTGGGGATCAGATAATGGAGTCGGTGTTCGAAGTGCTGTAGGTATGGGATCGTTACCCGATAATATTCCAGTAGAGATCGAAGCGATGTTTGAATTGCATCAGATGAGCTGGCTATGAGCGACTGGTATACAATTGAAAATATTGACCAACTCGACACCCCTGCGCTTGTTGTTTATCCTGAACGTGTAAAAGAAAATATCCGAATACTGAAAGACTTCGTTCCTGATGTTAATCGCCTGCGGCCGCACGTAAAAACAAATAAGTGCGCAGAGGTCTGCACGATGATGATGGATCAGGGCATTTATAAATTTAAATGCGCCACCATAGCGGAAGCCGAAATGCTGGCATTAATTGGTGCCCCGGATGTGTTACTCGCCTATCAACCTGTTGGCCCCAAAGTATCACGACTCATCGAGTTAATTCAGAAATTTCCATCTACGTTATTTGGATGTTTAGTCGATAACCTTGATTCAGCTTCGTACTTATCAGATCAGGCAGAAAAAAAAGGTCTGAAGATTTATGTGTACATCGATTTGAATGTAGGCATGAACCGAACCGGCATTTTGCCTGAAGATGCTGCTAAGCTATTTGCAAGCTGCCTCACGTTAAAAGGAATTGAAATCAAAGGTCTCCATGCCTATGATGGTCATTTACGAGATACCGATTTAGAAATCAGAAGAGCAAAATGTGATGAAGGCTATAATAAAGCTGAAGCACTAAAGAGCCAAATTGAAAAACAGTTTGGTAAGTCACTCCTTATGATCGCTGGCGGCACACCGTCCTTCCCCATTCATGCGCAACGACAAGATGTAGAATGCAGCCCTGGAACATTTATCTTTTGGGATAAAGGCTACGAACAACTTTTGCCAGAACAACCATTTCTCTTTGCCGCCCTTGTGGTGACGCGCGTCATCTCAAAACCAACCGATGACACCATTACTATTGACTTAGGTCACAAAGCCATCGCTTCAGAAAATCCACTTTCGAACAGAGTGTATTTCTTAAACGCCATGGAAGTAGAACCTATCGGACAAAGTGAAGAGCATCTCGTTTTGAAAACCAACACCACATTTCAAGTGGGTGATGTGTTTTACGGTGTGCCTCATCATATTTGCCCTACCGTAGCCTTGCATGAAACCATGGCTGTTGTTGAAAACCATCGGGTAACCAGCAGCTGGAACGTGGTTTCGAGAAAGAGAAAAATCAGTGTTTAAGTTTTAATACCTGTTCGCCATTCTAACCTTGACAGACCTATGTTTGAGATCATCGATTTAGTTAAAAATGAACTGATTAATTTTTTCTCTCTCCATGAACTGATTAAGTTACTTCATTCAGGCGACTACAGTTCATTAAGAACATGGTCGGGAATTACCGGGGCACTTTCTCCACTCATTCCATTTATCGTGGTCGTGGAAATCATTCTTGCTTTTGCTCACAAAAAATTCCGTACAAAAGAATATAAGATCACGTTCTTCATTTATATTTTCAATAGAATAGCGGGTCGATACATCTCCTTTGGTCTTGTGGCGTTTTGCATTGGACTCTTTTCTCCTGTTGCCATGCTTCACGCATCGCTTAACTGGTATTGGTTTATTTATGGATACATCATCTGGGAGTTTTCACATTTCATTTATCACTATTTAGCGCACAAAGTCAGGTTGTTTTGGTGCCTTCACTCCACACACCACGCACCAGAAAGCATGAACTTGTCCGTAACCTATGCACACTTTATTTTAGAAGGACCTTATGCCGATTTCATCCGAACTTCCATTTGCATTTTGGCAGGCGTGCCTCCGGCTATGTTGTTTGCGATCATGTTCATCGATGGAACGTGGGGAGGTTTTATTCACGTAGGTGAAAATTTCATAAAAGATGCGCGCTTCGGTTTTCTGGGGAAATTCATTTTGACACCCTCCCATCATCGTGTGCACCATGCCAAAAATCCATTGTATATGGATACCAACTTTTGCAACCTGCTCAACATCTGGGATCGCGTTTTTAAAACATATCAACCCGAGAAAGACGAAATTAATATTGAATACGGCATCACCCGAAAGATCAATGCACAAAATTTCTTCGATGTCTATTTTGGCGAACTCTACTACCTCTGGAAAGATATTGCGGCCGCCCCTGGCCTATTGAATAAGTTAAGATATATTGTTATGCCTCCGGGCTGGCATCACTCCGGTGACCATAAAACTGCACAGCTCATTCGAAGTGAATATTTAAAGAATCAGAAAATAATTAAAAAAAGTGATGTCGAATATAATTTCAAATGACCATACAGATTTTAACAATCAGGTCGCCATTATCACCGGTGGTAGTTCAGGACTTGGATTGGCCATCTCAAAAGCATTGATCAATTCAGGTGCTCACGTAGCCATTCTGGATTTGAACCTTCATCCTGATATTCAAAATCATCCTCATGTTTTTTTTCAACACGTGGATATCACGCAGGAAGAAAAATTGCAGGAAGCCATCAACACCATTTGGAAAAAGTTTGAAAGGATCGATATCTTAGTCAACAGCGCGGGCGTTACCGGAGTAACCAATCTAAAAAGTCATGAGACCTCCACGGAAAACATCAGGAAGGTTTTTGAAGTGAATTTCATGGGTAGCTATTTCGCATCCAAGCATGTGCTTCCATACATGTTGAAAAACAACTACGGCAGAATTTTACATATTGCGAGCATCGCAGGTAAAGAAGGTAACGCTGGAATGCTAGCCTACTCCTCCTCTAAAGCTGCCGTAATTGGTATGACGAAAGTGCAGGGTAAAGAATATGCTGAAAGAGGTATCACCGTTAATGCGCTTGCCCCGGCCGTGGTGCAAACTCCGATGGTCGATATGATGCCAGCCGAACAAGTGCGTTACATGACCGATAAAATACCAATGAAGCGCTGTGGCACATTGGAAGAGATAGCTAACATGGTGCTTTACATCGTATCTCAAAAAAATAGTTTTACAACCGGTTTCACGTTTGATCTTTCTGGCGGAAGAGCTACCTACTAAACATTCAAAAAAAAACAGCATGCAAGAAAAGATTGAACCCTCAGAGATTACCATTGGCGTAGTTGGTCTTGGACTGATGGGATGTAGTATCACCACCTGCTTGCTTATGGCCAATCATAAAGTAGTTGCCATAGCACCCATTCCGGTAGATATGCTTCATGCTGGTGACCGAATCCAGCATCATTTAATAAAATCAAAAGAAGAAGGCCTGATTAATTTGATGCCAGAACATTATTTGAATAACCTGACAATCACGGAAGATTATTCAAAACTTGCACCCTGCGCGCTGGTTATCGAGTGCACGCTGGAAGATATTGAGATTAAGAAACAAGTGTTTGCTAAAATTGAAGCAATCATTTCATCAGAAGCTCTTCTTACCAGTAACACCTCCGCCATCCCGATTAGTATACTGCAAAGCCTGACCTCAATTCCCGAACGTTTCTTTGGATTACATTGGGCAGAACCTTCGCACACGACACGATTTTTAGAAGTTATCTGTGGAGATAAAAGCAACGTTACCAAAGGAGAATTTCTTTATGAACTGTCTCATCTGTGGGGCAAAGAACCAACGCTCGTGCGAAAAGATATTCGCGGTTTTATCACCAACCGATTGATGTATGCCATGTATCGTGAAGCCTGCTACCTGGTGGAAAATGGTTATGCAACCGTAGAAGATGTTGACCGCGCTTGTCGCAATAACCCAGGCTATTGGATGACACTGGTGGGTGTTTTCAGATGGATGGATCTTACGGGAGTGGATGCCTATCATAGAGTAATGAAAGACTTACTGCCCGATTTATGCAACTCAAAGGAAATTCCCAAGCTCATTGATGATGTTGTGAAAGCAGGGGGCAAAGGTGTTTCCAACGCAAAAGGTTTTTATGATTACACACCGGAGGAAGCACACCTTTGGGAAGAGACTTTTCACGAGTTTGCCTTTGAAATACGAAAGCTTGCGTTGAAATATCCTGCCGATGTGGTGAGTAAGAAATTATCATCTAAAGAAAAAAATAAGAGTTAGTGTTTTCAAAACAATCTTAAAATATGGCAAATCATTTTATCGTTGATGCCCATCTTGACTTAAGCATGAACGCGATGGAGTGGAATCGCGACCTGCGCCAATCCATTGCTGAAATTCGTGAGCGTGAAAAAGGAATGACCGACAAAGCAGACCGTGGCAACGGTGTGGTCAACTTTGAAGAACTTAGAAAAGGAAACATCGGGTTAGTTGTAGCTACACAAATTGCCCGTTATGTGGCTGCTAATAATCCATTACCCGGTTGGAACTCTCCAGAGCAAGCATGGGCGCAAACTCAGGGACAGCGAGCCTGGTATAAAGAAATGGAATCGTGTGGGGAGTTAACGCCAATTACCAATCTTAAATCGTTAGAAAAACATGTAGAGAAATGGGAAACCGATACTTCTCAAAATAAATCCATTGGATATATATTAAGTCTGGAGGGGGCTGACTCGATGGTCACGGTGGAGTATCTTGAAAAAGCATATTGGTATGGACTAAGAGCCCTCGGCCCTGCGCACTACGGACCGGGCAGATATGCAATGGGCACAGATGCAACGGGAGGTCTGCGCCCCAAAGGAAAAGAGTTGTTGAAAGAAATGGAACGACTCAACATCATCCTGGATGCCACTCACCTTAGTGATGATAGCTTTTGGGAAGCGTTGGATAATTTTAATGGTCACGTATGGGCAAGTCATCATAACTGCAGAACATTAGTGGATCACAATCGTCAGCTCAGCGATGATATGATTAAAGAATTAATCAATCGTGGTGCCGTGATTGGTGGCGTGCTGGATGCGTGGATGATGGTTCCGAATTGGATACGAGGCAAATCCAATTCTGTAGAGTTGAATTGCAACCTCAACAAATTAATGGATCATTATGATCACATCTGTCAATTGGCAGGAAACGCCAATCACATCGGTATTGGCTCCGATCTGGATGGTGCCTATGGTAAAGAGCAATCACCTTATGATATCGAAACCATAGCAGACCTTCAAAATATGGAAACCCTGCTTTCCAAACGCGGTTATACCGAAGATGACATCAAAAAAGTAATGCATGGAAACTGGCTGCGCTTTTTAAGGAAAGCCTGGGCATAAAACAGAGGTTCAGATTCATCCCGAATTGGATGCCTCTGAACCCCTGCCTGTTTCAACAAAAAATTTTTCTATTGATTTGGGCTTTCCGTGTTAATCTTCATTGGCTTTTCGTAACCAAAAATCTCATCTAATGAAAGTTGCTTCACCGCACCATACTTGCTTAGATCTTTAAAGTTTATTTTATCCTTGCTCCCAATCAAAACGATATTGTATTTATTATTCTTCAATTGCTCTTTCTGGAATTTAGCAACATCTTCTAACGTAAAGTTCTGAACTTTCTCATACACATCTTTGCGTACATCATACGTTAGTCCCTTTTTGCGAGCCGTCTCATAATTAAACAAAATATTGGCTTTCATAATGCGTTGACTTTCGATTTGATTCAAGATAGCATTACGTGCAACGTCAAATCCATTTTCTGAGCGGGGGAAATCCTGTAACAATCCCATCATGGCTTTCATTGCTTCCGGTTGTTTATCCGCCTGCGTGCCGATATACGCATAGAACAAGTCACTATCCGTTGGTTTTCCGGCAGTGCCATAGTAGGCAAAAGCAGAATAGGCCAAGCCCTGCGCCTCGCGAAGTTCCTGAAAAACAGGTGAACTCATACTGCCTCCAAAATATTCATTAAACATGCGGGCAATAGGAATCTGTTCTACATTAAAATCCTGCTCTTTGGAAAGGAACATGATCTCCGCTTGCACCATGTCATAATCAGCCCAATACACACTGGGCGAAGCTACCTCTTGCATCTTAAAATCTACAGGAGGTGGCACCTGCTTCAATTGGTCAGGTAAGGTGTGATATGTATTCAAGGAAGCGATCAATTCCTCACCTTTCATTGGACCGTAGTAGAGTATCCGATGTTGTGTTTTGGTAAAGTCCTTTATGACATCTACCAGTTCCTGTGACTTCAACTCACGGAGTTCATTATTACCCACCACATTTGTAAAAGAAGATTTAGGTCCATATAGACCATAATTCATCAGTCCACTGAACATAATCGACCACTTATCTTTCTTTTGATCATCGCGTTTCTTGAATATGCCATCGATCATCTTGTTCAGGGCTTCATCATCCGCTTTTGGATTCGCCAAAAGCTTCTCAAAAAGACTAATAGACTTCTCCATATTCTCGTTTAACCCTTCCAGATATACATAAGTTTGATCACCTGAAGCAAACACATCAAATGTGCAACCCAATTTGTAAAACTCCTTTTGCAGTTCTTCAGCCGACATATCTTCGGTGCCGATGTATTGAAGATATTCCACCGCCACATTCATTTTTGGATTATTATTGGTGCCCACATCCGATAAATAATACAACGTGAATAAGTCATTTTCACTATTGGGCGTATACAACACCTCCACCTCTTTATTCATCTTCAGAGTGGTGACATCCTTAGCGTAATCCAGAAATACAGGTTTAAGTTTCTCGACCTTATTGCTGGTAATTTTTTCATGAAAGGGAGATTTATCCTCCTTATTGAGCGTAACTTTTGTGATCGATGGTTTGGTCACTTTGAGTGCACTGGTGTCCTTTCCATTACGCTTATAAATGGCCACATAATTATTGTTATAGTGCTCATTAGCGAACTTGATAACATCCTCTTTCGTATATTTTCTTAAATCATCAACTTCCACAATGTAATTTTGCCACGGTATATTATTGGTAAAAGCCATCACCAAATTGTTGGATCGGGAGTAATTGTTTTCAGAACTCTGTATGCTGGATTTTTTCAAATCATTGATAGTCGCCTCCAGGAGCCAGTCTTCAAACTCACCTTTTTTAACAAGCTCAATTTGCTCCAGCAATAGTTTCTTTACTTCATCCAGTGACTGACCTTCACGAGGCCGACCAGAAAATGTATGAATGGAATAGTCGTTGAGATAATCTACATAACTGGCGGGCTCAATTATTTTTTGTTGTTGCTTCAGGTTAATGTCAATTAACCCAGCCTTTGAATTGGAGAGAATCATGTCGGTGAGGCGAAGAAGTTTTGCATCTTCGCTACTACGTCCGTTAAAACGAAAACCCATCTGAATCCAATCAGCATCGGGTCCATATACTTCCCTGGTTATGGATGCTGCTATAGCTTCCTCATCAACTTTAGTCCAATTCGGTAAGGATTCATTCGTTTTCCAATCACCAAAATATTTATCAATCATGGTGATGGTCTTATCATAATCAAGGTCACCGCTCATACAGATGGCTACATTGTTAGGCCGGTAATAAGTTTCGAAATACTTCTTTATCTCTGTAATAGAAGGATTTTTTAAATGATCAATCGTTCCAATGACAGTTTGCGTTCCGTAAGGATGTTTTGCAAACATGGTCCTGTAAAGTGTTTCGTAAGTCTTCCAGTAATCATTATCAAGGCTCATGTTTTTTTCCTCATATACAGCCTCAAGTTCGGTATGGAATAATCGGGGCACAATTTTCTTAAAACGATTTCCTTCTATCGCCAACCAATTTTCAACCTGATTAGCTGGGATATCATTGATATAAACTGTTCTGTCTTCTGTGGTATAAGCGTTGGTCCCCTGCGCACCAATCTCACCTACCATTTTATCATACTCATTGGCAATAGCAAATTTCGCTGCTTCACTGGAAACCTGATCGATCAATTTATAATACCTGGCACGCTCGACAGAATCGGTGAGTTTACCGTAGTTTGTAAACATGCGCTCGAGGCTATCCAACAATACGGTTTCACTCGCCCAATTCAAGGTGCCGAAATCAGACGTGCCCTTAAACATGATGTGCTCCAGATAATGTGCAAGCCCAGTGTTTGTAGCGGGATCATTTTTTCCTCCAGCCTTCACAGCAATTTGAGTTTGGATGCGGGGTGCAGTGGCATATTGGCTCATATAAATCTTTAATCCGTTCTTCAGGGTATAAATCCGCACCTTCAATGGATCATTCGTTACATACTCATAGATGTAACCATTACTTTCAGCAGTCTTTGCTTCGTATTTGCTTTTCTCTGAACAGGAAATGACAAATAGTGAGGCTGCCACCGCATAGAAAACCAGTTTAATTCGATTCATCATAGTTTTTGTGATTTGAAGATATCTAAAGTAGCTAATTTTAAAGAGCAGAGGTATCTAAACTGGTAAAATAAATACTAACCACCTCAACTATATAAGACGGTATACGTACCTTTAACGAGTAATTAGGCTGTATGAAAAAGAAGCTTGTAGGTGTTTGTGTGATTATAGTGGCGGTGATTTCATTATCATTCACCCCGCCAGCTGAACGCTATTTCGAAATCGCCAAAAACCTTGAGATTTTCGCTTCTGTTTTCAAAGAGGTAAATAATCTGTATGTAGATGAAATCAATCCTAACAAAACCATTCGTGTTGGTATTGATGCTATGCTGGGATCATTGGATCCATACACCAATTTCATTTCAGAAGATCAGGTAGAAGATTTTCGCACGCAAAACACGGGTCAATATGGGGGCATTGGTGCTGTAACGCGCACCATTGGAAATCGTACAGTAATAACAATGGTATATGAAGAATACCCCGCCTTCAAAAATGGTTTAAAGATTGGGGATGAAGTATTGAAGATGGATGGTGTTGATCTTTCAAAACTTTCGTTAGAAGAAGCCAATCAGTTGATGAGAGGTCAGGTAGGAACTCCTGTTAAACTCACGGTGAAAAGAACAGGAAAAAATGATCCTATCGATATCGAATTCAAACGTGAGAAAATTAAAATCAGCAACGTACCCTATTTTGGAATGATCGCTCCGGATATGGGCTATGTACAGCTCACTGAATTCACCGTTGATGCTGGCAAAGAAGTAAAGAATGCGGTAGTATCCTTAAAAGAAAAAGGAGCCAAACATATCATCCTGGATTTGCGTGGTAACCCTGGAGGTCTTTTACATGAAGCGGTTAATATTTGTAACATCTTCATTCCTAAAGGAAAAAAAGTGGTGGACACGAAAGGAAAAGTGTCTGAAAATAATATCACCTATCAAACCTTAAACAATCCGGTGGATTTAGAAATACCAGTGATTGTACTTATCAATCGTGGCAGCGCGTCTGCCTCTGAAATAGTAGCAGGAACATTACAAGATTATGATAGAGCCGTTGTGTTGGGCGAAAAATCCTATGGTAAAGGATTAGTTCAGATTCCAAGACCACTCTCCTACAATTCGCAGGTAAAAATTACAACAGCAAAATATTATACTCCTACAGGTCGCTGCATTCAGGTATTGGATTATTCGCACCGCAGAGAAGATGGAAGCGCGGGTAGCATACCTGATTCTGTAAAAAAAGAATTCAGCACCACCCATGGAAGAAAAGTGTTTGATGGCGGAGGCATTGATCCTGATGTAAAAGTTGAATCACCTCAACCTGCCATGGTTACACAGGTGCTTTTTCACGAAGGATTGATTTTTGATTTCGCCACACAATATGCCTATGCACATGCTACCATACCAGAAGCAAAAAGTTTTTCTTTAACGGAACAGGAGTACCAGGAATTTGTGACCTGGTCAAAAACCAGAAATGTTTCCTATCAATCTGCGTTAGAAACCGAGCTAAATGATTTAGTTGCTCATGCAAAAAGAGAAAGATCCTATGATGATTTGAAACCACAACTGGATTTGATCAAGGCACGCATCGCGGCTGGAAGGAAAAATGATCTTGTGAATTTCAAAGATCAAATCAAACCCCTCTTGGAAGAGGAAATCGTATCGCGTTATTATTTTGAAAAAGGTATTGTTGAGGCCCGCTTCAAAAATGACAACGAAGTAAAAAAAGCCATGGATGTTTTGCGCAACCAATCTGAATACAAAAAGATTCTTCGCATCGAATAATCGTCATGAAGAAGAATGGCAAATTGAAAAAGTGGATTTTTAGCCTATTCCTTTTAGCCATTCTCATGGGCACGATGCATTCGTGTCTGCAATTCAGAATGAGCAAGTCGGAAATCACTTCCTTCTTTGCAGATAAAAAGCAAAAAGGTAAAATCATTAGCTACAAAGAAGGATTCAGGATCATCAATTATGTTATTGTTGGAGATGATGATAAGCCATTGGTTATTTTTGTTCATGGCTCGCCTGGGTCATTGAGTGCCTTTATCGATTTTCTGGGAGACAGCTCCTTGCTTAGTAAAGCTCAACTTATTTCAGTAGATCGGCCAGGTTTTGGTTATGCCAATTTTGGTCATGCCGAACCTTCGTTGCAAAAACAAGCTGCACTATTGAAATCAGTTATCGAGAAAAATAAAAACAATCGACCTGTATTTCTGGTAGGTCATTCGTTGGGAGGTCCCTTAATTGCCCGTGTTGCGATGGACTATCCGGAACTAATTGATGGACTAATTATGGTGGCTCCTTCCATTGATCCAACTCTGGAACCTCATGAGTGGTTTCGCGCTCCCTTAGCTACACCGTTTTTAAGTTGGATCTTACCGCGTTCCTTTCGTGCATCGAATGATGAGATCTATCAGCTAAAACCTGAATTGGAAAACATGTTACCGCTATGGTCACGAGTTGTAGCGCCTACCATAGTAATTCAAGGAAAGAAAGATAGGCTCGTCCGTTATGAAAACGCATTCTTTGCAAAAGAAAAAATGGTGAATGCACTGGTTACACTAGTTTTGGTGGATACGATGGATCACTTTGTCCCATGGTCGAATCCGGAACTCATCAACAGCACTATCGTTGATATGATTAATCATCATTCAAAAACCGCTAAAAAGTAAGAAGCCTGTTATCATAAGAAAA
>JANOUH010000365.1:0-4796 GCA_031416795.1 Cytophagales bacterium | reverse complement strand
GAGGCCGCACGCTTACGTATGAAATACTTCCACTGTCGTTTCCGGAGTATTTGCGTTTCAAAAACGTGAATCATCAAAAACAAGACACAGCCACAAAGGCGAAGGTGAGAAAGTTGTTCAGACATTACCTGATGGAAGGTGGTTATCCGGAAGTAGCACTGATGAACAGCAATCTTCAAACACAAGCTTTACAAGAATATTTTGATGTGATGACGTACCGTGACCTCGTGGAGCGATACCAATTCACCAACCTTACGGTGATCAAATATTTCTTGAGACGCATTGCTTCCACAACCGGATCATATTTGTCGCTAAACAAAATATACAATGAGTTACGGTCGCAGAATTATAAGCTCGACAAAAATTTCCTATATGAAGTGAACGAAGGAGCTAAAGCAGTTTATCTTTCGTTACCAGTTTCAAAATTTGATTTCTCCGAATTAAAACGGACCAACAGCGACAAGAAAACTTATTTCATCGACAATGGGTTGTTAAATGCCATTACATTCAAATTCAGCCAGGATTTTGGCAAACTATTGGAAAACTTATGTTATCTCGAGTTTCGCAGGCAGAACAAAAAGATCTATTATTTCAAAGATGTTAAAGAGTGCGACTTTGTGCTATATGAAGAAGGGAAAAAACCCTTGCCCGTACAGGTGTGTTATGATCTAAGTGACCCGGATACATATCAGCGAGAAATCTCAAGCCTTGTGTATTGTTGCAAAAAACTGAAAACCAATACGGGAGTGGTGATCAGTATGAATGGAAGTGAACCCCGACAAGTTGATGGCATCAAAATAAAATTTCTGGATGCGATGGAATTTTGTTTGAGAAGCGTTAGCCTTTAATGGATTTATCTTTCGATAGAATGTGTATCTGTCAGATCGTCATGCAGGTCGACATCAAAGTACACCAGCTCGTTGTTGAGGTTATTAACAAATTCCATTAACCAACCGCTTCGGTTATCGTTGTGGTGATAGGAGATGAAGATGTCGTATTCGAAGATGGGAAGAAGTGACGGCATTATTCAAAAGTAGCAACTAAAATCCACCCCACTCACAAGCTTTTCACGGTTGAGTAGTTTCTGTACACTAATGAATTGATAATACCAGACTGCGCATTAGGTTTTTCTATAACAAAAAACGCTCACCACATTTGTTTTTTGCTATTCGGCTAATTTGGTTAATTTTCATTCCTTATATTCTACCCCATGAAAAAATCAACCTTAGCAATCCTCCTCATTGGCTTCATTTGTTATGCAAGTTGGGCCCAGACTGATCCTGATAAAGAAGACAAAAAACCGATCCCGGAAGGGGAAGTTTCCACCACCCAACAGTCAGTGAAGATCAATGGTGCTACGATCCCTCTCACTGCCAAGGCCGGAACGATGCAACTGCGCGATGAGAACAACAATCCTATTGCATTGTTTGGGTTCACCAGCTATACCAAAGAGGTGGCAAAAGATGCTGCACCGGTTAATCGACCCATCATTTTTTCTTATAATGGTGGCCCGGGATCTTCCAGCTACTGGCTGCACATGGGAGTGATGGGACCAAAGCGAATTGTGGTCAATGATCCGACCAACACGCCTGCCGCACCTTATAAATTAGTAAACAATGATTTCTCCCTGCTGGATATCGCTGACCTGGTGATGATGGATCCCATCGGTACAGGGTTGAGTGTTCCTATAGGCAAGTCGAAGTTTGAAGATTTCTGGGGTGTAGATCAGGACATTCGTAGTATAAGCCTGTTCATTAAACAATACCTTATTGAAAACGGAAGAATGAATTCAGCCAAGTATTTATTGGGTGAGAGTTATGGTACGTTTCGCAACGCAGGTGTTATGAATAAGTTGTTGAGTGATGGGATAGCATTAAATGGGGTCGTGATGGTATCTGCCGTTTTTGATCTTCGCACCCTCATGTTTCCACCCAATGATGATTTGCCCTATGTAGTTCATTTCCCAACCTATGCAGCCACGGCCTGGTATCATAACAAAATAGCTAACAAGCCGGCAAGCCTTGAAACTTTTTTAACTGAGGTCAGAAATTTCACCGAAAAAGAATATGTACCTGCACTTTTTAAAGGCAACAAAATTACCACGGAGGAACGCAACGCGATGGCCAATAAGCTAGCGAGCTATTCTGGTTGCAGCGCTGACTTTTGGAAGAAGGCTGATTTACGTGTGCAGGCCGGAGAATTCTTTGCTGAGTTGCTTCGTAGCGAGGGCAATACGGTAGGAAGACTCGATTCAAGATTTAAAGGCGGCAATCAGGATTTACTTGCGCAGTTTGCTGATTATGATCCTCAAAGCTCTGCCATTAGTCCGGCCTACACGGCTGGGTTTTTACATTACTTGTATAATGACCTTAAGGCAAACAAGAAACTCCACTACATGACCAGTGCGTATGAGCGGGAAGGGTTTAAATGGGATTGGAAACACCGGGGCAATATGAGTTGGGGGACTTCCACAGCAATCAACACAGGTGTGGACATGGCTCAGGCTATGACTCAGGACCCCAACGTAAAGGTGCTGATCTTAAACGGGTACTATGATATTGCTACGGTGTTCTATGGCGTTGAGCACACGATTGATCATCTGGGCCTCACCAATGAATTGCGCAATAATATCATCATGAAATATTATGAAGCCGGTCATATGATGTATACCCATCAGCCTTCACTGGAAAAATTCAGAAAAGATGTTTCTGAGTTTATTCTTTCCACTTCGAAGCAATGATTCCAAAGAAACAAAACAGAGAGGAGAATATCCTCTTTGTTTTCTTGTAGTGTATACGATGATTAATTGGTCTTCGATCTAATCGTACTAACGAAATGTTTAAGGTACTCCGATGCGCACATCGAAAACAGCGAGTCACTTCGCCTGTGAAGTTTCACTTATAGATTTAGCTGCTGCACGTAACATAACAATCGCAGTATAGATAATCACTGCAATCACCAGCCAACGCAACATATCCATGGGCAGCGATTTGACAAAAAATGCTGCGATCAATACACCAATCACGCCCGTAATCATAATCATGAATGAAGCCCTGCGATTATAAAATCCTTCCTTAATAAATTTCAAAGAGGCCATAGGCATCAGCACAGCACAAGAACCCATCATAATAGGAAAAGCAACTGTAGGTGACATGCCCAAGGCAAATACCAATGCCATGCAAGGCGCATACAGCCCGATGCCCGCTGTCATTAAGGCTCCCAGAATAAAGTTGACTACTACAGCTATGGCCAGTTTATATCCTTCCAATCCGATAGCATCGCCTCCACCTTCTATCCAATTCAATTTTGTTGCCGTCATAAACATGGCTGTGATCAGAAGAGCGATACCCATGACAAGCCGAATTCTCTTCTCTGAAAATTTCGATACAATGCCGGCACCTAATACAGCTCCAGCACCCGATGCAGTCAACATCAGCACTAACGTGAGCGGCTCTACTTCAACAATCTGAATAAATATAATGGCTTGCACTACGGTGGGAATGGCATTCGCCACATTGAGCGTTCCGGGAATCAGCCTGTCCTCAGATTGTTTCATGAATTTGAATAGTGCTGTTTCTATGGCGAATGAACCGATGCCCAGTGTATCAAAAAAGTTGCCGACAAATCCGATGAAGCCGGTCTTCGTCCAACTATTATTTTCCAGGTTGTTGCGATGTTTTAAAAAATCTCGCACCAACACAACTCCGATCCAAAGCGCCAGTATTACAAATACAACCCAAATAATAGTTACCATCATTGTTGATTCATTTTGTTTAGCTACAAAGAATGATATAAATTCAATATCTTTAATAGCCGTTCGTACACAAATAATAAAAATATTGTTCGATTGTGTCGTACTTGCCTTTGTTTTTCTCCATCATGAAATAGATTTTTCTTTATAAAATTAGAAACATGGAAAGTTACCCGAGTATTTTCAACGATGTGATCGGCCCTGTCATGAGAGGCCCTTCCAGTTCGCATTGTGCAGCCTCATTGCGCATCGGCAGACTCTGCCGTGATCTGATGGATGGAGATATTCAGGAAGTACGCATTGAGTTTGACCCCAATGGATCGCTGGCCACCACACACAAAGGTCAGGGTTCGGATATGGGATTGTTCGGTGGCTTTCTAGGTTGGGAAGCCTATGATGAGCGGCTCCCAAACTATTTGCAAGCCGTAGATGCTGCCGGTATTAAAATCAATATCAACATTCATCCTATTGGAGCCACCCATCCCAACACCTACAAAATCACCTTAAAAAATAACACTGAAACCAGAACGCTCACCGCGCTTTCTACCGGTGGCGGAATGATTCAGGTAATTGAAATTGACGGAGCCAATGTTTTTATGGCCGGGGATTTCTATGAAACATTGATCTATGTAAAATCTCCTGAAGTAGTTGTTGATTTTTTGAAAGGGTCCATTACGTATGACGAAATTAATATTCATCATGGTGATTCCACCTATATCGAAGTAAAATCAAATCAGCTATTGTCACCGGGAATTACAGAAGAACTGATGAATCTTGATGACGTTGTTAGCATTAAAAAATTATCTCCCGTTCTCCCGGTGTTATCACGCAAGGATCTGGCTGTTCCCTTCATTACCTGTGACGAAATGCTGACTTACAATGAAGGCAAAAATCTTTCGCTGTGGGAATTAGCGATTCACTACGAAAGTGCACGGGGCAATATTTCGCATGAAGAAGTTTTTGAGAAGATGCGCACCATCGTTCACATCATGCAAAACGCCATTGAAATCGGATTGAAAGGCACCACGTATGCCGATCGTATTCT
>JANOUH010000364.1:0-3455 GCA_031416795.1 Cytophagales bacterium | reverse complement strand
TAATAATTGTTTTTTTAAGTTGTTGTTTAATTGGATGAAAGCCGGGCAGGGGTGCCCGGTTTTTTTTCTTAACGCAAACGATTTCAATTTGTGTCGAGTAATCTTTGCTCTTGCTTCATTCGCCCGTGTTAGTATATTTATAAAATGTCTTTTGCCGATTTTCTATCCGGGTATTCTGTTCAACCCAACGTGTGGGACGAAATGTGCGCGCAGGGTGACATTCGCCCCCAGTACAAACTTTTCTTTGACTCGTTAGTTCAGAATTCTATTGCAGAATTTTCACGTAAAGATGATCTGGCCAAGAAACTTTTCATGAGCCAGGGCATTACATTTACCGTGTATAGCGATGGTGAAGGTATTGAAAAAATATTTCCGTTTGATATCATTCCACGCATCATCACAGCGGCAGAGTGGAGTCACATTGAAAGTGGAATCAAACAAAGAATAAAAGCCCTCAATATTTTTCTTCGCGATATTTATCATGACCAGTTCATCATAAAAGATGGTGTGATTCCCGCCTCGCTCATTCACTCGGGTGCTGGTTTTTTGCGCGAAATGATAAATGTGGATGTGCCATTTAATATTTACACACACATCTCCGGTATTGACCTTATCCGCGACAGCGATGGATCCTATTATGTGCTGGAAGATAACCTGCGCACACCCTCTGGTGTGTCATACATGCTGGAGAACCGGAACATGACGTATCGTATTTTTCCAGGCTTACTACTGAAGAATAATGTGCGCTCGGTAAAAGATTATCCGGATTTACTTTTAAAAAATCTTTTAGGTTTATCAAACCGGCAAAAGAGTGAACCCACGGTGGTCTTGCTCACTCCGGGTGTTTTTAATTCTGCCTACTTCGAACACACTACACTGGCGCGTTTGATGGGCGTAGATTTAGTGGAAGGAAAAGATCTGGTGGTAGATAGTGCAAAAGTCTACATGAAAACCACGGCAGGTCTCAAACAAGTTGATGTTATTTATCGAAGAGTGGATGATGACTATTTAGATCCACTCATTTTTAATCCCGATAGTATTTTGGGTGTATCCGGAATTTACTACGCCTATCGTAAAGGAAATGTGGCCATCGTAAATGCTCCTGGAAATGGCGTGGCTGATGATAAGTCGGTGTATCCGTTTGTGCCGCACATGATCAAATATTATTTGAATGAAGAACCAATATTGAAAACAGTGCCGACTTATGCGATGGATGATCCTGAACAATTCAAGCATGTGTTTTTGAATATTGAGAAAATGGTAATCAAAAAAACCAATGAAAGTGGAGGCTATGGCATGTTGATGGGCCATGCAGCAAGTGAAAAGCAGGTGGAAGAATACCAAAAGGAAGTAGAGAAAAATCCTCGTCAGTTCATTGCTCAGCCAATCATTAGCTTATCGTCAGTACCATGTTTTATAAATGGTAAGCTGCAACCCAGGCGTGTTGACTTGCGACCGTTTGCATTATATGGTCCGTCAGGAATTGAGATCGTACCAGGCGGACTAACCCGCGTGGCGCTACGCGAAGGTTCTTTGGTAGTAAATTCTTCGCAGGGTGGAGGGAGCAAAGATACCTGGGTCTTGGGTTGATCGTAAATTAAAAAGAGGAAATAGATTCATGCTAAGTAGAGTTGCCGATGCGGTTTTTTGGATGGCCCGATACATGGAGCGCACGGATAATGTGCTGCGCGTGTTGCGCACCAACTACATTGCTTCGCAAGATGAAATTCAGAATTTCGATTGGCAACTTTGGGCAGATGGCCTAGGCGCAAAAGTGAATGATTCACCTGTGAAGGTGACCAACTATCGCGAGGCATTGTTTAATCTCGTATTGAATAAAGAGAACGACACTTCAGTGCTCATCAATATTGTGCGCGCCCGCGAAAACGCACGATCTGTTCAGGACTACATTACCAAAGAAGTGTGGCAATGCATCAATGATTACTATCACCTTATTCAAGACAAACATACAGAGCAACTGATGTTGGAAAGCGATCCGGTAACAGCCATTGATAATCTGTTACGTGAGAGTGTTTTGTTTTATGGGTCTGTTGATGTGACCATGAGCCGCGGTGAAGGATATACTTTTCTTAACATTGGAAAATTTATAGAGCGTCCATTGCGAAGTTTGGATATCCTGGAACTTAAAATGGCGGAAATGGAGAAGGGGGGCAACGAGGCGATGCATTGGAAATACTTGCTGTATTCTCTTTCGGGATATGAGTTTCACACTAAGCAATACAAGAATGCGCTGCAAATGAATGAGGTAATTCATCAGGTATTTATGAATACACAGTTTCCTCATTCTGTGTTGTATAGTTTACAACAAGTAGAAAGATATTTTAAGCGATTGGACACCATATCAGCTCCTGAGCATTTTAAGGAGATTGAATTTCTAATCGGTAAATCGATCAGCAATTTGAAATATGGAATGAACCCACAAGCTGGGGCAGAAGAAATTAAATTATTGATTTTAAAAACACGATCGGAGATAAAGGCGTTGGCGCACAAGTTGGCTACTCTGTATTTTGGATATTCTTAACCCGAACGTATGCCTCATTTTCATATACTTCATCGCACTCACTACATTTATTCAGGCTTAGTAATAGACTCTGTCAACCAGGTCAAATTGTATCCTTTGAATGATGAAATTCAAAATGTGAAAGAGCATCAGATCAAGATTTCACATCAGCCGATTGTTCATACCATTAAAGATTATTTTGGTAATACGACTGGCTTCTTTACGCTTGTCGCTCCGCACGGAGAGTTGATTATTGATAACTTGATGGAGGTGGAAATGCTTTCACCCAGGAAGATTGAGTTAAGAGAATCCATAACCGATGTATGGAAAGAGGTGGGTAGTAAAGAGAATCAATTGTTATATCATGATTTTTTGAAAGCCGAGCAGGCGGCCTGTCAAACAGAAGTGCAACATGCGATTCATGAAATCCTGAGCAAAGTGCAACATCCGCTAGATACTATTCTTGAATTGTCTAATTACATCTACGATAACTTTACGTATAGGAAGGGAGTTACCAATATTGAAACCAGCGTAGATGAATTGTGGGCTTTGCGTGCTGGTGTTTGTCAGGATTTTGCCCACTTACTTTTATACATGCTTCGCTTGATGGGAGTTCCCGGTCGTTACATCAGCGGATATATTTGTCCGGGTAGTAGTGAATGGCGAGGTGAAGGGGCTACGCATGCCTGGGCGGAAGCGTGGTTGCCAGACACAGGATGGATTGGTGTTGATCCGACAAACAAATGTCTTGCCGGTGAACGTCATATCCGGTTAGCCACCGGAAGAAACTTCAGTGACTGCACTCCAGTAAAAGGAACTTATAAAGGTGCGGTGGATCATAAACTGGAGGTAACTGTACAATTTGGACAAAAAGCATTTACGGATGCACAGTTAATAAATCCAACACCAACATTTACCAGCGGACAAGTGATGG
>JANOUH010000363.1:0-2418 GCA_031416795.1 Cytophagales bacterium | reverse complement strand
TGTTTGGTATTTTAATCCATGTTTGAGTTCCGGCTACTTCTGTTTCTGTAAGATTGATCTTATTAAACAAAAATTCTCTTTCTTCCTTATTCCATTTATGGTACTTAGATGAAAATAGACGGCCTGATTTAGTCTTATCCTTTCTAAATATATAGACTGATAATCGTTGTTCCGCACCTGAAAATAATTTTCCGGGCCGTATGGAGTAATTACTTATCCAGATAGGGCCGCTGGCAACAAATCTTTTTCTAATCTCCTGCATTCGGTCAGTGTTCGCAATGGCAACTGGGACAATAAAACCAAGAGTGCCATTTTCATTTAATATGTGTAATGCCCTCGCAGCGACTATTGAATGAAGGTTACCGCCAATATTTATTTCACTATTTCCAATTTTATAATTCTTCTCTGCCACTTTTAATTCGACATACGGTGGATTCCCAATTATAACATCAAACCCACTCTTATCATGTATTATCTCATAAAATTCAGCAAACCAGTGAAAAGGTTGATGAGTGGTTAACCATTTGTCGTACTTAATTGCTGGGGTCTGTTTATATAAAAGCTGATTTAACTCATGGTTAAGTTCTTTTAGCCTTTTATTCAATTCTTCTTTCGCTTTTTTAAATTGTTTATAGTCGTCACCGTAAGTAAGTTGAATATCCTTATAGCGTGTGTAAACTTTGGCAACAGTTTCCATTTTCTCATCAATGGCTGGCTTTGATTGTAAACCATCAAGCGTATAGGTTAGTCCCTTGTTTAGTTCCGCCTCTGTAGCAAACCCCACCAATGTATTTCCAGCTCGGATATTAAAGTCAATATCGGGTAATGGCTCTAAGCCAAGGTTTGGCTTCTTATGGTCTGCATCAACCGTTGCAACTAATTTTAAGAACAAGCGAAGCTTGGCAATCTCCACCGCTTCTTTCATAATGTCTACTCCGTAGAGGTTGCGGAGTATAATGCTTTTGTAAACAAAGTATTGCAGGTTGGGATGCTGCGGGCTTTGTATGTTCTCCAATACATCCCTGAAAAACTTATGCTTATGGCTAAAGGTTTTCTTTTCTTCTTTATTAATGCGATCTTCATCTTCAACAAATGCCCTCATGCGCATAATGCACGCTTCGTAGAGCGGCTCCAGTATGTTCATGGCTGCAAACAGAAATGCACCTGAGCCACAAGTAGGGTCAATGATGGTTACACTATTAAGCGATTTGTAAAATGCTTTTAAGAACTCAGGATCGTTAGTGTCCTCAATTACATCTTGCACAAACTGGCTAATGTTAAGGTTGTAGGTAATGAAATCGTTAATGGTTTGTATTTCGCCTTTATCAATCCTGGTTTTTACTTCTGCGTAGCGATTTCTTCTATCAATCACCTCACGCCAGATTTCGGTAGGCAAGGCCAGCTCAGCGGGTGCGGGTTTGTTCCATTCTGTTCGGGCGGAAACATCCTTTATTCCTTTTGCAATTTCTTTCGGTAAATTATCGTCTGAATTATGATTTTTAGGATTGGAGGATTTTGGGATTCCGTGTTTTACTGCGGGGTAGATGTATTTGTCTCCGCTTTGTTTTACCATTTTCCAAATGTCGCCATCATCTGTAAATGCTTTTGCGTAACTGCGTTTGGTTTCATCGAATAGAAAAGGGAGTACACAATTTTTACTGATGTAGTCGGTAATGTCTTCTTTGGTGTAATAGGCGCCCATGTCGGCTCTATCGTTGATATATTTTTCAAAGATGTAGCCAATTACATCGGGGTTAATGTCTTTGCCGCTAGCGGTAGTGCGTGTGTCTAAATGCCACTCGTATTGATCGAAGAAATCGAAGATGCGCTCAAAGGCTTTATCGTCAATATCAATTTTAGGATTGTCTGTTTCTAATTCATGTTCTTCAAACAAACCGCCATTTAAATAGGGTACTCTTCCTATTTCGGCTGTCAGTTCTTTTTTGTGATCTGGTGCGCCCAAACCCTGATGGAAAAGTGTCATCAAAAAACTTCTGTAGAAGGAATAGAATTTATTTTTTCCTTTTTTCTCCTGACTTGCTTTTAGCTTTTCACGCAGGTAATTTTTGTTATTATCCAGAAAACCTTTTTTCTGAATGAAGTAACAAAACATGAGGCGGTTTAGCATTAAGGATGCGTACCACTCGGTGTTTACGTTGTCTTCTATTCCTTTTATGAATTTGAGAAACGAAGAATGTTCCTTGCTGAACTTATCGTAAAACTGCCTGGTAACCTTTTCATTATTTTGATGAAAGTTTTCGGTTACGCGTTGAGTTACATCAACAATAGTGATGTTCTCTTCTTCATCTAACTCAAAGAAAATACCGGATGCACGTTGAAAGAGTAATTGAGGGTCTTGCGAAATATGGTAACGGGTTTCGGTTGCCCGTGAAGGCTTGCCAGGCTGCCTTACTACCA
>JANOUH010000362.1:0-2023 GCA_031416795.1 Cytophagales bacterium | reverse complement strand
CAACGCTTCCAGGGAATAAATAATCATAACATCACCGCCTTTCATATCGCTAGTGCCTGGTCCGGTTGCTGTAGAGTCGTTGATCATCGTGAATTTTTGTAAGGGGCTTGCTAATTAAAACACCGTATCTAAGTGACCGATGAGTAAAAGAGTTTTTCCGGTTCCCTTGCCGGTATGATAACCTACTAAATGACCCGCGCGTCCAAAATGTTTTCCATCTACCCAATGGGTTTCAAAACCAAGAGCATCTAGGCGTGCTTTAAATAGTTGTCCTACCTTTTGCACACCATCAAAGTTCATGGAGCCACTGTTGATATTCACCACCTCTTCCAGCAACTTCAACGCATTGTTATTGCTGGCATCTACACTGGAGGTGATCTTCCTTTCGATTTTTGAAACTTGTGCCTGTGATTGAATTGCCAAACTCAACACGAATAGAATTAGTAATCGTTTCATAACTTTTTAAAATCATTAAGAAATTTCTTCACCCGGCCTTGTCTTCCATCTTTCGTGCATCCACACCCATTGCTCCGGATGTTCGCGCACAATTTGTTCGGTGAAGTTGGTGAAGTTTTGTGTATTTACGACCAGATCTGTTTCATCATCACCCGTCATCACGAGTGGTATCTCCGGAAGGATATGCATGTGTTGCATCCCGTCTTGATCTAAATAAATATAGGTGGGCACCACCGCTGCTCCTGTGCGTAATGCTAGCACCGTTGCTCCAATAGGCGTGGCTGCCTTCATCTCAAAAAAATCTACAAACCGGCTTTTCACTTTGGTATCTTGATCGATGAGAATAGCAATCGATCCACCCGATTTTAATACTTTAAATAATCGCACACTTTCTCTACCACGCTCTATCGCCACAGCACCATACGCATTTCTGTATTGCCAGAGTAATTCATTCAAGCGCTCATCTTTTAATGCAGTACCTACAATGTTAGGATTTAGTCCGCGCAATGCCATGTTGGTGATTTGAAGATCAAACGCTCCCAAATGCGAGGTGAGGAACATTACTCCTTTACCTTTTGCAAAAGCTTTTTCGTAATTCTCCAGTCCGTGGGTGATTAAGAATTTATTGAGATCCCTAAGGGTACGCACTTTTAAAGAACGCAGTATATCACCGGCATTTTTTCCTAGCATAATAAATACGCGCTTGCTCAAGGCAAGAATCTCACTGGCAGGTTTTTCCTTTCCAAAAGCCAACCCTAAATGATAGATCACACGCTCACGAGGTTTTGGGGACACAGCATAAGCGATCTTACCAAGCCATCCGCAAAAGGCCAACCATACCTTTCTGGGCAATAAATTCGAAGCAAAAATCAGGAACCTGATGAAGAAGTATAACGAGGTGTACTTAATTCGTTTTTTGAGGGGTCTGTTTTCCATATCCGAATAGCAAAGATACAAGTAGCTTTGATTAAATTTATTCCTCCTATGAAGACCTTATATCTGATTCGTCACGCCAAGTCCAGTTGGGATAATCCCGATCAGGATGACTTTGAACGGCCATTAAATAAACGTGGGGAAAAAGACGCTCCCAATATGGCTAAGCGACTGAAGGAAAAAAGGGTTGCGCCAGATTTTATGATTTCAAGCCCGGCTACCAGAGCATTCGATACGTGTAAGGAGTTTGCCCATATTCTAGATTACGATAAAGATAAAATAAAAACAGACCAGCGACTTTATCATGCCGATGAAGATCAGATTCTTAGTGTGATTCGTGATCTGAAAGACCGTGTGCGTGATGAGGAGGAGATCGTTCTGTTGTTTGGTCATAATCCCGGCCTAACAGAGTTTGCCAACGCCTTGATGAATGAAGCCATCGAAAATATTCCTACCTGCGGAGTGGTTAAGGCACACTTAAAAATTGATGGTTGGAAGGACATCACTTTTGGTTGTGGGACGCTGGATTTTTTTGATTTCCCGAAAAGTAAAAAAGATTGAATTACAACTTACAAATAAATTATATGAAAAGAACAGCAACCGCCATCTGGCAAGGAAGTGGAAAAGAAGGACA
>JANOUH010000361.1:0-11329 GCA_031416795.1 Cytophagales bacterium | reverse complement strand
TTTCTTCATACCCAAATTGGTCGTATAACCTCTTCACATAATTGGTTGGATCTTCCTCTATTTCCGCGCGCTGACATTGTTCATAGATTTCTCCAAGCAAATAATCTTTGCCTTGATCTTTTAGTAATTGAATCAGGGCGCGGAAGGCAACAAAGTCACCCATCTTACTCATATCAATTCCATAGCAATCGGGGAAACGAATTTGAGGTGCTGAAGAAACCACCACAATCTTTTTAGGACCCAGGCGGTCCAGCATTTTAAGAATGCTTTTCTCTAAGGTAGTTCCACGTACAATAGAGTCATCCAAAATCACCAACGTGTCTTTTCCTTTGTTCACTACTTCATACGTAGTGTCATACACGTGAGCCACCATATCATCGCGATGCGAATCGTCTGTGATGAACGTTCTGAGCTTTACATCTTTGATGACGATTTTTTCGATGCGGGGACGAAACGATAAAATATCATCGAGAGAGTCAACCGTAGGTTTGCCGTCCAAAATGATATCCTTTTGTTTGCTGATCAGGTAGTCTTCGATGCCAGCCATCATGCCTAAGAAAGCAGTCTCAGCAGTATTTGGCACATAAGAGAAAATCGTATTCTTTAAATCGAAATTGATTGCTTTCAGAATTTGAGGTACCAGTAATTTACCTAGTTGTTTGCGTTCCTGGTAAATTTCAGGATCGGTTCCTCTTGAAAAATAAACGCGCTCAAAACTGCATGATTTTTTTTCAAGTGCTGGTAGAATCCGGTGCTGCACGTACTCACCATTTTTATTAATGATCAGCGCATGACCCGGTTGAATTTCCTGAATTTGAGAATAGTTTACGTTGAAGGCCGTTTTAATGGCAGGCTTTTCAGAAGCCACCACCACAATTTCATCATCGGCATAGTAGTAGGCAGGACGAATGCCGGATGGATCTCTCACGACAAAGGCAGAACCTGAACCCGTGAGGCCGGCCATCGTATAGCCGCCATCAAAATCTTTACAGGCTCTTCTTAATACGCGCGTAAGATCAAGTTCATTTTCAATAATGTCCGATACTTCACGATTGGTGTATTGACCTTTATATTTTTGGAAAAGTGTTTGAACCTCTTCATCGAGGAAGTGTCCAATTTTTTCCATTACCGTTACGGTGTCTACTTTTTCTTTTGGGTGCTGACCTAGATCAACAAGGATGTTGAAGAGTTCATCCACATTGGTCATATTAAAATTTCCGGCCATCACAAGATTGCGACTACGCCAGTTATTTTGTCTTAAAAAAGGGTGAACATTTTCGATGCTATTGAGACCATGGGTGCCATAACGTAAGTGGCCTAACCACAACTCTCCGCTAAATGCCACTTTTTCCTTCAGCCAATGTTCATCTTTGAATTTCTCTTTGCCCTCTTTCTGAGCTTTTTGATATTTCCTACCGATTTTCTTGAAGAGGGATGCCACTGGCTGGGCTTTGATAGATCGGTAACGACTGAAGAATCGAAATCCTGGCTTTTGATCTATTTTAATATTGGCGATTCCTGCTCCATCCTGACCGCGATTGTGCTGCTTTTCCATCAAAATGTACATCTTGTTCATGGCATAGGTGGTACCATATTTTTCGATGTAGTAGGAAAGTGGCTTGCGCAATCGAATGAGGGCAATGCCACATTCATGAAGGATGGGTTCACTCATAGATTTTTATTTCAAAGTCTTCGAAAATAACACGACTAGAAATCTGCCTTTTTGCCTTTTAAGGCCAAAGACTTTACAGCACAAAGGTAATTTTATTAATCCATCCCATCAACTTATCAGGGCTGATGAAAAGATAGAATAGTAGGATAACCAAAATCAAGCTTAAAAGATTGCCGGTCATATCAGATTTTATGAAATCTGCTGATTCTTTTTTCTCCTTGATAAACAGATAGTATGGAATTTTCAGATAAAAGAACAACGAGACCACTGTATTTAATAAACCAATCGCGAAAAGTGCTAGCAATATCAATTCGCCACTCTGTTGGTATGCTCCCCATAAAGAACCAAAAATGAATAGTTTGGCTGTAAAGCCGGCTGTGGGTGGAAGACCAGTTAAAGAAACCAGGCCTATAAGAATAGAAAGTGAAGGAATAATGGATAGTGTGCCCAGGCCCGCAAAGGATTGCATATTAAGTTGACCCCATTCATTTTCAAACTGATTGAGGGCATTAAAAACCAGGAAGTTCATCACCAGAAAAACCGCTGAATAAAAGAGCATGAAATGAATTCCGTCCATTCCGAAAGAGACTAATCCTATTAGCAGGAAGCCCGATTGAGCCACCGAAGAATAAGCAAGCATTCGCTTAGGATTTGTTTGGGCGATGGCTGATAGGTTTCCGATTAGAATTGAAACCAAAGAAATGACGGCCATAATTACTTGCCAGTTATATCCGGATTGGCCAAAAAGATGAATAGCCAATGTGAATTTTGTTAGAACAGCAATACCTGCCAGTTTGGGTACTACCGAAATGAAAGCGACTACAGGAGTAGGCGCAGATTCATAAACATCAGGCGCCCACAGGTGAAAGGGAACTGCGGTGACTTTAAAAAGAAAACCCGCAAGCGTTAATAAACCTGCAATCAAAAGCAGGGGTGATGATAAGGATATAAGATTTTTTAAAAACTGTTCCGATGAAAAATCGAGCGTACCTGCTAATCCATAAAGAATTGAGAGGCCATAGATCATGCATGCTGTAGCCACGGTGCCAAACAGAAAATATTTCAAGCTACCTTCCGCACTTTTTTTATCGAATCCAAATCCGGCAAGCAAGTATGAACTCAGTGAGATCAATTCAAGGGAAAGCACCACCATAATAAAATTCATGCTGGAGGCGAGAAGGCAACTGCCCAGGAGCACAGCATGAAATAAAAGAAAATATTCGGCAGAAGAGTTTTCTTTTTGGGGTCCTGAAATCAACACACCTAAAATCCCACCTGTTAAAAATAAAATTTTGAAGTACGATGAGAAAGCATCAATGCGCATCATGCCACCGAAAAGTAGCGTTGGCTCTGCCGGTAAATGGTGCAGAATTATAAAAATAGAAATACCATACGAAACCAGCGCAAGTGATTTTAGAATAATATGCTTGTTGGTTTTTAGAATAAGCCCAAGCAATATGGTGATGATCAATGAAGCCGCAATAATGGCCTCCGGTATCAGCAGAGAAACACTTTCGAGAATATGTTGAAGCTGATCATTCATAAGGTCAACTTCGTTATGGAGTAATAAATGATGCAGACCTGAATAATGTTTCTACAAACTCTTGTGCAAATGGATTAATGTAGTTGAGTAGTGTTTGTGGAAGTATTCCAAAAAATAAGGCAGCAAGTGCTAATGGCAATAGCATAACATATTCTCTTTGATCAAGATCATTCATTTCGGCCGCTGGAACTTTTACAGAATAAGGACCATAAAACATGCGTTGAATGGTCCATAGATAATAGCCTGCTCCTAATAATAAACCAAAGGTTGCTGTAATCGCCATCCAGATTGGAATGAGACCATTTGCTTTTTGTGAAAGAAAGGCCCCAAAGAAGATCATCACTTCACCGATAAATCCTGCAAAACCGGGCAGGCCTAAAGAGGCAAAAAAAGCGATCAATACAAATCCAGTAAACGCTTTCATTTTGTTAGCAAGGCCAGAGTAGTTTGCAATCAATCGATCGTAGGTGCGATCATACAACACGCCTGCTATTAAGAATAACATGGCTGAAATAATTCCATGGCTGAACATCTGGTAAACAGCACCAGTAACTCCCTCTACTGTTATTGAAGCTAAACCCAGTAACACAAAGCCCATGTGTGATACCGATGAGTATGCAATGAGTCGCTTAAGATCTTTGGAAGACAGCGCATTGAGTGCTCCATAAATAATAGATACTACGCCAACAAATCCTACCAGCCAACTGAAATAAATTGCTCCATCAGGAAAAATCGGATATGCAAAGCGAAGCAATCCGTAGCCACCAAATTTTAAAAGTAATGCTGCCAGTATTACGGAGATGGGAGTAGGAGCTTCTACGTGCGCATCAGGCAACCAGGTGTGGACCGGTACTGCAGGAAGTTTAATGGCAAACCCGATGAAAAGTAAGAGAAAGGCCCACAGTCTAAAAGAGTAAGGCCCTAGTACATCAGTTGAATCAATAGATAAGATTGAATCTGGAATAATGTTTTCAGGATTTTGCATGTGAAGCACATTGAATGTGTGCACCAGCTCCTTGCCTGATGTTGGATCTTGAAAAGATAAATAAAGCCCGATGATAACAATCAATATGAGAATTGATCCTAATAAAGTGTAAAGGAAGAACTTGATGGAGGCATATTCTCTTCTTGGCCCTCCCCATATCCCGATAAGGAAATACATGGGTAGCAACATAAATTCGAAAAACACATAGAAGAGAAGGAAGTCTAATGCACAAAAGCTTCCAATGATCGCACCGTTTAGAATTAATAATAGAATGAAATAACCTTTCGGACTTTTTTCAATGGTCCACGAAGAGATGACGGCAATGGTCATGATGCCCACGGACAAAGCAACCATGGGGAAACTTAGCCCATCAAGCGCCACAAAATATTCTGCTTGTAATCTTCCCCATTGTCCCAACTCCATAGTAATCCAAGGGAGTCGTTCAGTAAGTTGAATGCCTGCATGATGCTCGTATTGTATCGCGATCAGTATCATGATCACAATCTGAATGATGCTTACCAGCAAGGAGAATACTCTAAAAGTATTCTTTTGAGTGGCTGGAATAAGCAGGGCAACCACGGCAGCAAGGAGTGGTGTAAAAATCAAATAAGAGAGTAGTTGCTGCATCAGTATAAAATCCAAAGTATAAAAATAAGTAGGCCGGCCAAAGCCCAAATCAAATAAGACTGAATTTTTCCATTGGCTATTGATCTTGTAAGCGAACCTATACCTTTTGCAGAATAGGCCACGCCATTAACTACGCCATCAACCAGATAGCGGTCTGACCATCCTGTCACATGGCCTATGCCCACTTGCAAATACGTTAATCCATGAATGATTTTGTCCATTACTTTTCGGTCGATCCAGTGTGAAAGGGTAGTTAACCGATCAACCAGCATTAAAGCATAATCGGAAACCCAATCCAGATAGAAATGAGGAGGAAGGATTTTGTTCTGATCTTTTAACTCGTAATTCCTATAGATGAAGAAAGCAGAGGCGAGCGCAGTCAATATTACTAAAGTTGATAACAAAGTGATCATATGACTGGTGTCCGGATAAAGAGACATGAGTCCATTTATTATCGATGAAATATGAAATGGATTGAACGAGATCAATAGTGCCAGCGAACTCAAAGAGAGAACTAACATGGGGATACGCATCGCGAAAGGAACTTCTACAATATCAATATCATGTTTTGGTTTGGCGAAAAAGATAAACCAGACCAGACGGAAGGTATAAAATGGAGTAAGAAATGTGACCACCCATGCACCGAGCACGACCAACCATTTCCAGGAAAGTTCATTTCCGATCCATGCGCTCATTTGTGTTAAGATCACTTCTTTCGATACGAACCCTGAAGTAAAAGGAAGACCCGCGAGCGCTGCCGCACAAATCATGAATGTGATAAAAGTGATTGGTAGCTTTTTTCGTAGGCCACCCAGATTGCGAATGTCTTGTACATCCATGTTTCCTTTATGGTGATGCGCCTGATGCATCGCATGAATGATAGCACCCGCTCCTAAAAATAATCCCGCTTTAAAAAACGCATGATGAAGTAAATGCATGTAACCTCCTTGTGAGGTACCCGCACCAATGGCCATCACCATAAAACCTAATTGTGAAATGGTGGAGTAAGCCAATATCTTTTTAATGTCATGTTGAAACAGGGCACCGATAGCACCGATTATGGCAGTGATCGTTCCGGTGATAGCAATGATCATCAATGCATTTTCGGTAAACAGGCTTTCTATTCGTATCAATAAAAAAACTCCCGCAGCCACCATCGTTGCCGCATGGATTAATGCTGACACGGGTGTAGGTCCTTCCATAGCATCGGGCAACCAATGGAACAGTGGGAATTGTGCAGATTTGCCGATCACTCCAATGAACATGCAAATGCCTGCTGTCGTTAACCAAAATGGAGGTACGCTTTCGAGATTCAAATGGGTGATATCAAGGTTGCCTAGCCATGACCATAGTACCATCAGGCCAATTAAAAAACCGAGGTCGCCCACGCGATTTATTAAAAATGCTTTCGTTGAAGCTTGTGCCGCTTCCGGTTTTTCATACCAATGACCAATCAATCGGTAAGAGCTAAAGCCTACTAATTCCCAAAAACAAAATAAGATTAACAAATTGCTGCTCATCACAAGCCCCAGCATAGCAAACGTGAAAAAACCAAGCATGCCGAAGTAACGAACTAACGCCTGATCTTTGGCCATGTATCCGATTGAATAAAGATGTATCAGGAAGGAAACTAATGAAACAACCATCACCATCACTACAGCATTCTTATCCAGCAATAAACTTGCGTGAAGAATTTTTTGGTTGATCGAAAACCAAGGCCATGAATAGGTCAGCTCATGGTTGTCACTTAATTGAAAGAATAGAAAAGCGGAACAGATAAATGTAATCAACAAGAGCAGGCTGCTAGTAATAGGAGAGAGCCAGGCAAACTTTTCAGATATAACAAAGCAAATGAGTGCAGACAATAAGGGGATGCCCAGCACGCTTAATGCTAACCAGAGTGAAGCCGGAAATGATATTGCCTCGGTCAATTTTTTTCTTTTAAATCACTGAACTGATCAGGGACAGATGTATGAAAGTAATGATAAGCTTTCAAAATGATCGCTATGCCTACTGCTGCTTCACATACGGCCACGAGGATGACAAATAGAGCAAAGA
Organism: Cytophagales bacterium; assembly: GCA_031416795.1. GTDB lineage: Bacteria > Bacteroidota > Bacteroidia > Cytophagales > Cyclobacteriaceae > ELB16-189. Next base: position 4,444 of record JANOUH010000361.1, on the reverse strand, counting down.
ACTGACCTTCGTAGCTGGTTGGATTTTGCCTGTTGAATAAAACCAGGTTTAGGTTGGCGGCATTCAACATCAACTCAATACCTAACAAAATCATGATGGCATTTTTCTTGGTGAATACAATCACTAAGCCTGAGGAAAAAAGAAAGGCACCGAGAGCAAATAGTATGGTATGATCAGACATGGTCATTTTTCTTAAATGAAGATGCCATAAGTGCAGCACCAATTAAGCAAACTAAAAGTAATATTCCTCCAATTTCAAAAGGAGCCACGTATGTGCTCATTAATTCAATACCAATTTTGTTCATATGATTGCCCTGTGGTGGTGCAGGTTCACCTTGATTAAATGAAGTCTTGTGGTAGGCGACTAATAATGTGAGGAACATTCCAACTGAAATAATTGCGCTCTTTATCACGTGATGTGATTCTGTAATAAGTGGTTTGCCAGAAATTCGATTAGTGAGCATAATTCCAAAAAGGATGAGAACCAATACGCCTCCTGCATAAATTACTAATTGAGTGATAGCAAGAAACTCCGCATAGAGTAATGCATAAATGCCAGCGATAGAAATAAGACAAACAATCAATGCAAGGGCAGCATAAAAAACAGTACGGGTGAAAATCATCACGATTACTGAAACGATGGTGCTAAATACAAATAGGTACAAGGTTACGTGGCCAGGATTCATTCCGTAGGTGTGGGTGGTGATGGTGGTTTAATCTTTGGTTTGAAAACAGGTTTTGCTGCTGATGTTGTGGCTGAAGTTGGAGCGGCAACAGGCGCAGAGGCTGCTTTATTCTTTTGGTGTTCCTCCCACTCCATTTTCTTGGCTTCAATCTCAGCAGGAGTCATAGTGCCAAATACGAAGTTGTGTTCTTTAATATCAAAGACGGAAAAATCAAACTCTTTCGTCATGGTCAGGCATTCGGTAGGACAAACTGTAGTGCACAATCCGCAGAAGCAACACTTGCCCATGTCAATGTCAAACTTGGCCGCATAAATTCGTTTGGGTGTTCCATCCGAGGTTTTGCCAAATTCTTCAGTCGATTTTATAGGCTCAATCGTGATGCAGTTTACAGGGCAAACCTTCACGCACTTATCACAGACTATGCAATCATCAATTTCATTATGCAATTTATATCGGCCATTGTCAGGCACAGGAATAGTTTCGAACGGGTATTGCACCGTGGCAATACCTTCCTGATTTTCAAAATAACCGGGTGACTGAACGGAGAGCGGTGATCTGCTTTTGCGTGCTTTAAGAAAATGAGAGAACGTAAGTGCAAGTCCTTGCCGTAAGGTGCTCACTGCAATGCTGATATTTGACCAATACGTAGTTGCAGATTCCTTCATACTCGAGACAAAAATAGAAGGAAAACCCTAAACCCTATTCAGTTGGTTTCTGAATTGTGAAATAAAAGGTGCTGCCTTTCCATTCCTCACTTTCAAGCCAGATTTTGCCGCCATTTTTTTCGACAAACTCTTTGCAAAGGATAAGTCCAAGTCCTGTGCCTTTTTCATTGGCTGTGCCGCGGCTACTGTAGCCAGACGATTTGTCGAATAGTAGTTTTTTTACATCCTCGCTGATTCCTACGCCATGATCTTTAACTGCAATCACAACAAAGTGTTTATCAAAGTCTTTACAGGCAATCTCTATTTTTCCTCCGATTTCTGAGAACTTGATTGCATTCAATAGCAAGTTTCGCAGGATCAGGTTTAGCATGTTAAGATCGGCCAATCCATAGATTCCCGCAGGAACTTCATTTACAAAATGGATTTGCTTCATTTGCATAGCCTCCACCATTTTCAGGTTCTCTTCAACTACTGTGGCGAGTTCAATTTTTGAAGGTTGAATTTTCAGTTTATCCATTTGCAGCAGTGCCCAATCAAGGAGGTTGCTGATGAATGAGTGCGCATTGTCAAATTGTTTTCTTAACTCCCCGGTAAGTTGCTTAAACTCTTCCGGGGTGATGTTTTTTTGCTCGGCAAGATTTAAAATTGCCGATAGTGCGCTGATGGGTGACCTAAGATCGTGCGAAACGATAGAAAGAAATTTATCTTTTACCTGGTTAAGCTGTTCTAACTCCTGACTTCGTTTCTTTATTTCTTGTTGGTGTTCTATTAATAGCTTGTTGATCCTGATTCTTCTTTGGCTACTGCGATAAACCGTAAACAAAAGAATGACAGTCAATGCCATAACCACCACAAGAATATTGCGAAGCAGTTCTTGCCTTCTCAAGGTGGTGCCCTGTTCTGCTTTTTCCTTACTCAGTGTGGCTATTTCACTATCCTTCAATTCTGTTTGAAACCGAATTTGATCCTGAAAAAGCTTTGCAAGCATTTCTTCGCTATACAAACTGTCCTCGAGTTGTTTATAGTTTTTATGATATTCCAATCCTCTTTCAAAATCTCCCCTTTTTTCGGCCAGGTAGGAAAGTTTCTGAAAGCAATCAATTTTCATTTTTTGTGCGTTGTTTTTTTTTGCTGTAAGAAGACTTTTTTCAATCAGCTCCTCAGCCTCATCAAATTTTTGCTGTTCAATGAAAATTTCACTGATGCCCAGGCTGGATTCGGCAACACCAAATTCGTTGTGTGCTTTTTTGTGAATAACCGAAGCGGAATCATAATAGGCGAATGATTGCTTGTAGTCTTTTAATTCAAATTTCAGACGTGCTAATCTCTTAAGAACGCGAGGTTCAATGATGGTGAGATTTCTTTCGCGAAGTGATTTTAATGCGGAAAGTAAATACTCTTCTGATTTTTTGTACTCTTTCTTTTTCAGATATAATTCTCCTGTTGCATCCTGCAGATAAACAAGGCCATCCAGGTCGCCAATTTTTTTACTGAGTTCACTGCTAAAGGTAAAATGGTTTAATGCCAGATCATATTGCCCAAGTTCGTTGAGAACCAATCCTATGTTGTAAATAGCGATCGCCATTTTCATTTGATCATCGATGGCGCGGGCAATGCGATACGATTGAGTGAAATAATAATAGGCTTCATCGTATTTGCCGAGATCGCTGTAGTCATTTCCAAGAAAATTGAATACCCCAGCGATGGCGGAACTATCCTGGGCCTCCATGTTCATCTGAAGGTTAAGGTTATCATACTTCATTGCCGTTGAGTAGTCGCCACTTAATGTTGCCAAAAATGATAACTGCTCGTAGACGAGACCTTTCGCCCAAGGCCATTCTTTTTTATCGGCTATAGCAAATGCTTTATCTGCATAAATAGTGGCGTTAACAAAATCGGTATATTGTTTTCGTTCTGACAACTTGATGTAGGTAATAAATCGAACAGAGTCTGATAATTTATTTTGCAGCGTGCTTTCTAGGCTATCCGTATTGTTTTGACAAAAAGCTATTGAATAGCAGACCATGCCAAGGATAGTAAGGCTTAGGATATGTATTTTTTTTCTGAAGTTCACATCAGCAATAATTTCCAAAGTGCGCAAATAACCAGTAAGAGTAAAGAAGCCGGAGTTAAATATTTCCAACTCAACGAAGTTAATTGATCGATTCGGATTCGGGGAAATGTCCAGCGTACCCATATTTGAAGACAGACTGTAAGAAGCGTTTTTGATAGTAACCAGAAAATGCCCCAGGCATGGAGACTAAAAATTCCAGTTGATCCAGTGGTCCAATCGGCCAGCTTCCATGTTCCGATGTTTGGCAAAGCAGTATTCCAGCTCCCCCAGAATAAAATCACTCCTATAAAACTTACTAATAGCATCATGGCATATTCTGCCAGCATGATTACAGCCCACCGAAAGCCGGAGTACTCTGTTTGGAAGCCAGCTACTAATTCAGATTCCGCTTCTGGAAGATCAAAAGGAGCACGATTGCTTTCCGCCAACGATGCAATGAAGAAAATAATCCAAACGAAAAATAGAAGGGGCATTCGAAAGACATTCCAGGTAAGGAATCCTCCATTCATCGTGACATCGGTGTTGAGTTGTTTTATGCCCAATAAATAATTTGTCTGCGAAAAATCACCACCCACTGAATTGATCAATATTCCCTGCTGAAAAGAAATTTCCTGTAGGTCTAAAGTTTGACTCAATACACACACGCAGAGGATGGAAAGCGTCAAGGGCACTTCATAGGAAATGATCTGCGCTGCTGATCGTATTGTGCCCAACATACTGTATTTATTGTTGGATGCCCAGCCTGCAATCACAATCCCGATAACATCCAACGAGATGATTGCGAATATGAAATAAAGTGCAGATGAAAATGCAGGAGGTGACCATGCCGGTGTGATGGGCAACATCGAGAAACCTATGAAAATGGGAACGAAAATAAATAAGGGAGCAAGTTGAAATAGCCTTTTGTTGGCGCTCGTTGGAATGATGTCTTCCTTTTGTAAAAGCTTCAGTAAGTCGGCTACGGTTTGAAGTATTCCATAATACCCCACTTCCATGGGCCCCAACCTATCTTGCATGAA
>JANOUH010000360.1:0-4602 GCA_031416795.1 Cytophagales bacterium | reverse complement strand
GCAGAATTTCTGAAAGAAGAAGCTCCGCGATTGGAAGAATGGCTGAAGCGTGGCTATCAAGGTTCGATGAGTTATTTGGAAAATCATTTTGACAAAAGGTTAGATCCAGCATTATTAGTAGCCGGGGCCAAGTCGGTTATCAGCCTGGTTTATAATTATTATCCCGAGAAAAATCTTGGACAGGAAAATCCGGGTGATCTTAAAATTGCGAAGTATGCCTACGGAGAAGATTATCACTTTGTCATCAAAGACAAGTTGAAAGACTTCCTCAATAAAATTCAGACAGAGATCGGTGAAGTAAATGGTCGTGCTTTTGTTGACTCTGCTCCGGTTCATGAACGTGCATGGGCAAAAAAATCTGGTCTGGGTTGGATTGGCAAAAACAGTTTGCTCTTGAATCGCTCGATGGGAAGTTTCTTCTTTCTGGCGGAACTCATTGTGGATCTTGAATTGGAATATGATGGACCTATCAAAGACTACTGCGGCACGTGCACAGCCTGCATGGATGCATGTCCTACTGATGCCATACCACAACCGTATGTAGTGGATGGAAGCAAATGCATTTCATACTTCACCATAGAACTGAAGGAAGAAATTCCTGTCGAAGTAAAAGGAAAATTTGAGAACTGGATTTTTGGTTGCGACATCTGCCAGGATGTTTGTCCCTGGAATCGTTTCTCACGACCTCACCAGGAAGCACGTTTTCAACCCCACTCTGATCTCGAAAAAATGAAACCACAAGACTGGAAAGAAATCACGAATGATGTTTTCAATGAGCTGTTTAAGAAATCTGCAGTGAAGCGAACTAAGCTGGAAGGGCTTAAGAGAAACATTTCGTTTGTATCTAATCCATCAAAAAAATAGCAAAAAAAAATCCTGCTCGGAGGCAGGATTTTCTGATTTAACAATGTAGTACACTAAGCAGCCACGAAGCACCGATTTAAAATCGCCTCGTGTTCCCCCTTGTAGTTGGCATAGCACCAACGCTGGAGTTCCTGTATTTCATCGGCAATCAACATTTTGATTGCTTTTCTTAGCTCTTTTTCGAAGAGCCGTGCATCAAAACTCACCCGTGCGAGTATTTGCTTTACGTAACTAAGCATTTTCATTTAAAGAATTGTAAAGTACGTTTGTGCAAGTCTTCCAACCTGCGTTGCTGACATGAAAATACAAAAGCAATTGAAGAATGAAAAGAAGGCTTTACTTTTGTAAGCTGCAACGAGTTGCGGAACCATGTGCATTATGATTTTTTTATCAAGAACGACCCTATTTATCTGTTTGTTGCTTTTCGCTGGCGCAGCCAATGCCCAAAATCCGATTCAAATCGCACTTGGCCCCGATGAGATCGGTGAAAACCAGTCGTGGACGATCTCTGTCACCATAAATAACGACAGATTAAAAAGTTATGAGAATTTCCCTGACATCGATGGTTTTCGCAAAAGAGGCACCTCTAACCAGTCTCAGACGAGCATTGTGAACGGGCAAATGAGCTCTTCGCAAAGTGTAATCATGACCTACACACCCACCAAGCAAGGTGTGTTTACGGTTCCCTCTTTTAAGATGAAAGTGAATGACCAAATCATTTCCGTTACCGGCAAAAAGGTGAAAGTTGGTCCTGCCGTGCAGGCACAACGTGATCCTTATCGAAGTCCGTTTGACAGTGACCCTGCGGATAATTTTTTCGGACGAGGCGAGACTGAATTTGTCGATATAAAAGAAGATGCTCTTTTAGCGGTGACTACCAACAAAGACGAAGTGTATGTAGGTGAAGGATTTACTACCACGCTTTCTTTTTTAGTGGCCGATAACAATCGCGCACCTATGCAATTTCATGAACTCGGAAAACAATTGTCTGATATCCTTAAAAAACTAAAGCCCGCAAACTGCTGGGAAGAAAATTTTAATATCGAAAACATTGAAGGTGAGCCGATAGATATCAATGGCAAAGGGTATACACAATACAAGATCTATCAGGCAGCATTCTATCCACTCAATGCGCAGCCGTTAACTTTTCCCAGTGTTGGATTGGAAATGATAAAATTTAAAGTGGCCAAGAATCCTTCTTTCTTTGGTCAAAACCGACAAGAGGATTTCAAAACATTTTATTCCAAGGAGAAAACAATTAAAGTAAAAGAACTGCCTCCGCATCCATTACGCAATTCCGTGGCCGTTGGTGACTACCAATTGGCTGAACAGTTTTCTGCAACCAATCCTAAAACCGGACAAAGCATAGGATATGAATTTCGGATTAATGGCGAAGGAAATATAACGGCCATTGAAAAACCGGTGGTTTTAAACGATGCGAATTTTGATTTTTATGAACCGAACATGAAACAAAATATTAAGCGTGAAAGTGGTCGCGTATCGGGCAACAAAACATTTAGCTATTTCATGATTCCCAAAGAGCCTGGAGATTTTAAACTAGGAGATTATTTTCAATGGGTATTTTTCAATCCGAATTCAAAAAAATACGATACGCTACGATCTCAATATACCCTTCGTGTAGATGGGGAAAGTCAGAAGAATCAATTCATTGAAAGTACCGATCTTGGTTCCTTTTATGATCGACTGGATGCTTCAGAAAATAAACTTCAACAAGCAACATCCTTCGATTGGATGAAAGTAAGCTTGAATATCTTTATTTTGGTGATGTTGGCAGGATCGGCTTATCTTGTCTTCCGAAAATAATTTCACATTCGAGATTCAACATTTAAACCGGATAACTGAATATTGAACTTTTGAATCTTAAATTTTGAATTCCTGCCATGAACTCATACGGAACACTTTTTAGAATCAGCACGTTTGGCGAATCACACGGGCCGGCAATTGGTGTTATCATTGATGGTTGTCCTGCCGGATTGGAGATTGATGAATCATTTATTCAATCCGAACTGGATCGCAGAAAACCAGGCCAATCAAAAATCACCACACAGCGCAAAGAAGATGACACCTTCAAAATTCTGTCCGGTGTTTTTGAAGGGAAATCCACAGGCACACCGATCGCCATGGTCATTGAAAATCAGGATCAGCGCAGCAAAGACTATTCTCATATTCAAAATACGTTTCGTCCTTCACATGCAGATTACACTTACGAAAGTAAATATGGCGTGCGCGATTATCGCGGAGGTGGAAGAAGTTCAGCACGAGAAACCGCTGCCCGTGTAGCAGCCGGTGCTATTGCAAAACTATTTTTGAAAAAAGTTGGCGTTGATGTAAATGCCTATGTTTCGCAGGTCGGTGAATTGAAAGCTCCTCCCTACACTCAATTAGATTTTAGTAAAACGGAAGATAATATTGTGCGATGCCCTGATGCATCCACCGCTGAAAAAATGATTGCCCTCATCGACCAGGTGCGGTTAGAGCGCGATACCATCGGTGGCGTGGTGTCGTGCGTAATAAAGAATACTCCTGTTGGATTAGGTGAACCTGTCTTTGATAAACTACATGCCGAACTTGGAAAGGCTATGCTAAGTATTAACGCAGTGAAGGGTTTTGAATACGGAAGCGGCTTTGATGGTGTAACGCTCCGCGGCTCACAACATAATGATGAGTTTTATAATGACGGCACGCGAATCCGCACAAAGACCAATTATTCAGGCGGAGTTCAAGGCGGCATTAGTAATGGAGAAGATATTTATTTCAATGTCGCATTCAAACCGGTGGCTACAATCATGCAAGATCAACCTAGTGTAGATAAAGAAGGAAATGAAGCAATCGTGTCAGGAAAAGGAAGACATGACCCTTGCGTGGTGCCCCGTGCAGTGCCCATTGTTGAAGCTATGGCTGCACTGGTGATAGTTGATTTCTATTTAAGAAATAAGAGCGTAAAAATTATATAGTTTACTTTGCCACAAGGGCACTAAGGCACGATTGCTATATGAAGTACGAAAAGCTATCCGAACAGAAAGAATCAATTGGAAAATCAATAGTAAATGCTGTTTTCAAAGTTCATTCCGAATTGGGCCCAGGCTTACTTGAAAAAGTCTATGAGGTTTGTCTTACTCATGAACTCAGAAAGGCCGGATTACTTGTGGCTCGACAAATCGATATCCCAATTCAATATGATGGGATTGTCTTTGATGAAGGTTTACGGTTGGATCTTTTGGTTGACGACAAGGTAATCATTGAAATTAAAGCAGTCGATCAGGTGAATCCGGTTTGGCAAGCTCAGGTATTAAGTCATTTACGGTTAACCATCAGACGCTTAGGTTATCTAATAAATTTTAATGTCCCGCTGATAAAAGAGGGGATTAAAAGAATAATTCTTTAACCATTTTAAATTGTGGCTTTGTGACTTTGTGGCCTCTACACCACTCAGCATAAATAAAGTATGATGCACTTTTATAATCATTACCTTGGAAGGTTAAAATCATATAAATTTCATTTTTAAAAGATCGTATTAACTGCATTGATATAACATGGAACTAACCTCTGTCCCTACAAAAAAAAGCCTTCTAACCCTATACATCATCATTGCTTTGTTTGCGGGCATTGCCATGGGTTTTGTGCTGAATAAAAATTACCTCAACGAAGAAAATAAATCACTCACTACCGTTCAGGCATCAATCGATGAAACGAATGAAGCACTCCGCGTAAGTACAG
>JANOUH010000359.1:0-11522 GCA_031416795.1 Cytophagales bacterium | reverse complement strand
ACCATCAAAATAACACAGTTCTTATTTAAATCCTTTATAAGTTTTCCTGAATGAATAGGCCACTTTTAATAAGTAACGCGAATATCGGGCATCATCCTGCTTAGGCGCCACTCAACACCGAGTTTTCAGTTTCACTAAAAGTCATTTCCGGTTTTATCAAATGATGAGTAGCTTTCATCTTATGCAAGCTCTCACCGATCCTTACCTGATCAGTAATCAATCCATACGGCAACCTCCGTCATCGTTCGTTGGCATGTTGAAGTTCCTTGGCCCCGGCTTTATCCTCTCCGCTTCCATTGTGGGATCAGGTGAATTAATTGCCACCACCGTGCTCGGAGCCAAAGCCGGTTTTGCTGCCATCTGGATCATACTCATCAGTTGCCTCGCGAAAGTGGCTGTGCAACTCGAATTTGGAAGACATGCCATTCTCACAGGAGAAACTTCTGTGCAGGCATTCAATAAACTTCCCGGAATGAAGTTTGGAAAAGGAACATGGGCCGTATGGATGCTACTGGTGATGCAATCTCTCAAAGTAATTCAGATTGGAGGAATTGTGGGAGGCACTGCGGTGGTGTTGCACTTGATGTTTCCTGGTATATCCGTTTATGTGTGGGCATTTGTAACGGCCGCATTAGCCGCTGCACTGATCTTCGATGGCCGCTATGGGCTGATCGAAAAAGTATCACTCTTCATGATTATGATGTTTACATTATTCACGATTGCTTCCTTGGTGGCGGTGCAATTCACCGAGTTTGCATTTTCGTTGAGTGAGGTGATCAACGGATTTCGCTTTCGTCTTACGGGCGAAGAAATCGCCATTGCAATGGGCGCCTTCGGTATCACTGGTGTGGCCAGTGATGAAATCATCGCCTACAATTATTGGTGTCTCGAAAAAGGATACGCGAGTTATGCTGGTGTACCCGATGGATCTCCTGCATGGAAGCAACGTGCACACGGATGGATCAACGTCATGTATTTAGATGCAGTGGTCGCTATGATTCTCTACACGTTGGTGACTATTGTTTTCTATCTATTGGGTGCCGCCATTTTACATGGCAATGAAACTATCCCCAATGGAAATGAAGTGATTGAAACACTGGCCCTGATCTATACACAATCACTGGGTGCAGGCGCAAAGACAATGTATCTCATTGGTGCCTTTTTTGTTTTATTCTCAAGCGTTTATGCCACACTGGCCTACTGGACTCGGGTCTTTCCTGATCTGTTCGGGCAACTCGGGTGGTTTCATTTTTCAGATTTGAAAAAGAGAAAGAAGATGGTGTCCACGTTGTCGTTTCTCATTCCATTCATTTGGGCCTGTCTCTATTGCTATATCGAACTACCTGTGCTCATGGTGCTGTCCGGAGGAATTATTGGGTCATTCATGTTGTTGCTGGTCGTGTTTGCCGGGTGGCACTTTAAATATGGCCGCATAAAAATATTACCTTCCGGCAGATTTTATAATTTCATTTTCTGGATTAGCGTGGCATCCATTGCATGGGTGGCCATCTATAGTCTGGTGCAGACGTTTGGATAAAAATAAATTACAATCAAAAAAATTAAATCCTTGATATGAAATTGAAACAGTTAGGACTTGCCATTTTACTTTTATTCATCAGCACCATGTTGAGCGCTCAAACGAGTAACCTTTGCCAGGGTGCCTATTACTCTGAACTTGATGGTGCACAAAAATTAGCGCAGGTACAAGCGCGTTTGAATTCATTATCGGACTGGACTCAACATGCTGATAGCATAAAGCAAAATCTACGGAAAGGAATGGAACTGGAGACGTTGCCAAAAAGAACACCACTCAATCCTAAGTTCAGAAATAAAAAACTATTGGATGGATATTCCGTTGAAGCCGTGACCTTTGAAAGTGTGCCAGGTTTTTTCGTTACAGGCAATCTCTATAAGCCCATCGGAAAATTTAAAAAGAAATCACTACGGGTCATTCTATGCACGCACGGCCACTTTAGCGATACTGAAAGCGGTGGAAGGTTCTCAAAAAATATGCAGGCACGATGTGCATCCCTCGCTAAGATGGGCGCCATTGTTTTCATTCATGATATGATTGGGTATGGAGAAAGCGTGCAGTTGCCACATAAGTATGAAAAAGCATTACAAATACAAACATGGAACAGCATGCGCGTCATCGACTTTCTCTTAACCTTAAAAGAAGCCGACCCCAATCGTATTGCCGTGACTGGAGAATCGGGTGGTGGAACACAAACCTTTATGTTAACTGCTTTAGATGATCGAATAAAAGTCTCTGTTCCGGTGGTTATGGTATCTTCTCATTTCTTCGGAGGCTGCACCTGCGAAAGTGGAATGCCTGTTCATAGAGTGGGAAACACGGTGTTCTCCAATGCGGAAATCGCCAGCGTGGCGGCTCCAAGACCTATGCTATTAATCTCCGATGGCGCAGATTGGACAAAGAACACAGAAAAAGTAGAATACCCTTTTGCAAAACGTGTTTATGAATTGTATAACAAAGCATCACTCATTGAAAATGTACACCTCGCCAACGAAGGGCACGACTATGGTGAGAGTAAAAGATTTGCAGCTTATCAATTTCTGGCTAAGCATCTCAACCTTGATCTTAGCAACCTGAAGGATGCATCAGGGAAAATAAGCGAGTCATCCATCAGTTTTCTCGAGCGAAATGAGTTAACTTATTTTACTCCTACTGAAATCGCAGCCTTAAAAAAAAGCATCGACATCAATGCCATCATACAAAAACTGAAGTCGGATTCTAAGTAAGGAATTTTTAGGATTGTTTGCCGTTGTTCTGAAGTAAGCGATAAATTTTGCAATGTCCATTTACCAGAGCTTTGTCTGCATCAAAGATTTCAACGTTGCTGATCCCCAATTTTTCAAGGGCCACAACATAATATTTTTGCATCAATTCGCTGCCAACAATAGTTAAGGGAACTGTCCGGTGGGCTAACTCCTTAAGTTCTGTACCGATTAATAATCCACTAAGGTAATAGTAGTTTTCCTCTTTTGATAAATTGGCCATCAGATGATTAGTCCTCACCAGAAATGCATTGTGTAATATATTAGTATGAATACTTTGGGTCACACCCTCTTCAAAACTCTTTAGCGTTTTCCCGTTGAATGAATGGTTATTTTCCTGAATTGATTGGGAGAGAATACTTTGGGTTGACAAGAGGTGAAAAAATTCACCGGTCATATACGTTTTGAAATCCGTGGCTATCCGATGTTTTACGGTAACATGCTTGGAGTGTGTGCCGGGAAAAATATAAACATGTTCTTCATCAGAATTGAAGTTGCAACCAATCAGTTGAGTTTCTTCTCCTCTCATAACATCGTTGGAAGTCTTCGTTCCAGAAATCAACACCACATCATGTTGGAAATATTTAGTTGCATTGATTTTTTTGAATTCAAGATCACTGCCATCTATGGCAAAAGGAAGTTCTTTATAAGGAACCTCAACCATACCAAGGTTAGATGATGCCATTCCAGAAATAATCAAGGGCTCATGGAGCATGGATTCAGTGCTCTGTTCTTGCAATCTTGTTAATTGGTTCTCAATGAATGATTGATAAAAAGAAAATCTGTTCCGTTCATCATGTCCCTCTTGCTTCCAAAGCGCATACGTTTCGGCAATGCCCTGGTTGGTAGTCACCTCAGCTAATACAGATTGTGCGGTAGCATCAACCAGTCTTAATCTAAATGTGGACGTTCCCCAATCACAACTTATAAAAGTATGCATCAACGATTTCTTTTATGACTACACTTTTTATTTAAGATAAATCAATTAACCCTCGCTAAGAGCCTCCACATATTTTTTAGCTTTCTCGGTAAGCTCGATTAAATACTGATCCGATATTTTCAGCGATGTGTCTACTAAGCCACTACCCACACCAAAAGCTACCGCGCCTGCCTTTTGGAAATCTTGAATATTGTTGAGGTTAACTCCCCCGGTGGGCATGAGTGGAATGTGAGGAAACGGTCCACGGAGATCTTTAAAATAAGCTGGCCCTATGGAAGCAGGAAAGACTTTAATAATATCACCACCATTTTTATAGGCCGATAAAATCTCCGTGGCAGTGAACGCCCCCGGTATACTAATAGCTCCACCCTGTTTAGTGGCGTAAATAGTTTCCATGTCGAGAGAAGGTGAAATAATAAATTGAGCACCCGAATCAAGGGCCGCCTTTGCCATCTCTGCATCCAGCACAGTACCTGCGCCTACGAATACTTCCGCATTCATGCGTGTCGCTATCCTGCTGATCGATGATAATGCATCCGGAGAATTGAGAGTTACTTCCAAAAGCTTCACGCCTCCTTCAAACAAAGCATGGGCGATATGCAAAATGTCATCCGGTTGCGCACCACGTATGATGGCAACAATCTTGTGATTCAGAATTCGGGATAGCGTAGTCATTTTAAAATCTATTCTTCCATATTAATCCAACGATTTTTTGATATCGTTCAGCAAGTCATCGATGTGCTCGATACCGATGGAAAGTCTTAATAAATTATCCGGACTTTTCGGATGATCGCCTTCCACCGACATGCGATGTTCAATCAGACTTTCCACACCTCCCAAACTGGTGGCGTGTTTAAAAATAGAAAGGCTATTCGCAAAATCCATGGCTTCCTTTCTTCCACCTTTCACCAACACCGAAAGCATACCGCCATAAATTCCTTTCATTTGTTTTTTGGCTACTTCATGATTTACATGCGATGTTAGTCCAGGATAATAAACACGTTCAATTTTAGGATGTTCATTCAGGAAATCGGCAATCACACTGGCATTTTTGGTTTGTGCATTCATCCTGATGGGTAGTGTGGCAATGCTTCTATCCAATAACCAGCAATCAAATGGTGACGGCACTGCACCACCGATGGTTTGATATTCACGAATCTTTTTTGATGCTTCATTACTTTCTCTCACGATCACACATCCACCAATTACATCCGAGTGGCCTCCGAAATATTTGGTAGATGAATGAATAGAATAATCCGCACCCATCGTGAGCGGTTGTATGATATAAGGTGTCGCCCATGTGTTATCGCAAGCGACAGGGACATTATTTTTTCTTGCAATCTCACAGATCCCCGCTATGTCGGCAATTTTCAAAAGAGGATTGGAAGGAGTTTCGATAAGGATCAATTTTGTTTTGGCTGTGATGGCTTTCTCCACATTCACAGGGTTGATCATATCCACTTCGGAATAAGTAATGCCCCAACGGGTGTACATATTTTTCACAAGGTGCGCTATCCCGTGATAACAATCATCCGGAATGATCACATGAGCACCCGGTTCCATGATGGAATGACATACCGCCATGGCAGCGGCCATACCCGATGAAAAAGCCATCGCCTCGGCACCTTTTTCAAGTGCGGTTAGTTTTGCCTCCAGCCCACTTCGGTTTGGATTTGCAAGACGCGAATAGATATAGCCTTTAGGCGCTATGTTGCCCTCCTTGTCGCGTTCGAACGTGGTGGACAAATAAATAGGATTTGTCACCGAGCCGGCATTCAAATCCTCCAGGTGCCCGGCATGTACTGCATTGGTTTCAAAATTCATGTGCGCTCCGTTTATTGAGAATAATATTCAAACATAAGTAAGATTTAGGTTTCAATCTAATCGTGTGTTCATGCTAAGCCAGGGACGAGAAAACAATGATATAAATCATACCCAAGGCATCAAAAAATTACCAAAAAAGCGCGTCATTTAAGATTACATAATCATAGAATAAAATGACCAAGAAGAAAACTCCCATCATCAGTGAAGAGCAAGCATTGAAACATCAATCCAGAAAAACGAGCTCAGGTGATATCATTACAGGAGATACTCCGAATGAGGCAAGAGCCAACACTGTAAACAGAAAAATGAGAGCTAAATTAAACAGCGAGGCGGCTGCATTAAAAGATAAGTTTAAACAACCTGGAAATAAACGAGCTATCGTTGAAAACTACCTGGCAAATTTTCCTTCCGAAGAGAAGAAACTTTTGTTAAAGATTTTAAAGGAAGAATTCAAACTTAACCCTACAAAAATTAGTAGAGATGCGGAGTTAGCAGATGGCTGGCAAGAGGGTGGCTACCCCTACAAATATTTAATGTCAAGAAAGAACTATGAATTTCAAAAATATAACACACAGGTTGAGCTGCTGAAATTACAAGCGTGGGTGAAGGAAACAGGAAGTCGGGTCATTGTACTTTTTGAAGGAAGAGATGCAGCCGGAAAAGGTGGAACGATCAAGCGGATGATGGAACACTTGAATCCACGTGGTGCGAGAGTGGTCGCTTTGGAAAAACCCACCCATGAAGAACGGGGTCAATGGTATTTTCAACGCTATGTAAAACACTTACCAACAAACGGAGAGATTGTGCTGTTCGACCGTTCGTGGTATAACCGTGCCGGTGTAGAAAGGGTGATGAACTTTTGCACCAAGGATGAGTATTTTGAATTCATGAGGCAGGCCCCTGAATTTGAACGCAATCTGGTGCGAAGTGGTATTATCTTATTTAAATTCTGGTTTTCAGTTAGCAAAGACGAACAAAGGCGCAGGTTTAAAGACAGAAAAACCCATCCCTTAAAGCAATGGAAACTTTCGCCTATTGATAAAGCATCGCTGGATAAATGGGATGAATACACCGATGCAAAAGAAAAAATGTTTTTTCACACCGACACCTCCGATGCTCCCTGGACCGTGGTAAAATCCAATTGTAAAAAACGGGCCCGGTTAAATGCCGTGCGCTATGTGCTGACTAAGATGCCCTACAGCAATAAAGATGTTAACTTCATCGGCCGGGTAGATCCATTAATTGTCGGTCGCTCCAATGTTATTTATGAAAAAGGTGAAAGCGATTTATTGGAAGATAAAAGCCTGACAAAAGCTAAAAGGTAAAGTATGGGTGTACAATTTTGACCTTCTGATTGCTATAGTGCCAACACTGCGCCAAGTCAGGGAATAAGCCCTCCTATCAAAATTGAGCCAAACAAGCATCACAATACATGATGAAAATCATTTCGCAGCACTTAGTAAAGGTATAACTTGGGCTGACTGTTATCGTTGCGTAAGTACTTAAAGCGCATGCATAATTTGAATGTCAACCCGGGATCGCCATTTGGCTGCTATTCTTTTCACCGACATTGTGGGCTTTACCGCTTTGATGCAACATGATGAAACGAATGCCGTTTGCATCATCAAGCACTATCATGAAGTTTTGGAAAAGTCAGTATCAAACCACCACGGTGAGATCTTAAACAATTATGGTGATGGTAGTTTGTGCGTCTTCAACAGTGTGTATGAAGCCTTGAAATGTGCTATCGAATTACAAATCGGATTAAAGTCAGAACCCGCTGTACCTCTTCGTGTTGGTCTTCATCTTGGAGAGGTTTTATTTGAAAATGGGCAAGCACTTGGCGATGATGTGAATGTAGCATCCCGGATTCAATCGTTGGGTGTAGCCAATTCTATTTTAATCTCCTCCGAAGTGTGTCATACTATTAAAAATCACCCGGAGTTAACAGCTAAGTCCCTTGGGAAATTTGATTTTAAGAATGTGGATGAATCAATGGAAGTTTTTGCCCTGGCCAATGACGGGCTAGTGGTTCCGGATAAAAAGAACATGGAGGGAAAACTCCAGCCTAAAAAATCTTTGTCAAGAAAATGGATGTTGGCTGCGGCCGTTTTGGTGGTCCTTCTCTTTGCTGGCTACTTTATTTTTTCTAAACTAATCTCTGATCCGGCAACTGAAAAATCTATTGCCGTTCTCTATTTTGATAATATGAGCGGAGACTTGGGTCAGGAATATTTTAGCGATGGCATTACAGAAGAAATCATAGCCCATATTTCCAAAATCAAAGATATACGGGTTATAAGTCGTACTTCTGTTTTGTCTTATAAAGGCAAACCTAAGAATCTTAAAAAAATCGCAAAAGAACTAAATGTTTCCTCCATTCTTGAAGGGAGTGTACGAAAATCCGGGAATACAATCAGGATAACTGCCCAGCTCATAGATGCCCATACAGATCAGCACATTTGGGCTGAGACCTACGACCGGGACCTGAAAGATATTTTTGAAGTTCAAAGTGAAATTGCCAGGATGATTGCACACAAATTCAAAATTGAAATCACTTCAGAAACTAATGCTAAGATCACCCAAATCCCCACTCAAAATGTGGAAGCATATGATCAGTATCAAAAGGGAATGTACTTTCTCTATAAAAAATATTTCAATAGCCATCAGCATGAATATTTTGAAAAATCGAAAAAATATTTTGAGACGGCAATACAACTCGATTCTGGTTATGCGGAAGCTTATGCCGGTCTTGCCGAAACGTATGATGAACTGCGAAACAACAGTTTGCTTGGTGTACCAAAGATTGAATTTCCGAAAGGTTTACTCGAGCTCAAAGAGAAACTTGCCAGAAAAGCACTTCAATTAAAACCCAACTCATCGTATGTAAATACGGCTATGGCATGGACTCTTGTGCATCGGCAGGGTCCTAATTTTGACAGCAGTTTTTTTTATATGAAAAATGCCTTCTACATAGATCACAAAGACCCATTAACTAATTATAATTTAAGCTATACACTTACACAAGACCTAGGACTCAATTCACCCGCTATTCCATTAACGCTTAACGCAATAAAAGCAGATCCTTTAGACCCTAATTTATATTCTATACTGGTTCAACAATATGCGCTATCAGGAAAAAATATAGAAGCAAAAAAAGCTCTTCAAACCTGCTTTGAACTTTCAGAAGATCCATTTTCGCAGGTGTACCGTCTTCCGTTTTGGCTGGTGTACTATGGTGATTATGATAAAGCAGAAAGCCTGCTAAAAGCATTAGCCTGGGGTGATTCTTTCCAGTTATCATTTCTTTACGCAGCGAAAGGTGAACCCGGGAAAGTCAGTCAGGAACATAAAAATAATACATATATTCTTTTAGCTTCCAATCGTAACAAGGTAATGAAAGATGTAATTCATCGTATAGAAGCAGAAGTTGAAAGAGGAAATAATACAGAAGAAAATAACTATGACTTTCTTTCCCATTCATATTACTTTGATGCCTACCGTAATGATCCTGATTTTAAAAGAGTATTGGCTAAAGCAAAAATAAATCATGATACTAATATGTCGAAATATGGAAATATTGAAATCCCGGAATGACTCGTTCATAATGATAACAAGTACTTTGCGCTAACGGGTTGTCCATGTATCCTTCATCGTAATATGATCCGTGATCAGCATAAAAAATTCAGCCGCATTACACAACACATAATAGTCTGCTTTTGATATTTCCGCCATGCGCATTTCACCTTCTTTAAAATTAAATGTGTATCCACCATCGTAAGGAAAATAACTATAATCTATAAAAGTCCATTCAGTACCAACGGGCACCACCTGGTTATCGAAGTCCTTAAATTCTTTTACGATTTTAATTCTATCTCCTTGAACCAAATCATCCAATCTTGTATACATAGAAGAAATCGAATTTTCCTAAATATAACCAAAGTTAAAATGGATCATTTTTCCCTGCCCACCAAACCAAAGAGTAAATTTACAAATTCCCCTTAATAATCTCATCCACTGCATAATTCGCAGCCCTCGCTGTCATCGCCATGAACGTAAGCGAAGGATTCTGATTGCCCATGGAAGTCATACACGCACCATCGGTAACAAACACATTCTTGCAGCTATGAAATTGATTCCACTTATTCAATAAAGAAGTCTTCGGATCTCTCCCCATACGCACACCACCCATCTCGTGAATATCCAGACCCGGTGCTTGTTTGCTATCGTGAGGAACAATGTTTTTACAGCCGGCTTTCTCCAGCATCTCTTGCGCCTGCACTAAGAAGTCGTTCATCACTTTCACATCATTATCCGTGTGCTCAATAGATGTGATGAGTTGTGGAATACCCCACGCATCCTTTTGATCCGTGCTCAAACGCACATGATTACTTTCAATCGGAACAGTTTCGCCCTGCATCATCATCGACACGTGCCAGGTGCCCGGTTTGGAAACGGCATTCTTAAGATCAGCACCAATGCTTTCAGATTTTGTACTCGCACGGTAGGCTCCATAAAACGACATGTAGCCACGCATGAAATCTTCTTCCTGCTTGTACACATTGCGGAACGAAGGCATCATCATCTGCGTAGGCCTGCGTCCATAATAATAAGTGTCTTCATAACCTTCAAAGATGGCATCGACTGACCCACGATAATTATGGAAGCCAACAAATTTTCCGAGCAGTCCAGTATCATTCCCAAATCCATTCGGAAAGCGATTTGAGGTTGAGTTCAATAAAAGTAAGTTACTATTGAGCGCAGCTGCATTCACAAAAATGATGCGCGCATAATATTCAAACACTTCTTTTGTATTGGCATCAATCACACGCACACCAGAAGCTTTGCCTTTTTTCTCATCATAGATAATAGAGTGGACCACCGAGAATGGGCGCAAGGTCATATTACCTGTTTTCATCGCCCACGGTAATGTAGAGGAGTTCGAACTGAAGTATCCGCCAAACGGACAACCTCGTTCACACAGCGTGCGCGCCTGGCATTGTCCCCTGCCCTGCTGCTTATGAATTTCCTGTGGCTCGGTGAGATGTGCACAGCGACCCATCACTACATCACGATCTTTATAATTCTCTTTTATTTTTTGTTGAATGTGTTCCTCCACACAATTGCTCTCCCAAGCTTTCATCACTTCACTGTCTGGCAGTGTTTCAAGTCCATCGCGGTTGCCGCTGATGCCAGCAAATTTTTCTACATACGAATACCAGGGTGCGAGATCATCATAACGAATCGGCCAGTCCACGGCAAAACCATCGCGACCAGGCGCTTCAAATTCAAAGCGACTCCATCGCTGCACCTGGCGGGCCCACAATAAAGATTTTCCACCGGTTTGATATCCTCGAATCCAATCAAAAGGTTTTTCCTGCACATAAGGATGCTCTGCATCTTTTACAAAAAAATGTTTGGTAGCATCACCGAAGGCATAACAGCGGTCTGCAATCGGGTTTGCTTCATTCACCTCAAGTGGCAAACGACCACGGTAGGGAAATTCCCAGGGGTTCATGGTAGTAGTCGGATAATCATCAAGATGCTTCACCTCGCGGCCACGCTCCAGCACCAGGGTTTTCAGTCCCTTGTCACATAATTCCTTTGCAGCCCAGCCACCACTCATCCCAGATCCGATGACAATCGCATCATAAGTCATTTCCTTGGCAGCATCTCCTTGTATATACATATTGAGTAAAATTAAGAGTGTAAATTAAGAAGGTTTTCGATTTGATCAACTTGAAAATCGCATGAGTGCAACCAAATAGAAAGCAGAAGGTCATTGGCGTGTAACCTTTATTGAAAATTTCAGTTCTAAGAATATAAAACCCCTCGCATCATGATTCGAAATTATCTGAAAGTTGCGCTTCGATCCATTTTTAGAAACAAGCTCACGGCCTTCATTAATATTGCCGGATTGGCCATGGCCATGATGTGCTGCATACTCATCTATCTTTTTGTA